>ONLG01000087.1 GCA_900318625.1 uncultured Prevotella sp.
CTCACACCTTTTGGAGGAATTTTTTCAATCATGGAGAAATTTGACTCCATGCTTTCACCCGTTATCGACTCAACACTGGGTCAGAGATGCAGCAGTATCATCGGATATCAGTTCAGCGAGATAGTCCGTTCGCTGTCGAGCGTCTACTTCTGCGGCGGCGACTGCGTGGAAGACGTAACAAGCCACTTGATGCCCCACTTGTCGCTTCATCCCTCCCTGCGCACATGCAGCTCTGATACTATTTTGAGGGGGATTTCGGAGTTGGCTACAGCCAACACGACCTATGTCTCCGACACGGGAAAGAGCTATGACTTCAACACCGCCACGAAGCTGAACAGCCTGCTGGTGAAGGCGCTCAAGAACACAGGCCAGCTCGTGGCCGGTGAGTCATACGACCTGGACTTCGACCACCAGTTCATAGAGACGGAGAAGTACGATGCGAAGATGACCTACAAGAAGTTCACGGGCTACAGCCCCGGCGTTGCCGTCATCGGCGACCTCATCGTCGGGATAGAGAACCGCGACGGCAACGCCAACGTGCGTTTCCACCAGCAGGACACGTTGGAGCGCATCTTCTCAAATCTTGAGCAGAACGGCATCCATGTCAGACGAGCCAGAATGGACTGTGGCTCCTGCTCGCGCGAGATAGTGGAGACCGTCGAGAAACACTCGGAGCTGTTCTACATTCGTGCCAACCGCTGCGGCTCGCTCTACGACAGCCTGCTGGCACTGAGGGGATGGAAGCGCGAGGTGATCAACGGCATCGAGTATGAGCTGAACTCCATCATCACGGAAAAATGGGAGGGCAGGGCATACCGACTCGTCATACAGCGCGAGCGCCGGCTGGACGGCGAGCAGGACTTGTGGGAAGGCGAGTACACTTACCGCTGCATACTGACCAACGACTACACCTCAACCAACCGCGAGATCGTGGAGTTCTATAATCTCAGAGGTGGAAAGGAACGTATCTTCGACGACTTGAATAACGGGTTTGGACGGGCAAGGCTGCCCAAGTCATTCATGGCAGAGAACACCGTGTTCCTGCTGCTGACGGCAATCATACGCAACTTCTACAAGTTCCTCATGGACAGGCTTGACACGAAAGCCTTCGGACTGAAGAAGACGAGCCGTATCAAAGCCTTCGTGTTCAAGTTCACCAGCGTGCCCGCCAAGTGGATAAGGACAGCCAGACGCTATGAGCTGAACATCTACACGGACAACCAATCATATCTAAACCCTTTTGCACTCTCAGACGGCTGAGAAACCGGCTTTGCGGGTCAACGACAGCATAAAGCCCCTGTAATGCTTTGACGGGGTAAGGGGATGTTGGGCACAACCATCCATAAAGCGTCACCGTAATGGCAAAATAATCGCCAAATGGAGGGGCTGACAGGAAAATATTGCTTCCAAAACTATTAGTTGCGGATTTTAGGTTCTTTATGAATTCCACCACAAATGTAAGGCTTCTTCCTGAGACTCACAAATGATTCTCCCAATAATTATGCAAAAATCTCACTTTTCGTTCACACTTTTCATTTTTTTTCCGTACCTTTGTCGCCACAAACTAAAACCTTTATCAACAATGAAGAAGAAAAGTATTATTCTCACAGCAATCGCATTTTTGCTGACACTTACATTGCAAGCGCAAGAACAACAGGCAAATGAGCAGAGCTCAAGTATCAAACGCGTGTCCAATCGTCGGTACACTCCCGACCCTGCCCCTGTGGTCTCGGGCGACCGCCTCTATGTGTTTACGGGACATGATTTGGATACAGCCACCTACTTCCGTATGCCCGACTGGCAGGTGTTCAATGCCTGGGCTTCTCAGGCCATCGAGCGCAACGGAAAGTGGTATTGGTATGTGGCAGCAGAAGACACCACCAAACACCTGCACGGCATTGGTGTAGCTGTAGCCGACCGTCCTGAAGGACCTTGGGCTGATGCACTTGGAAAGCCGCTCATCCCTGGCGGCTGGGGCTTCATCGACCCCAC
The DNA here is from genome assembly GCA_900318625.1 of uncultured Prevotella sp. Classification (GTDB taxonomy): domain Bacteria; phylum Bacteroidota; class Bacteroidia; order Bacteroidales; family Bacteroidaceae; genus Prevotella. The sequence continues at coordinate 1,993 of ONLG01000087.1, forward strand.
AGTGTTCATCGACGACGACGGGCAAGCTTGGCTCTTCTGGGGCAACAACGGTTGCTGGTATGCCAAGTTAAACGAAGATATGATTAGCATTGACAAGTCTTTTGCCAACAACGGCATCTGTGACATGCGTGCTATGTTGGACGACGAGGCACAGTTCGGACCTAAATGCATGAAGATGGACTACCAGCTCCATAGGAGGGTGATGAAGACAGGCTTTGAGGAAGCCCCTTGGATCTATAAGATTGGCGACACCTACTTCTTGGA
>ONLG01000085.1 GCA_900318625.1 uncultured Prevotella sp.
ACAGTGCTGTCAACGATGCCTCGGCTGAGGTCGGTCTTGAGCCACCAGTCGTCGCGAACGATGAAACCGAAGGTCTCGGTGTACTCGTCCCAGTGGTCGTCGCTGGCCGTGACACCGTATGGAAGCGACGTTCCGTCCCACATGGTAGCCACTACGCTGATAGAGCCCTGTGCCCCTTCGGGCAGCCACTCCTCGTCGGTGACATTCTCAATGAGGCCGTTGCGCAGCCGGAAGTTATATGAATATGACACTCCCGGTGCCCACTTGGTGCAGTTCTCGGTGTCGGTCCACGTGTAACGCTCGCCGCTCGTAAGCACTACGGTGATAAACGGCTTGCCCTGACGGTCCTGCGGCAGCATGACACACTGGTAGCAGAGCGGATATCCTTCCTTTCCCGACGATGCCAGACGGCACGCCGACACCACTCCCGTGGCTCCCGACGTGGTGTCCCATGCCCCGAACACCTGGTTGCCGCCTGACGGTGCCGTGAAGTCGCCCCCAACAGCCACCGGGTCGGCATCCGTACCGATGAGCAACTTGCTGATATGCCCCTGTTCGAGGTCGAGCCGTATGGTGAGCAGGGCCAGCTGATGATAGAACTTCAGGGTGCTGTTGCCCCCAAAGCTGATTGTCTGCAATGGCGCATAGACGAAATCGGAGGCTGCGGTGCCTGCCGTCTGGTCGGTTGAAACGCTGAACGTGCCGGGACAAGCCATGTCTACCTGTGCCGCCTCAGCCCCGTTCCACTGGCCCAGATGCCATGCCGTGACTTCCTTCGGTGGGTCGCTCGGGGTCATCCAGTAGTAAGTGTTGGCCTCTCCGTTGCCGCTCATGGTTCCGTCGGCAGTCCTCACGACATACTGCTTTCGCTCGCTGCCTATCTCCACGGCCACGAGTTCTCCCGTTTCCCACACTCCACTGGTCGTGGCTCTGGTGAGAGGAGCCCCGAGAGCAGCCGTGAAGCACACCTCCGCAGGCAGTTTGTCGGCTGACGCGGGCGTGCTCTCGTCGGCACACGATGCCAGGAGGAGCACAGCCAGAGCCGACAGCGATGCCGGAAGGATGCGTTTTGATAAGATGTTGATGCTGTTATTCATTGTTGTTTGTTTTTATCTGACGAGTTCTTCGTATGCTTCTGCATGACATGATGCCCTTTGCAGTCTTTGCGTAAGAGCCATCTCAGTGACGTGGATCCCAGTCGACGGTGGTTTCCGGGCCAGTCTCGAAGTCCACCAGCTCGGCTATCATGTCGATGCCACGGCCATAGAGATTAATGGTGAAGTCGTGGTAGTGGTTTCGTTCGAGCTCCACGTTCTTCGTCATCCTGGTAGTCACGACATGACCGTCGGGGAACACAATCTTGAGAAAGATCGCTCCCTTGAGCAGGGTCTGAGGTATCACGCGCAGACATCCCGTAAGCTTGGTGGTGCTACCCTCCTGCCCTGTCACGGTGAAGGCCAGCATATCCTGCGCATCACCGGTGGCGGCACCCGTTTCCTGCGTTATTGGATTATAGTTGAATGTCGTTTTCAAGCCAGCCACATAGAAGCGCGCACCCTGAAGATAGTCGAGAGTGTAGCCTTTCGAGATATTGATGTTGAGGTTAAGGCGTGCCGTGACGTGCTTCAGCTCAATATCTGGCGTGACATCAGTGAGAGTCTGGCACGTGAGCTTGCCCAGCAACAGGTCGCCACGCAGGAAATCCTCTTCTGTCTGCTGGTTGGCAGGCACGCTGAAAGTGCGTTCGGCAGTGCCGTCGATGCCGTCAACGTATGGCGCATAGACTATTACATCGGTCTCTTCAGCAGGCAGCGGCGACGGTCCGGGAGTCACCACAGGCACCAGACGGTCTTCGGTGGCTTCGGCTGAGGTCTGCGACGGGTCGGGCATATACTCCACATTATTATATAATATGACCTGACTCTCTGAACTGAGCAGCGACAGGCCCAGCCTCATACGGCTGTCGAGGCGCACCGTCTGCATTGTTTGGCTTACCGCACGGGTTGCCGGAGCAAGATGGTAGCCCAGCACGAGCACCTGAGGGTCGTCTTGCGGGGTGTCGCCTTGGCCGTTGCC
>ONLG01000084.1 GCA_900318625.1 uncultured Prevotella sp.
CGACGGTGACGGTGTAGTCGCCATCCTCGCCAACGGTCCACTGGCGGTCGCCAGTGCCGTCCTCGCTGATCTTGCCACTGTTCGCAGCATCGCGGAAGAAGAACTTCTGGCTGTAGTCGCCGTCCTTGTCGGTGGCTATCTTGAACGAGCCGCTGGCCGTCAGGCGGAGAGTGGCTGAATAGATGCCGCTGGCTGAGGTGGGCTGCAACGGGGTGGCCTCTTTCAGGTTCCACTTGCCCGGAGTGTTGTCGCCAACGAGATAGAGCGACACATTGTCAACGGGTGCAGGCGTGGGCTGAACGCTGCCCTGCTTCTCTATGCTGATAGTCATCTGGTTCATATTGACGGTGACGGTGTAGTCGCCATCCTCGCCAACGGTCCACTGGCGGTCGCCAGTGCCGTCCTCGCTGATCTTGCCGCTGTTCGCAGCATCGCGGAAGAAGAACTTCTGACTGTAGTCGCCGTCCTTGTCGGTGGCTATCTTGAAAGAGCCGCTGGCCGTCAGGCGGAGAGTGGCTGAATAGATGCCGCTGACTGAGGTGGGCTGCAACGGGGTGGCCTCTTTCAGGTTCCACTTGCCCGGAGTGTTGTCGCCAACGAGATAGAGCGAGGTGTAGTCAGACGGTGTAGGCTCGGGGGTAGGCTCCACGCTGCCATCCTGCTCAATGACAATCATCGTCCAGTACTTCAGTGAGGGCACGTTGAACTCTATATAGTTTCCCGAGCGCGAGAAGCTGAGCTGCTGGGGCACTCCGTCGAAGTGGTCGGGCGAAGCCACCCACACCTTCGATGCCTTCTCCGAGTAGACCTTCACCTTGATATTCTGCTTCAGAGCGGGCTCAGGCATATCGCCGTCGACATCGCGCAGCAGGGTGTGTTTCTCGTCGCGTGTGCTCGAGAAGTTGAGCAGGTTGATCACCTTGCGGCCATCGAGCTGACGGCTGTAGGCGGTGACGCGCCCCGTCGGGGGCGGCCAGCGGTTGATGTCGACCACTCCGTTGGTGCAGCTTATCTGCGGGTCAACCACCGAACCGCCGTCGCGCAGGTAGTTCTCGTAGGCAGTCATAAAGTCGTAGTACTTTGTGAGCGAGGAGATAAGCTCGTCGCTCATGCGCAGATTGCTGTTGGGGAAATACTCGGCACAGAGCATATGACCGTCGCCCAGTTCCAGGTGCGAGCCGCCCACGGCAAACATCGTGGCATCGGTGAGCAGGATGCCGGGGGTGTTGAAATACTCGCCACCGTTGTCGCGGCGGTTGTAGTCCATGTAGGCAGCAAACACCGATGCCGTGCCGCGTCCGTCTACCTCAGCGTGCTCGCGCACCATTCGCTCCATGTCCCAGTAGCTCTCCTCGCTGCCCCACAGCTCGGTGTAGCTAAACTCCACGTTGCCAGTGGAGATAATCTCCGACGAGCCGTAGTTCGACACGGCGTTCATCACAAGCAGCTTGTCGGGGCGTGCCTTCTTCATCGAGTTGATGAAGTCGGAGTAGGCCCAGGTCAGGGGTATCTCGCCGCCGGCACGGTTGGTAACGGTGCCGCGATAGCCCAGCTGGTCGATGTGGTAGCCGTCGAAGTCGAAAGCCTCGTAGACATCGTTGTTCTTCTCAATGAGATAGTTCTGCCACGACTTGTTCGACGGGTCGCACAGATAGATGGGGCCGCGCCATCCGTCGGGCAGCGGATGGTAGTCCTGCTCCCCATCCTTGAACATTCCCCAGTCCCAGCTCACTCCGCGGTCGCCATAACCGGGGTCGGCACCGAAGAGCAGGTTGTAGAACATGGCCTTCATGCCGTAGCGGTGGTGCTCGCTGATGTAGTTGCGCACCACGTCGGCCCTGATCTTGCGGTTGGCAAGGTCGGTCCACTCGTCACGATGGCCGTGCTTGTCGTAGGGTATCTCGTGCAGATACTGCCAGTCGTAGTACTGTATGCCGTTGATGTGGCAGCGGTTCAGCCACGAGGTCTCGGCCTGGATGGTGCTCTTGGTCTTGGAGTCGTCGTAGGTGGCCACGAAGCCATAGCGCGGAAACTTGCCCCACGACGACGACACGTCGACGGCAATGGTGCTGTAGATGGTTTCCTTGTTGTTGCTGCCAGGCACATAGACCACGGCCAGATAGCCGGTGAAGTTGCGCTGCGGAGCAGTCCAGCGCCACTGTGTGCCCGACAGGCTCTCCTCGCCTATCACCTCGGAACCTCTGTAGTAACGCACACGTGCTCCCGAGGGCAACGTGCCGTCGTAGTTGAAAGCCACCTGCTCGCCAGGAGCATACAGACATTTGTCGGTAGAAAGCCGGAAAGGATTTCCATCGTAGTTCAGGTCAGCTGCCCAGCCCACGGTAGACGAGCCGAACACACTGACGAGGGCAATCAGAAATGCCCAAAGAGTTTTGCTTGATTTGTTCATGTTAGGTTAATAAATTAGTTATATTGGTGTCCGCTAAAAGTTTTTATTGTCAAAGAAATGGCTTTCAATCGCTGATTATATGCGATAATGAGTTGTATTTTCCAAAAGTAAGCCCCTAA
>ONLG01000083.1 GCA_900318625.1 uncultured Prevotella sp.
GTGGTAAAAACAAAGGTAACAAAAAGGCTGAAACCCAAACGAGGGCTTCAGCCTAATTTTATATCAAGAAAAAAGTTTTAGCGGACAGCAATAATAATAAACAAGGCTTTAGGCTCAACGAGCGGCAAAATGGTGGGTGCTGGCATGGCTCCGGCTGTTAACAAGTGGTACTATCTTGACATCCCCGTGAAGGACTTGGTTGACGAGGACGGCGACTTCGGCTTCGAGTACGACTTCTCTCAGCCCATCGACATCATCTTCACCGTTGGCTTTGACAAAGCTACAGGGTCTGCATTTACTAAAGGTGCCATCGATCCAGAGTCTGGGCTCTACACTATCACCATCACCGAGAAGGGTTCTGCACTCGCTTTGGATGGCGTTTACTTCTACAAGGCCGACGAGTCGGCAGGCGTAAACGAGGTTAAGGCTGCTACAAAGGCTGACAACGGTGCCATCTACAACCTCGCCGGCCAGCAGGTGTCGAAGAACTACAAGGGAGTTGTAGTGAAGAACGGAAAGAAGTTTATACAGAAATAAGGAAGCCTACCCCCCATCCCTGTCCAAGGGAGGGGGGAGAAAAGAGATATTATTTAAGTAATTACTCATAGTTAATTATTAATTGTAAATTAACCGATGCGCTATTTCAAGACACAACTATTTGCTTTGGCAATGGCTGCGCTTCCTCTCGGAGCTGCTGCACAGGCCATAGAAGGAGCTCCCGATGGATATAAGCTCGTGTGGAGTGATGAATTCAACGGTACGGCTCTGAACGAAAAGAACTGGAATGTTGAGGTTTCTGGTGCCGGTGGCGGCAACCAGGAGTTGCAGTACTACCGTCGTGAGAACGTGAGTGTTGCCGATGGCAATCTGGTGCTCACCGCACGACGCGAAAGCTTCGAGGGCAAGGCGTTCACCTCAGGACGTATCAATTCGAACCAGAAGGCAGCCTTCAAGCACGGCATCATGCAGGCAAAGATAAAGTTCCCCAAGACAGCCAACGGCCTGTGGCCTGCCTACTGGATGATGGGCAACGACATCAACAAATACGGATGGCCTCGCTGCGGTGAGATTGACATCGTGGAGATGGGTCACTACAACGGTATCAACTGGGGTTTGCAGGACCGCTATTTCTCAGGAACGCTCCACTACGGTCCCAGTGCGTCTAACGAGGACCACCAGATGAACTCGCAGGAGTTTACGCGCGACCAGTTCAATGCCATGAGTCCTGTTGAAGACGAATACCATATCTTCACGGTGGAGTGGGACGGCGACTATATATATATGTATTACGACTTGGAGAAGTACACCAACGCCAAGAAGCGCGCTGCACGCTATTACACTCTGAACATCACTGCCTCTACCGACAAGTATGCACCAGGTACATATTTCCAGAAGCCTTTCTACTTCCTCTTCAACCTGGCAGTGGGTGGTACGTTCACCAAAATCTACAACCCCAGTGGCATCACTGCCCTGCCCAATGCCGGTGACGAGGCAAAGATGTACGTAGACTGGGTGCGTGTTTATCAGGCTGACGACGATGCCGACCGTCAGTACACCTACGTTGACGAGAATGGCGACGTGCAGACAAACATCGAGGAAGAGCCCGAGCCCGAGCCACAGGACGACGATGCCACTGAACTCAGCGGCTTCGCAACAGAGGCTTTAGATGCTGAGGGCAATCCCAACTTCAACTTCAGCGACTGCGAGGACGTGGTGCTCATCAGCACCAGCCAGGGTGTTACCGGTCACTTCCTCTCTGAGAGCAACGTGCTCAAGGACTACAACGTGAACAACACCAACCGCCACCTCTATATCTGGGAAAATACCTATATGGCAGTGAACCGCGACGGTATGGCCAACTCTTTCGGTTGGGAAGAAGGCTACAATATGTTCATGGTGCCCGCCGGCAAGAGCTGGTCGGGACTGGGCTTCCACCTTTCAGGCGAAGACCTCTCAATGATTGACGATACATACTGGCTCCACTTCGGCATGAAGGGAACCGATTTGGATATGCACACATCTCACGAGATGCAGGTGGGCAATGCTAAGTTCCGCGTTGGACTGAGCGACGGCACCCTTGCCAGCATCGGCGACTTCAAGCGCGACGGCAAATGGTACTTCTTCGACATTCCCGTGAAGGCTCTCCGCCAGTTTGCCACAAAGCTCTTTGCCAACAACGGAGCCGACGACAACGTGATAGCGTTCCTCAGCGGCGGTAAGGCTGAGGCTGAGCTCTGCTTCGACAACATCTTCTTCTACAAGAGCAAGACCAAGGAAATACCTACTTACAAGGATACCAGTGCCGATCTGGGCAAGTATGGCTACAAGAGCGTTGACGAAGAAGGCAACAGCGTGTTCAAGCTTGACGAGGTAGAAGAGATGATTCCCCTTTCATGCAAGTAGAGAGTGGCGAATGATGCAGGTGCAATCCATTCTCCACTCTCCGCTTCCCACTATTTCCACACAGATTAACAATGCGACGACTTTTTATCAACTTATTACTCCTTACAGTCCTGCTGCCGGCAGTGGCGCGCGGTCTGGGTTGGCACGAAGCCAGTCAGAACTTCTCGGAAGCAGTTATCGGGAAGCTCTTGCCCGGTGTATCCTGGGTATATAACTGGGGACAGGCACCGGTAGGACGACCTGACAATCTGGGTTCGGAAGGCGGCATGGAATATGTTCCGATGTGTTGGAACAACAACTTCGACGAGACTAAACTGCGCCAGTGGCTCGGCAGCCATCCCGGCACTAAATACCTCTTGGGCTTCAACGAACCCAACTTCTCAGCGCAATCGAACATGACACCTCAGCAGGCCGCTACTGCATGGCCTCGCCTCGAAGCAATCGCTGCCGAATATGGCTTGAAGCTCGTAGCTCCGGCACTCAATTTCACGGGTGAGAAAGTGGGTGGACGGACGTGGTCGCCCTACGAGTGGCTCGACGAGTTTCTTCGCCTTTACCCCCAGGCACATATCGACTGCCTCGCACTCCACTGCTACATGAACTGGGCTTCGGCCCTGAACTGGTTTGCCACCGAGTATTTCTATGCCGACCTGTTCAACCCCAGCAAGAAAGATGTCTACGGCAAGTATCCCAACATCGTGACGTTTCTGAACAGTTATAAGGAAGCCAACGGCCACTATCCCCGCATGATGCTCACTGAGTTCTGCGCATGGGAGAACGACGGTACCATACAGAACGTAAACTTCCAGATCGACCAGATGACGCAAAAGGTGCAGTATCTGGAGAAGAGCGACCTCGTTGAGGGCTATGCGTGGTTTATCGGCAATGATGCCGCAACGAAATATCCATATATGAGCATCTTCCAGACCAACTCGTCGACCAGCAGTCTGTCGGAGCTTGGCACGGTTTACGTGAATATGTCGGCTTTCGATACAGAAAAATACTACGCCGTTGATGAGGCTATCGCGGCCAAGGACTATGTAGATGCCAGCAAGGACGACCAGCAGGTGAAGCTCCGCCGCAACACTGATAGCAACAGCGAGCTGCCTTTGCAGGTGGAATTTACGTCGGGAGCAACGGCAACTTATCAGATTGACGTACCGTCGGACGGCACCTACACCCTTTCATTGCGGATGAATTCCACTGCCGACAATGACATACGAGTCTATGTAGACCAGTTGAAGTCGGCGGGAAAAGTGTTCGACGGCACGCTAAGCTCCACCTCCAGCCAGTGGCAACAGCAGGATATTAGCTTCCAGCTCAAGGCTGGCCGCCACACCATTATCTTATGGAATGGCGGAGTCACCTCGTTCTTCCTAAATCAGCTACAGCTTCAGTCTACAACAGGTATAAGTTCTATCAGCAACCAACCTTGCAGCTCTTCTGAGGTCTACGACCTCATGGGGCGCAAGGTTTCTTGCCGTTCCGAAAGAGGCTCTCAGCTATCTGGCCTTCCAAAGGGTATTTACATCGTCGACGGGAAAAAGGTAGCAGTCAAGTGATACAAATGAAACGATTTTATAACTAATTATTAACATTCAACTATGCGTAAAACATTACTACTATTGTTTGCCCTCCTGGGTACAATGGCGGGATTAGCCCAGACTAATCTCACATCAGGCAAGACGGTTGTGCCGCTGGGTGGGCTGAAGTCATTTCTCCCAGTAGGTGCGGTGACTGAGGATAATCTGCAGAAGATTACTCAAGACGGCAACACCGACAACGTTTTTCTCTTCCCACAGAATGGTGCTAACCTGGCATACAACCAGACACTGGGTATTCAGGGCTTCTATATCGACCTTGGTGAGTCGAAGAGTATAGGTGCTATCAAGTCAACATGGGAAGGTGCCGACTGTGGTGCCAACATCTATGTGACTGACACAGAGCCTGCTGCTGACGGCACACTCACCGGAGCTACGCTCATTGCAA
>ONLG01000082.1 GCA_900318625.1 uncultured Prevotella sp.
CCCCCATGCTTAACCAAATACGAACTGACAACAACAAAGATATGGAAAAGAAAAAAATGACTATCCTGACCGCCGGCGCAGCCCTGGCGGTTGTCCTGACGATGGCGAGCGCGATGCCTGCCGACAACGTCATAACCAAGGAAAACGGCATGACAGTAATCAACACCACCTCGCTCACCAAGAAAGTGCGCGGCTACATGGGCCCAACTCCCGTGAAGATATACATCAAAGGCAAGAAGATTGTGAAGGTGGAAGCCCTTTCCAATCAGGAAACGCCCAAGTTCTTTGCCCTCGTGAAGAAGAACCTGCTCGGCAAATGGAACGGAAAGAGCGTGAAGCAGGCCCGTAAGCTGGAGCCAGACTGCGCCACCGGTGCCACATTCTCATCGAAAGCAGTGATAAAGAACGTGCAGACGGGACTGGACTACTACCGCGAGAACGGAAAGAAATAGCATTTCACCTGCCCCCTGCTTCCATACCCGAGCCTGCGAAAGCCAATTTAGAATATAACAAATAAAAAAGTGAGCCGAAATGCGTGGTATAAGTCGAAAATTAGTACTTTTGCGGTATTGAAATACGATCTAATCAATATTAAACACATTACACACATGAAATTCTTAACAAACGACAAGCTGGTGATTGTTGGTGCCGCAGGTGCCATTGGCTCAAACATGGTGCAGTCGGCCTTGATGATGGGCCTGACAAGTGAGATTTGTCTTTACGACATTCCCTTTGCTGCCAATGCCGTAGAAGGTGTTGCCGAGGAGATGCGACAGAGCGGTTTCGACGAGGCTCACATAGTTGCTACGACCGATGTGGCTGAAGCCTTCAAGGATGCAAAGTACATTATCTCTTCGGGCGGTGCTCCACGTAAGGCCGGCATGACCCGCGAGGACCTGCTGAAGGGCAACTGCGAGATTGCCGAAGGACTGGGCAAGAACATCAAGAAGTACTGCCCGGACGTGAAGCACGTGGTTATCATCTTCAACCCAGCCGACCTCACCGGTCTGGTAACACTGCTCTACAGCGGCCTGAAACCCGGTCAGGTGACTACACTTGCCGGTCTCGACACCACTCGTCTGCAGAGTGCGCTGGCCAAGAAGTTCGGCGTTAAGCAGAGCGAGATTGAAGGCTGCGCCACATACGGCGGCCACGGCGAGCAGATGGCTGTGTTCGGCAGCCACGTAACGGTAGCCGGTCGCAAGCTTACCGACATCATCGGCACCGACGAAATGAGCGCCGAGGAGTGGGAGCAGATGAAAACAGACGTTACCAAGGGCGGTGCAAAGATCATCGAACTGCGCGGACGCAGCTCGTTCCAGAGCCCGGCCTACCTGTCGGTAGAGATGATACGCTCGGCTATGGGCGGTGAGCCTTTCCGCTTCCCCGTTGGCACATACGTGAAGACCGACAAGTACGACCACATTATGATGGCCATGAAGACGAAGCTCGACCAGAGCGGCGCACACTTCGAGGTTCCGCAGGGAACAGCCGAGGAGAACGCCAAGCTCGACCAGAGCTACGAGCACCTGTGCAAGATGCGCGACGAGCTGGTTACGCTGGGCATCGTGCCGGCCATCGACAAGTGGAACGAAATCAACCCCAACCTGTAAATGACACCATACAGCTGACAATACAACAAGGCGGAGCAAGAGCTGTTCCGCCTTGTTGCTTTTAGTATACATGAAAACATTACTCAAAACGACACATGAAGCTTATCAAAGGACAGACGTTCGGCGGTGAGCGCCCGCTGTTCGGTATCGAAGACACCCGTATGGAGGACGTGACTATAGCCGAAGGAGAGTCGGGAATAAAATGCTGCCGCAACGTGGAGGCCGACGGTTGCCGCTTTGTGGGCAAGTATCCGTGGTGGCACGTCGACGGCAGCCGCATCACAGGCTGCCTGTTTGAGCAGGGATCGCGCTCGGCTATATGGTATAGCCGCGACATGACGATGACCGACACCGTGATAAACGCGCCCAAACTGTTCCGCGAAATGGAGCATCTCACACTCGAGAACGTCACCATCAACGATGCCGACGAAACTTTCTGGAACATCACCGGCCTGCGGGCTACCAACCTGAAGCTGAGAAACGGCACATATCCGTTCATGTATTGCCGCGAGGTATATGTCGACGGACTGGATTGCGACGCGAAATATGTGTTCCAATACTGCCGCGACGTGGAAATCCACAATGCCCGGATAGTGACCAAGGACTCGCTGTGGGAATGTGAGAACGTCACCATCTACGACTCGGTGCTCGACGGAGAGTATCTGGCCTGGCACTCGAAGAACGTGCGTCTGGTGCGCTGCCACATCGCCGGAGAGCAGCCGCTGTGCTATGCCGAGGGGCTGGTGCTCGAGGACTGCACCTTCGACGAAGCATCGGACAGAGCCTTCGAGGACTCGGACGTGGTGGCCGACATACGCGGAAGCATAACAGAGGTGAAGAACCCGCGCAGCGGACACATCGTGGCCGACAGGATAGGACGCATCACCTACGACCGCTTTGCCAAGCCCCCACACAACTGCGTGATAGAACAACGGCTGGGCTGACAACGCAAGACACTATGAAACACACAATAACAGTTAACCTTAAACAACAATGATTTACGATTTCGACAAGCCTGTGGCACGCCGACATTCGGGCTGCTACAAGTGGGACATCGACCCGCGAGAGGGCATCATCCCGATGTGGGTGGCCGACATGGACTTCCGTGTGGCTACGCCTATCATCGATGCACTGCACAAGAGAGTAGAGCACGGCGTGTTTGGCTACACCAAAGTGGAAGACAGCTACTACGATGCCATGACAAACTGGTTCCGCCGACGCCACGGCTGGACGATTGACAGGCAGTGGGTAATCTACACCACGGGCGTGGTGCCTGCCATCTCGGCTGCGCTGAAGGCCATGACCCTGCCGGGCGAGAAGGTGCTGGTGCTCACACCGGTCTACAACTGCTTCTTCAGCTCAATACAAAACAACGGTTGCGTGGCCGACGAATGTGAGCTCGTCCGCAGCGGCGACACCTATACCATCGACTTCGATGCCTTCGAGCAACATTGCGCCGACCCCAAGACAACGGTGTTTCTGCTGTGCAACCCACACAACCCGGCCTGCCGCGTGTGGACAAAGGAGGAACTGGGCAGGCTGAACGACATCTGTCTGCGCCACGACGTGAAGGTTATTGCCGACGAGATACACTGCGAGCTGGTGATGCCAGGCTACAAGTTCACTCCGTTTGCCAGCGTGAGCGATGCCTGTCAGGACAACTGCGTGGTGATGAACTCACCCTCCAAGTCGTTCAACATAGCCGGATTGCAGACGGCAAACATCGTGTGCAAGGACCCTGTGCTGCGCCGCAAGATAGACCGCGCGGTCAACATCAACGAGATTTGCGACCTCAACCCGTTCGGGCCGGTGGCTCTTGAGGCCGCATACAACGAGTGTGAGGACTGGCTCGACCAGCTGAACAAGTATATCCAGGGCAACTACACAGCACTGAAAGACTTCTTTCAGCGCGAACTGCCCGACATCAAGGTCACTAAACTCGAGGGAACCTACCTTGCCTGGATAGACATCAGGTCGACAGGGCTAAGCTCAGACGAAGCCACGGGCAAGCTGCTAAGGAAAGGAAAGGTAAGGGTGTCGAGCGGAACCATCTACGGACGCACTGCCGGCGAGGGCTTCCTGCGCATCAACATGGCGTGTCAGCGAAGCCTGATGATGCAAGGTCTGGAGCGAATAGGCAGGGCCTTGAAAGATTAAAGAGTTAAAAATTATTGCTGTCCGCTAAAACTTTTTTCTTGATATAAAATTAGGCTGAAGCCCTCGTTTGGGTTTCAGCCTTTTTGTTACCTTTGTTTTTACCACAA
>ONLG01000080.1 GCA_900318625.1 uncultured Prevotella sp.
TGCTGCAAACGGCAACGATCCAGACTGGAACGAAGATAATCCTTACTTGTTTTCATCTCTTTTGGTAATTTAGGTATCAACCTTATTTACAAAAAGACACAAAGCCTGTAGGAAAACCAGAAAGGCTCAAAACGATGCTAACTGATTATCTTTCAGCGGTTTAGTAGTTTCGCTCTATGACGTAGTCAAGATAAGCCTTGAGAGCTGTTTTTATGGGACTGTCGGCCACTTCGGTGCGTATGAACTCCATAGCCTTGTCATGCAGCTCGCGCATAGTTTGCTCGGCATAATCTATTCCGCCATTATCCTTGGCAAATTTCACTAATTCTTCGATTTCATCGGGCGTTACGTCGCCTTGCTTAACCTTTCGTGCAAGAGCGGTGAAATGGTCGTTTCCTGCAACATTCAGAGCATGGATAACCGGCAGCGTGAGCTTGCCCTCGCGCATATCGTTGCCCGTAGGCTTGCCTATCTCGCTGGAATCATAATAATCGAATATGTCGTCGCGTATCTGGAAAATCATTCCGAGCATCGAGCCAAATTCGCTTGCGGCGGCAATCTGCTGGTCTGTGGCACCCACCGACTGCGCTCCAATCTTGGCACAAGTCTCGAAAAGCACTGCCGTCTTGCGCTTGATTATCTCATAATATACCTCTTCGGTAATCTCTTCGCGCTGAATATTAGTAAGTTGCAGTATCTCGCCATTGCTCAGTTCGCGCCCGAGCTGTGCCAGCTCGCTTACTATCTGCTGCGAACCAGTATGGCTTACGTAGAGCAGTGCGGTGGAAAGGATATAGTCGCCGACGAGCACAGCCACCTTGTTGTCGTAGCTTGCGTTGACCGAAGCCTGTCCGCGGCGCACTCCACTCTCGTCGACAACGTCGTCGTGAACAAGCGATGCAGTGTGAAGAAGCTCCAGACCGACAGCTGCGTTCTGCGTCACTGCCGAGACTTTTCCGAAATTCTTGGCCATCAAAAGCACCAGCATCGGGCGCATACGCTTGCCTCCGCGCTGCCTTATGTGCTCGAGAACCTGCTGAAGAAGCCCCTCGTCATGGCTCAGAGAAGTGTTGAAGAGAGCGATGAAATCGTCAATTTCCTGAATGATAGGTTGTTTAATAAGGGATAGATAATCCATACGACCACATTATTTGATACAAAATTAGTCAAATTGCCGGTAATAGTAGCAATATTTTTTGTAATTTTACGTGATTAAATCATTAAAACCATGACTAAGTTATTCCTCATCGATGCCTACGCGATTATCTATCGCTCCTACTACGCTTTCATCAAGAACCCCAGAATAAACTCAAAAGGTCTGAACACATCGGCAATATTGGGCTTCTGCAACACCCTGCATGAAGTTATGGAAAAGGAAAAGCCCACCCATCTGGGCGTGGCCTTCGACCTTGGCAAGACCTTTCGCCACGAGGCTTTCCCCGAATACAAGGCGCAGCGCGAGGCCACTCCCGAGGACATTCGCCAGAGCGTGCCTATCATCAAGAGGCTGCTCGAAGCGTTCCACATACCAATCCTTCAGGCCGAAGGTTTCGAGGCCGACGACGTTATAGGCACCCTCGCCCACCAGGCCGATGCCCAGGGCATCAGGACTTATATGCTTACGCCCGACAAGGACTATGCTCAGCTGGTAACGGATAACGTGGTGCAGTTCAGGCCAAGGCACGGGGGAGGCTACGAAACACTCGGGCCGGCAGAGGTGAAAGCTAAGTACAACATCTCAAAAACCTCCCAAGTCATCGACCTTCTGGCACTCATGGGCGACTCTGCCGACAACTTTCCGGGCTGTCCGGGTGTGGGAGAGAAGACAGCGCAGAAGCTTATCGGTGAATTCGGCGATATTGAGCATCTGCTCGAAAATACCGCATCAATCAAGGGCAAGCTGCGCGAAAAGGTGGAGAACGCGGTAGACGACATCAAGATGTCGAAGTTCCTGGCAACCATCAGCACCTCGGCACCGGTGAGCCTCGTGCTCGACGAGCTTGCCATTGCCGAACCCGATGAGGACAAATTGCAGCAAATCTTCACCGAACTGGAATTTAAGTCGCTTGCAGACAAGTTCCTTAAAAAATCTAAAACACCCCAAAAGACTGTTAACGAACAGCCCGATTTCTTTGGCTTTTTTCAGCCGGAAGGTCAAGAAACGCCCAAAAACGCGAGTTTTGAGAGCCTTAAAAGTACTTTATGCGAGTACAAGTTGATTGATAACAAGGAAGATAGCATCCGCTTATGTGACTTTTTAAGGACAAAACAAACTCTGAGTTTTGACACCGAAACGACCTCAACCCACGCTGTGGAGGCCGAACTGGTGGGTCTGAGCTTCTCCGTCGAGGAGAAGAAGGCATTTTACGTTGCCGTGCCAGCCGAGCGAGAGAAAGCTCAGGAGATTGTCGACATTTTCCGTCCGCTATACGAAGACGAGTCGATATTGAAAATTGGACAGAACATCAAGTACGATATCGAGGTGCTGATGAACTATGGTGTCGAGGTGCGCGGCAAGCTGTTCGACACCATGATAGCCCATTACCTCATCCAACCCGAGCTCCGCCACAACATGGACTACATGGCGGAGGTGTACCTCAACTACCGCACCATCCACATCGACGAGCTCATCGGACCGAAGGGGAAGCAGCAACGGAGTATGCGCAGCCTTGCTCCGAGCGAGGTGTACGAGTATGCCTGCGAGGATGCCGACATCACCCTGCGGCTAAAAAACGTTCTTGAGCCCAAGCTGAAGGAGGCCGACGTGGAGCAGCTCTTCTGGGAAATAGAGATGCCTTTGGTGCGCGTGCTGGCCGAAATGGAGATGAACGGCGTGGTGATAGACACCCGACAGCTGCAAGAAACGTCAAGACTTTTCACTGAAAGACTCATCGACATCGAGAAGGAAATATACCTTCTGGCAGGCGAGAGCTTCAATATCTCGTCACCGAAGCAGGTGGGCGACATCCTCTTCGGCAAACTGCAGATTATCGATAAGCCCAAGAAGACCAAGACAGGACAGTATGTGACGAGCGAGGAAGTGCTGCAACAGCTTCGCAGCAAGCACCAGATAGTAGACAGTATACTGAAATACAGGGGTTTGAAAAAGCTTCTGGGCACCTACATCGATGCCCTTCCGAAACTTATCAACCCCCGGACGGGACATATCCACACGTCGTTCAACCAGACCGTCACAGCCACCGGGCGCCTCTCTTCGTCGGATCCCAACTTGCAGAACATACCCGTGCGCGGCGAAGACGGCAAGGAGATACGCAAGTGTTTCATCCCCGAGCCTGGCTGTCTGTTTTTTTCAGCAGACTATTCACAGATTGAACTGCGAGTGATGGCGCATCTTTCGGGTGACGAAAACATGATTCGCGCCTTCAGCGAAGGTCACGACATCCATGCCGCCACAGCTTCAACCATCTACAAGAAGCCCATCGCCGACATCAGCCGCGACGAACGCACCAAGTCGAAGCGTGCCAACTTCGGCATCATCTACGGCATCACGGTGTTCGGTCTGGCCGAAAGGCTCGACATCGACCGCCAGGAAGCCAGACAACTGATTGACGGTTTCTTTGAGACTTTCCCAAAAGTACACGACTACATGGAGCAAGCCAAGGAGCTGGTGCGCCAGAAAGGGTATGCCGAGACACTGTTCCACCGCCGCCGCTACCTGCCCGACATCCTCTCGCGCAACGCCACCGTGCGCGGATTTGCCGAGCGCAATGCCATCAATGCGCCCATACAGGGCTCTGCAGCCGATATTATTAAGGTGGCAATGATACGCATCTACCGCCGCTTCAAGGCCGAGGGGCTGCGCTCAAAGATGATTCTACAGGTACACGACGAACTCAATTTCTCGGTCGTACCGAAAGAAAAGGAGCGCGTCGAAGCTATCGTCATAGAAGAGATGCAGTACGCCTGCAACCTGAAAGTGCCCCTCGTGGCCGACTGCGGCTGGGGTGACAACTGGCTCGAAGCCCACTGAAGCCCCACTTCCCTGCCCTGCCTACAGCCACTCCCTGTTCCGTAAACTGCGGTATTTCCGCAGTATACATAACAAAAAACAACAAAAAACAAACACCAAGCACCCCCATGACAAACCAAAACG
>ONLG01000079.1 GCA_900318625.1 uncultured Prevotella sp.
TGGTATGATGGGCATTGGAAATACAAGCGACAAGCCGCACAAGAAGTGTGCCCGCGTCGTGGGTGAGGTGCTGGGTAAGTATCACCCCCACGGCGACTCCTCGGTGTATGGTGCCCTGGTCCGTATGGGACAGGAGTGGAACATGCGCTACATGCTGGTGGACGGTCAGGGTAACTTCGGTAGCATAGACGGTGACTCGCCTGCTGCCATGCGTTACACGGAGTGCCGCCTCTCGAAGATGGGTGAGCACATCATGGACGACCTGGACAAGGAGACGGTGGATATGGACCCGAACTTCGACAACACGCTGGAGGAACCCAGCGTGATGCCGACGAAGGTGCCCAACCTGCTGGTCAATGGCGGCAACGGTATCGCCGTGGGTATGGCCACGAATATGCCGACGCACAACCTGAGCGAGGTGATTGACGGCTGCTGTGCCTTCATCGACAATCCCGACATCACCATCGATGAGCTTATGGACTACATTCCGGCTCCCGACTTCCCCACGGGTGCATACATATATGGTCTGCAGGGCGTGAAAGATGCCTACGAGACAGGTCGCGGACGCATCGTCATGCGTGCCAAGGCCGAGATTGAGAGCGACGACAGCCACGACCGCATCGTCGTTACCGAGATACCCTACGGCGTTAACAAGCAGCAGCTTATCGAGTATATAGCCGAACTGGTTAAGGAAGGCAAGATTGAGGGCATTGCCAACGTGAACGACGAGACTGGCCGACAGGGTATGCGCATCGTGGTCGACGTTAAACGCGATGCCAATGCAAACGTCATACTCAACAAACTGTTCAAGATGACGGCATTGCAGAGCTCCTTCTCGGTTAACAACATTGCGCTGGTGCCCAATCCGGCCAACCAGTTGCAGCTCCGTCCGAAGCTCCTGAACCTCAAGGAGTGCATAGGCTACTTCGTGGAACACCGCCACGACGTAACCATCCGCCGCACTCGCTTCGACCTGAAGAAGGCTCAGGAGCGCGCTCATATACTCGAAGGATTGATTATAGCTGTGAACAACATCGACGAGGTGGTGCATATCATCCGCAACTCTGCCACTCCGAGCGATGCTCAGCGCAACCTGGAACAGCGCTTCGAGCTCGACGAGCTGCAGTCGAAAGCCATCGTCGATATGCGCCTCTCGCAGCTCACGGGTCTGCGTGTAGACCAGCTCCATGCCGAGTTCGACGAGTTGCAGAAGCTCATTGCCGACTTGCAGGAGATACTCGACAATCCAGAGCGTTGCAAGCAGGTGATGAAGGACGAGCTTCAGGAGGTCAAGGAGAAGTATGGCGACCCGCGTCGCACGGAGATTATCCCCGACGAGCACGAGTTCAACGCCGAGGACTTCTATCCTAACGACCCTGTAGTGGTTACAATGAGCCACCTGGGATACATCAAGCGCACACCGCTGAGCGAGTTCCGCGAGCAGAACCGCGGTGGAGTAGGGGCCAAGGGTGCCCGCACTCGCGACAACGACTTCACCGAAGACATATATCCTGCAACCATGCACCAGACCCTTCTCTTCTTCACACGCAAGGGACGGTGCTACTGGCTGAAGTGTTACGAGCTGCCTGAGGGCGACCGCAATGCCAAGGGACGCGCCATACAGAATATGCTCAACATCGAGTCAGACGACAGTGTCAATGCAGTGCTGCGCCTGCGAGGGCTCAACGACGAGGAGTTCCTCAAGAACCACTATGTTGTTTTCGCAACCAAGCAGGGCTTGATAAAGAAGACCTGCCTTGAGGCATACTCGCATCCGCGTGCCAACGGCGTGATAGCTATCAACATCAACGAGGGCGACGAGGTGGTTGACGTGCGTCTCACCAACGGCCACAACGAGCTGATACTCGCCGACCGCAACGGTCGCGCCTGCCGTTTCGACGAGAGCACAGTGCGCTCGATGGGTCGCGTGTCCACCGGAGTGCGCGGAATGAAGCTCGACGAGGGCGACGACGAGGTTGTAGGAATGATTGTTGTCAACGATGCCGACAAGGAAACGGTGATGGTAGTGTCCGAAAACGGCTACGGCAAGCGCTCCGAAGTGGAGGACTACCGCAAGACCAACCGTGGCGGAAAGGGCGTGAAGACCCTCAACATCACCGAGAAGACCGGTCGACTCGTGGCTATCAAGAACGTCACCGACCAGAACGACCTGATGATTATCAACAAGAGCGGCATCGTGATACGCCTCTCCGTTGGCGAGTGCCGCGTGCAGGGACGTGCCACCCAGGGTGTGCGCCTTATCAATCTGGCCAAGAAGAATGACGTCATCGCAAGCGTATGCAAGGTCATGGGAAGCGAACTCGAAGCACAGGTGACGATGGAGAGCCGTGCGGCATGGGCGCAGAACAACGACACTTTCAAGCAGGAACTCGCACCGCAGGCTTCCGGCGACAGCACCGACAGCCAGCAGGAGCAACCTGAAAACGACACTCCAATGGTAGATTTTGAATAATTAATAACCTTAATTAAAAACAAGCAACATGAGAAAATTACTCATTGCAGCTCTGATGATACTAGGTACATCGGCTGCTTTCGCTGGCGACAGCGATGCCCTGAAAGCCATCCTCAAGGCTAAGACCTATGATGATGCCAAGCAACTGCTCACTCAGAACCTTGCTTCGCTTGCTTCGGCTGAGGAGAAAGCAAAGGCTTACAACAAGCTCGTTGATCTTTCGCTCGACAAAGTGAACAAGGAGCAGACCGTGCAGGCCGAGAACCAGATGACCGGCGGCAACAAAGCCGTCGACGAGGAGGGTCTCTACACAGCCGTAGGCAATGCCTTTGCCGATGCTGCCGAGTGCGACAAGTACGACCAGCAGCCCAACGAGAAGGGCAAGGTGAAGCCCCGCTTCGCTTCAAAGAACGCAGACCGCCTCTACACTCTGCGCGGACAGCTCATCAACGGTGGTATCTACTACCAGGAGAAGAAGGACAACGACAAGGCTTACAAGTTCCTTGCCACCTATGTTGACACCGCTTCCGACCCGATGTTTGCCGCCAAGGACTGGAAAAACGCTGAGAAGTATGTAGAATATGCCATGAAGGATCCCGAGAAGGCCAAGGATGCTCTGAGCATCAAGTTTGCAGTGATGGCCGCACAGCTCAAGACGAAGGAAGACTCGGTAGCCTATGCAGCCAAACTTGAGGATATGTATCGTCAGGATCCCAACAACGACGACATCCTCAGCTTCCTTGCCATCACCTATTCACAGCTCGACAAGGACGACCAGGCCATCAAGATACTCGACGAAAGGCTTGCTGCCGACCCCAACAACTTCGCTGCGCTGAACATTAAAGGCCAGCTGCTGAAGCAGAAAGACGACTACGACGGCTCTATCGCACTGCTCGAGAAGGCTCTGCCGCTTGCCAAGGACGACAACCAGCGACTGCAAATCAATGCCGACCTGGGCTCTGCTTACTTCTACAAAGCACAGGAGCGCGTTAACAACTACAAGCAGCAGCTCTCTGCTTCGGCACGCGAGCAGTTCAGCGTAGTCTATCGCAAGGCCATCGACTACCTCGAGGCAGCCAAGGCTCTCGACGTTACCAAGGAGCAGAAGCGCAAGTGGGCCTATGCTCTCTATGGCAGCTACTACTTCGTTAAGGGTCCCAACGCTCCCGAGACACAGGCCGCAGCTGCTGACGCAGGCGTCAATCCGTAACCCTTTTGCCCCTCGGGGCTGACGTGAGGGGTAAGACGGTAAGGGGTAAGAGGACAGTTCGGGAGCCGCTGACAGGCTCTCCGGCTGGCAAAGGCTATCCTCTCGCCCCTTGCTCCTTGCCTCTCACTTCTTTATTTATTATGAAACGACTACATATTATACTCCTATTCTTCCTCGTTCCGTTGGTCTTGTCGGCTCAGCGAAAGCAGCTGTTGCAAGCCCAGGAGATGATAAAGACCGGCACTACGCTCGACAAGGCCGAGTCGCTGATGGCTTCGCTGCTCCGCGAGAGCAAGCACCGCAACAACCCAAAGCTGTGGCTCACCCTCTATCAGGCGCAGCGTGCGCAGTACGAACAGGCCAATGAGAAGCTCTATCTCAAGCAGAAAAACGACACTTCGGCCTTCTTCCGACTCACTCGCAAACTGTTTCTCACTGCTGAGAGCCTTGACTCCGTAGAGCAGAAACGCCTTTCAAAGCCCACAGCACAGCCACATTCGCGACAGGACAACGCCCGCTATCTCAGCCAGATACGCTCAAACCTCTACTACGGAGGGACCTTCTTCACCACCCGAGGCAAGCTTTCCGAAGCCCTTGATATGTTCGACACCTACATAGACTGCCACCGACAGCCCTTGTTCTCTAAGCTGTTCAAGGCCGACAGCGACACTCTCCTGGCGGCAGCAGCCTATTGGGCCATGACGGCAAGCCTCCAGCAGGCCGACAACGACAAGGCTCTGAGCTACCTGCCGCTGGCACGGCGCGATACCACCTACCTCGAACAGACCTTGATAAACGCGGCGCAGGCATATCTGAACAAGAACGACACCACCCAATATGTGGACATACTGAAAGAAGGTTTCAGTGCTTTCCCGCTCTCGCCATACTTCTTCACGCGCCTTGTCGACCACTACGAGCACACGGCCAACGACTCTCTTGCCATGCAGCTTGTCGACCAAGCCCTTGCTGCCGACTCGCTCAGCTCGCTCTTTCTGCTGGCTAAAAGCTCGGTGCTGCTCAATGTGGGCAACTACGACGAGTGCATAGCGATTTGCAAGAAGCTGCTCGCGACCGACGAGCACCAGCCCGATGCCCACTACAACATGGGCATAGCACTCTTCAACAAGGCCATTACGAAGGAGAAGGAACTGATGCGCCATCATGTGAAAAGCAGTCAGCGACGACGAGCAAAGCGCGAGATTGCCGAGCTGTTCGAGGCCAGCCGTCCACATATCGAGAGCTATCGCAGAAGCTTTCCGGCCAATGTGCTGATGTGGTCGGGGCCGCTCTACACCATCTATCTCAACCTGAACATGGGCAATGAGTTTGAAGAAATAGAAAAGATACGTGATGAATATCGAAAAAACAATAAGCAATCTGGGCCTTCGGGAGCTCAGTAGTATGCAACGCCAGACCGCCGATGCCATACTCCGGGGCAAAGGCGACGTGGTAGTACTATCGCCGACAGGCTCGGGCAAGACCCTTGCCTATCTCTTGCCGCTGGCCAAGATGCTCTCCGAAACGCTCGACGACGACCGCCAGGGTGTCAGAGCACTCGTTATAGTGCCCGGACGCGAGCTTGCACTACAGTCGGCTGAGGTGCTGCAGGCCATGAAGAGCCCCCTGCGTGGCATGGCCCTCTATGGCGGCAGACCCACTATGGACGAGCACCGCGAGCTTCGCCGACAGCAGCCACACATCGTCTTTGCCACCCCCGGACGCATTGCCGACCACCTCGGCAAGGGAAACATCGATGCCGAGACTATTGAATGGCTCGTCATTGACGAGTTCGACAAGTGTCTTGAGATGGGCTTCCAGGACGAGATGATGTCCCTGCTGGAGCTGCTGCCCCGTGTGCGCCGCCGCATACTGCTCTCGGCAACCGAGCAAGAGGCCATTCCTGGCTTCGTCAACATGGGGCGTACCACGCAGATAGACCATCGGCAGAACGACGAGAAAGACCGCGCGCGCGTAATAATATATAAGGTGTATAGCCCCGAACGCGACAAACTGCCCACGCTTCGCCAGCTGCTGCTCCATCTTGGCAGCGAGAAGACGGTGGTGTTCCTCAACTACCGCGACAGCGTAGAGCGCACGGCGGCATATCTCAGGGAAGCCGGCTTCACGCTGAGTATGTATCACGGTGGGCTCGAACAGGCCGAGCGAGAGGATGCTCTCTATTGTTTCGCCAACAGCTCAACCAACATTCTCGTTGCCACCGACCTCGCAAGCCGGGGCATCGACATTCCCGACATCGACAACATAGTACACTATCACCTGCCCGAAACCCACCAGAACTATATCCACCGCATAGGGCGCACAGCCCGTTGGGACCGCCAGGGGCGCGCGTTCTTTCTGCTTGCTGTGGCTCCTGCCGACGACAACGGCGACGGTCAGCAGCCTGCCGCTCGTCCATACTACCTCGACTCGGGTGTGGCAAAGTGCTCGGAGTACATAGATTTCGACGAACTGCCGCTCTATGAGCTGCCGCCTACCGACGGTTTGCGCCCGTCGCATCCGCGCATGGCAACGCTCTACATTGGCAAAGGCAAGCGCGACAAGCTTTCAAAGGGCGACATCGTGGGCTTCCTCTGCAAGAAGGGTGGGCTCACGGGCAGCGACATTGGCAGGATAAGCGTTGAGGAGCGGTTCACATACGTTGCCGTTGCGCGGCAGAAACTTCGGGAAGTGCTCCGCCGCGTGCAGGGAGAGAAGATAAAGGGCCTGAAAACCCTCTTCGTGGAGAAGCATCCTCTCACCTCTAACCGTCTCACCCCTAACCTCTAATAACCTAAAAACTCAAGCGTAGTACCCGAGTCGCTCACCCGCAGCTCCACTTCTGCCCCCACAAGCATGGGAAAGTTCTGCAGGTGGGCGTGGCCTACGGGGAAGTCGTAGCACACCGGTATGTCGTAATCCTTGAGATACTGGTGCAGCATGGCATACATATCGTCGTAGCCCAGCGACGGATGCTGGTATTTAGTGAACTTTCCGCAGATTATTCCGCGCAGTTTGCCAAGCTTTCCGCGCAGCTTGAGCAGATGGAGCATACGGTCAACCTTAGTCAGGCTCTCGCCAATGTCCTCGATGAAGAGCACACAATCCGTTGAGTCAACGTAGTTGATGAAGTCGTATGGCGAACCAGCCAGACCGCCGAATACCGACATATTGCCTCCGATAAGCATACCGCGAGCCTGTCCTGCCTTGTTCAACGGATGGGGTTTCACGCTGTAGTGGGGCATCTTTCCGCGCAGCATATTTCTCAGGGCAGTGCTCACGGTGTCGGTTCCGTCGTATCGGGCAATCGCTTCGCACATACTTCCGTGGATGCTTTGCCATCCGGCGCACGCCTCGGCAGAGAGCAGGGCCGTTATGTCGCTGAAGCCAATGATCCATTTCGGGTACTTGCGCAGGGTGTCGAGCGGTATCTCGCACAGCACGTGCGGTGTTCCGTCCCCCCCACGAGTGGGCATGATGGCCTTCACGCTGGGGTTTCGCAGAGCCCATAGCAGGTCGTCGGTGCGCTGTCTGACGGTTCCGCCGAAGTCGTGCCAGCAGGCAGTGGCGTTGGGAGCAGCCACGGGCACATAACCCCACAGCCGCAGCGTGCGCGAACCGCCGTCGACAACATTCTGGCCAACATATCCTCCGGGCGAGAGTATGGCTATGGTGTCGCCCTCGCAGAGCCACGGCAGATGGCGCAGCGGAGTGCCGGCCATCAGCACGGCGGCACAGACCGCCATCGCAGCTGTAAAAAAGCATCTTTTCATGGCAGCGAAGATATGACAAAAAACTGTAACTGCAAAATTCCAGAAACTCTTTCGCCGACAACAGCCCACTCTTTTCATGCCCCCAGCAAGCCTCCTCCCCCCCTTTGGGGGGACTGAGGGGGGCTACCAATATGGCCCATATTACCGACCAATATGGCCCATATTACTGACTAATATGGCCCATATTGCTTTCTTGCGAGATATGTTTTATAAGTCTGCAATTTTGTTTTG
>ONLG01000076.1:0-5850 GCA_900318625.1 uncultured Prevotella sp.
TGGTTCAGGTAGAGGTGGGTGTCGCCCGTGGTGTGTATGAACTCGCCAGCCTTGAGCCCCGTCACCTGCGCCATCATCATCAGCAGCAGGGCATAGGACGCAATGTTGAACGGCACTCCGAGGAAAGTGTCGGCTGAGCGCTGGTATAGTTGCAGCGACAGACGACCGTCGGCCACGTAGAACTGGAACAGACAGTGACACGGCGGCAGTGCCATCTGCTCTATCTCGGCAGGGTTCCATGCCGTGACAATCATGCGCCGCGAGTCGGGGTTGTGGCGAATCATCTCTACCACGTTGCTAATCTGGTCGATGGTGCCGCCTTTGTAGTCGGGCCACGAGCGCCACTGCTGGCCGTAGACGGGACCAAGGTCGCCGTTCTCGTCGGCCCATTCGTCCCAGATGCTCACCCCGTTGGCCTTCAGATAGGCTATGTTTGTGTCGCCGCGGAGGAACCACAGCAGTTCGTGGATGATGGATTTCAGGTGCAGCTTCTTGGTAGTGAGCAGCGGAAAGCCCTCGTTCAGGTCGAAGCGCATCTGGTGTCCGAAGATGCTTTTGGTGCCGGTGCCGGTGCGGTCGGTCTTCACTGTGCCCTCGTCGAGTATGCGTTGGAGTAGCGAAAGATATTGTTTCATGCTATTATGTGTAGTGTTTCTTGTTCTGGAATATAGGTTGATTTGATGCGCCATGGCTTCGGGTAGAGGTTGTTGGCGCGCGTGCCGAGGTTCTTGGCCAGTCCTATGGGCAGGTGCTTGTAGGTCAGGCACACCGTGCCTCGCGGCGTGTCGGGTGGCAGGGTGATAGCTTCGCGCCGCAGGTATGCCACTGCCTGCTGCCACGACAGCTCGGCGCGCGGTGCATCGGCAGCTTCGCGCATTGCATCGAGGAAGTCGGTGGGCATCATGTTCGGTGCCTTGCCCTTTGCCTGGAGCCGCTTGTGCTGGCGCAGAAATGAGCCGAGGCGCTCTGCCGGCGAGGTGGTGTCGGGGCTGGTGCCGTTCTTTCGCAGCACTGTCATGTAGAGTCCTTCGCCCCGTGTGAAGCCAGGCAGGAAGCGGTATGCCGCGAGTGGCTGGCCGGGGAGCATCCAGCCTGTGATGTTCCAGCTGCTGTCGGTGCTCACTTCCACTGTCGTGGCTCCCAGCTCAGATGCTATCCATGCTGTGTTGGTCTCGTTTTCGAGGGTGTTGAAGGTGCAGGTGGAGTAGATGAGCAGTCCGCCCGGCTTCAGGCACGGCCACACAGTGCCCACGATGTCGCGTTGCAGGCTCTGGCAACGGTCCACGTTGGCAAGGCTCCACTCGGCTGCTGCGCCCTCGTCCTTGCGGAACATTCCCTCGCCAGAGCACGGTACGTCGGTGAGTATCACGTCGAACATAAGCCCCGAGCGCGCATAGTCGGCTGCTGTGGCGTTGGTTATGAGTGGTGAGTGGTGGGTGGTGATTGGTGATTGGTGGTTTGCGAGCTGGGGCAGGTGCCATTTCTGGATGTTCTCGGCCAGAACCTGCGCGCGCGGAGCCACCGGCTCGTTGCAGAAGAGCACACTTCCCTCTGCCAGAGCCGACAAAGCGCAAGTGGACTTGCCCCCGGGGGCAGCGCAGAGGTCGAGCATCATCACCGGCTCAGGTACGAGCGAGCGCAGCACATGGCTCAGAAACATAGATGATGCCTCCTGAACGTAATAGGCTCCGCAGTGTAGCAGAGGGTCGAAGGTGAAGGGCGGACGGCTCTTCAGGTAGTATCCGTCTGGGCACCAAGCCACCCGCTCGTAGCTGCTGAGCACCTGCTCGTCGGCCACTGCCCTTGCCCACGGGTTCAGCCGCAGGCTCACGGTAGCTTCTTCCTGCAGTGCGCTGAACAGCTTTTCGCTTGTTTCACGGCCCAGCATATCGCCCGTCTGCCTTATGAAGTCTGTGGGAAGTGTCATTTTTACTGTCGAATGTGGTTGCAAATGTAGCAAAAAACTGTGTATCTGCATTGCTTCATGCTCGTTTTTCCGCAACTCAGACTACTGCGGAGTTGCTTCCAAGTGTTTTTATTACGCAATAAATATTTAAAAAAAGAGTGCGAAATGCAAATTATTCCCGGAGATTACGTATATTTGCAACGTAACTCTATAGTTTATAGCGTTATACCGCACGGCTGTGTTAGCTCAGGAAGAGTGGCTTCTCCGCTGTTACCGCACTTTGCGATGTATTCAAACGCCTTTGGGCGAAGGTGGCAACAACATATTTGAAGACTCTGTTTAATAGGCTGAGCGTTGCAAGATGGCTATATTGAAAGCCTGCAATGATAAATGCTCTATACGATATAACAAGGTAACTTTAAATTTAATAAATTATGTTTAGGAAAATTATGTTTTTATTTGTGGCTTGTGCCATTGGAACTATGGCGCAAGCTCAAGGACAAGTAGCCACTGCCGGTGATAAGGTAGTGAAGCGAATAACGTTCGACCGTGAGCAAGTGACCCTCATCTATGAGGACAACACGCAGGAGCCGGTAGAGCAGGCGACAATCAACCGCACTGTTCCCAGTGGCATAAGCAATGTGAAGAAGTCTGCAAAGACCTCTGGCGTGCGCAGTTGGTATACTGTTGATGGCCGCAAATTGCAGAAAGAGCCTGCCCGGAAAGGCATCTATGTGAGAAAAGAAGGAAACAACGTGCGTAAAACCATTAAAAAGTAAGCTGCCATGAGAAAGATTTTTACTTTGCTTTTCGCCCTCGCAGCATTGGTGACAGCCAATGCCAAGGTTGTCAAGATTACCCTCGCCGACAACACTACAAAGGTTTTCACCACCTCGCAGCTCAGTTCCATTGACTTCAAGGATGACGGCACGCTGACAGTGACGGCCTACAACGGTGAAGTTATGGAAGCCCTCGGCGCCGAGTTCGACAATCTGACCATCGACGAAGAGGCTACGGTCTATGAGATGCGCAACGATACGCTGCACTTCTCAGCCGATTTGGACGGTATTCCCCTTGATTTGCACCAGGATCGTCCTATGAAAAAGATCAACTATGTCTATCCTTCTACCGACCCCTTCGGCCAGCCCATTACCATGAGCGGCTCTATCCTTATCCCGGAGAATATCTGGGAGGGCGAGGCAGCAAGCGAAGGCATCATCCTCTACAACCATTACACCATCTTCAACCGCATCGAGGCACCGACCTACGGCTTTGCCACGCTCGAGCACATGATTCTTGCCAATCCGCTTAACCCCAATTATATTGTCGTTGAGAGCGATTTCTATGGCTTCGGCGTAACCGAGCGCTTCCCGCAGGCTTTCGTTCAGGGCACACACAATGCCCGTGCCAGCCTCGACGCACTGCTCGCAGCACGCGACCTGCTGACTGATATGGGTGTCGACTATGGTCCGCTGACTTTCAACATTGGCTACTCAAGTGGCGGTTTCGATGCGTTGTCTACACAGAAGCTGCGCGACATGGAGTACAGCGACCGCATCAGCTTCGACAAGACCTTTGCCGGAGGCTCACCCTCAGACCTCAAGGAGTGCTATCGCCAGTACGTAACGATTGACTCTACCGCCTATAATGCAGTTCCTCTGCTGCTGATGGTGTCTACAAAAGAGACCCAGAATCTGGATGTCGACTATGAAAGCGTGTTCCAACCCTACGTGGCAAGCCGCGTCGACAGGCTGGTTATCTCAAAGAACTACTCTTCATGGCCTGTGTGCGACAGCATAGGACGCGAAAAGAAGATACATGAGATACTGAGTGAAAAGTACTGCGACCTGAACTCAGAGGAGAGTATGTTCATTCAGGACTTGTTCCAGAAGATGAGCATCACTACTGACTGGAGGCCCGATCCTTCGCAGCGTATGTATATTTTCCACTCTCGTGACGACGACTACGTGCCTGTTCAGTCGGCCCGACCCGTTATTGGCTTCCTGAAAGACAACGGCTTCAAGCCCAGCATCATACCCGGTGCAACCAATCTCCAGACTAATTTCGTAGTGAAAAAGATGGGACACCTCACCGCTACGCTTATTTATCTTATCCAGACTGTTGCTGCTCTCAAGGCTTGGCCTATGATGTATACCGACGGTCAGCTCAATCCTGCTTACCAGAACATCGTCCAGTGCTCACCGGTAGAGATGATGCGCTATTTGGATTCAATGGGTTTCGACTGCCGCAGCGTTATCAATGCCGTTATGCAGAAGCTGTCGGAGCAGAGTGGCGAGATGCCTGAAATCAACTTCGACCCCACTGTGATACAGGCAACTTTGGTTCAAGTTCTGGGTAGTATGGGTATCACCATGGAGGAACTTGCCGAAATGAAGGCAGACTCTGGCGTCGACCTGGTGACAGTGTTTATGGAAATAATGCAGTATATGAACGAGGTGCCAGCCGAACCAGACGGTGAAGCTGCTCAGCGCGCCATGTACGTAGAGCCTCAGACTCCCGTTGTTCAGTATGAACAGCAGCTCAAGCAGTGGCTGAAAATGGACTGAAACCAAAGGAAACGATGCCTTGAGGCAAACAGTTAGGTGATAATCAATTAACCTTTAAGCTTTTATAAATATGAAAGTAGGTATTCCAAAAGAGATTAAAAACAATGAGAACCGTGTGGGCATGACCCCTTCGGGCGTTGCCGAGCTTGTCAGGCATGGTCACACGGTTGTCGTTCAGTGTGGTGCAGGCGAGGGTAGTGGTTTCCCAGATGCCGACTATGTTGCTGCGGGAGCAGAGATGCTGCCCTCCATTGAGGATGTTTATCGCGAGGCCGACATGATAGTTAAGGTCAAGGAACCTATCTCTCCAGAGTATGCTCTCATACGAAAGGGGCAGGTGGTGTTCACCTATTTCCATTTCGCTTGCGACCGACCGCTTACCGATGCCATGCTTCGCAGCGGCGCAACGTGTATCGCCTACGAGACTGTTGAGCAGCCCAACCACTCGCTGCCGCTGCTTATCCCAATGAGCGAGGTAGCCGGACGCATGGCAGTGCAGAACGGAGCCTATTATCTTCAGAAGACCAAGGGAGGCAAGGGCAAGCTCATGGCCGGTGTGCCGGGCGTGAAGCCTGCAAAGGTGCTGGTTCTTGGTGGTGGTACGGTGGGCGAAGCTGCTGCCCGCATAGCTGCCGGAATGGGCGCCGATGTCACTATCACCGACATCTCGCTGCCCAGACTGAAACAGCTTGATGCCGAGATGCCGGCCAATGTGCACACGCTCTATTCATCCGAGCACAATATCCGCCGCGAGCTTCGCGACGTTGATGTTGTCATCGGCTCTGTGCTCATACCCGGTGATGCCGCTCCGAAGCTTGTCACAAGAGATATGCTGAAGCTGATGGAGCCGGGAACGGTGCTCGTAGACGTGGCTATCGACCAAGGTGGATGCTTCGAGACATCGCATCCCACCACCCACAGCTCTCCGGTATATGAGGTTGACGGCATTGTCCACTATGCCGTGGCTAACATCCCCGGTGCCGTGCCAAACACTTCAACCACCGCTCTCACCAATGCCACGCTGCGCTATGCCGTGGCTTTGGCCGACAAGGGATGGCGAAAAGCCTGCTTGGAAGACTCGGCATTGTGCCGCGGTGTGAACATCGTCGACGGCAAGTGCTGCTTTGAGCCCGTAGCCAAGGTGTGGGACTTGCCATACTTTCCGCTCGAACTTTGATGGTTGCCGACAGTCAGAATAAAAAAAGAACCCACTCGCCGTCAGGTGAGTGGGTTCTTTGTATTGTTAGCTCACCATTGCGCTGGTGTTCTGTATTTCATACTATTGCTGTCCGCTAAAAATCAAATGAACATTAAAAATCTTCCGCAATGCCGATAAACAGGCATTGCGGATACTTTTTTCAAAAAGTAAGCCCCTCT
>ONLG01000076.1:5858-6177 GCA_900318625.1 uncultured Prevotella sp.
CTGTTCGCCAGGTGGCGGATTATCCGTTTCAAGGATCTTGAGCCAGTCTTTTTCGGGCTGCTCGAAGAATGTATAGCAGTTGACGTAGTACATGAGCATAATGCGGAACATAGTGGCCAGATTGGAGAAGCTCCAGCTGCGCCTTATACGCCTCTGCATGACCATGAGCAGCAGGTTTGCGATGAGTGTCAACCAGATTTGTATCTTGATGGCATTTGCACTCTCACCGTAGAAGTAACGCAGCGGGAAGTTCTGCTTGAGTTGCTTGAAAAGCAGCTCTATTTCCCAGCGCTTGCGATAGATGGCCACGATGTCTTCC
>ONLG01000074.1 GCA_900318625.1 uncultured Prevotella sp.
TACTTTTTGAAAAAAGTATCCGCAATGCCTGTTTATCGGCATTGCGGAAGATTTTTAATGTTCATTTGATTTTTAGCGGACAGCAATATAAAATCTTCCATGCCGCGACCTTCGACGTACTCGAATATCGTGTCAATGGCCTGCAGGATGTCCTTCAGACGCTTGGGATCGTTACGCTGCTCTCTCATAAATAAGAATCTTGTCACGGTTGGCACTCTCTCGAGCGAAAGGCATCAGACCGCCAACGGTAATAACGTCGACCTCACAACCCAGAAGTTCCTTCAGGTCTTCATAGATTTCGCTGAGTGTAAAAAGGCTGAAATGCTGAGACTTGTCAGGCAGTATCAGTATGTCAACGTCCGAGTCTTCACGTTGCTCGCCACGCGAATAGGAACCAAAGAGCCATGCCTTCAAGACGGGTTGCGTCTTGAAGTATTCGCCTATCAGCTGTGTAATTGTCTGAATACTCATTGTCTGACTGTCGTTTTGATATTCGCAAACTTCTGCTCACAAATATACATATTATTTGCGAAAGGCAAGCAGATTTATCAGAAAAGTTGAAACGAGTGGCTCCCACACCCTCTGAAGAACAGCAGCCTGGGCAAGCCAAAGAACCAGACGAGAGCAGCAGCAAGCGGAAAACGGTGGGTGGAGAAAAGAAAAATCGGGAAACAACTGTGTGGTTGCTTCCCGACTGCGAGGTGCCTGGCGGATTCGAACCGCCGTTGACGGTTTTGCAGACCGTTGACTAAGCCACTCATCCAAGGCACCAGTGGTAAAAATGCGGTTGCAAAGGTAGTGTTTTATTCTTTTACCGCCAAATATTTCTTATGTTTTTTGCGCGTACTTGATGTTGCGGGGGTGGTGTTCGAGTATCTCGCGGCGCAGAGCCGAGGTCTCAACGTGGGTGTAGATTTCGGTGGTTCCGATGTACTCATGCCCCAGCAGAGTCTGTATGACCCGCAGGTCGGCCCCACCCTCGAGCAGAGCGGTGGCAAAGGAGTGGCGCAGGGTGTGGGGCGAGATGGTCTTGGTGATGCCGGCAAGCAGCGCATACTGCTTTATCATTATGAGAATCATGGTTCGCGTGAGGCGGCCACCGCGCCGGTTGAGGAACACTATGTCCTCGCTGCCGGGCTTCACGTCCATCTCGCTGCGCTCGTCAAACCAGCGCTGAAGCTCGGTGATGGCCTTGCCTGAGATGGGAACGAAGCGCTCCTTGGAGCCTTTTCCCTGCACACGGATGAACTGTTCGTCGAGATAGAGATTGCTCAGCTTGAGGTTTACGAGCTCCGAAACGCGCAGTCCGCACGAGAAGAGCACCTCCACGATAGCCACATTGCGCTGGGCTTCCTTCTTGCCGCTGGCGGCAATGGCTGCTTCCAGGCGGTCGACCTCCTCCGTGGAGAGCACCTGGGGCAGGTGGTCGGGCTGGTTGGGCGACTCGAGAAGCTCGGTGGGGTCGTTGTCTATATAGCCGTCGAGAAGCAGAAACCTGTAGAACGACCGCACTCCGCTGAGTATGCGGGCCTGCGAACGAGGCCCTATGCCGAGGTCGGCGAGCGTGGCCGAGAAGTGCTCAAGGTCGTCGAGAGTGGCCTTGAGAAACTCTTTCTGCTCGCCGTCGAGATACGACAGCAGCTTGTCGAGGTCGCGCAGATATGCCTCTATGGTGTTGGGCGAATAGCCTCGCGCCAGCTTCAGGTAGCGACGATAGGCATCAATGCAATTCTGTTCGTTTTTCTTTGCCATACCACTCGGTTTTACTACTTTTGCAGAAAGGTGGCCAGTGTGCCACCATGCAAAAGTAATAAAAAAACACGTAATATGAGAATTCTGATTGTAAACGGCCCCAACCTGAACCTGCTCGGCACTCGCGAGCCCGGCATCTATGGCCGGATGACCATGGAAAGCTATCTGGAAATACTCCGAAAAGAGTATCCGCAGGTGGAGATAGACTATTACCAAAGCAATGTGGAGGGACTGCTCATCGACAAGCTGCAACAGGAAGGCTTCACGTGCGACGGCATAGTGCTCAATGCCGGGGCCTATACCCACACGTCGGTGGCACTGCTCGACTGCATACGCTCGCTCAAGTCACCCGTGGTGGAGGTGCATATCAGCAACGTACACGCACGTGAGGAGTTCCGCAACCACTCCATGATCTCGCCTGCCTGCAAGGGAGTGATAGCCGGTTTCGGCATGGACAGCTACAGGCTGGCCGTGGAAGCCCTGACTGCCTGCACCGCAGCCACGGCACGCTGACGGCGACAGGGAAACTCACCAGCTAAAAGACAAGAGCGAATGGACATCAACGAATATATCGAACAGCACATAGAGCCCGAAGGCGACTACCTCTACAGGCTATGGAGAGCCACCAACGTGCATCTGCTACACGGGCGCATGGCAAGCGGACACCTGCAGGGACGGCTGCTGAAGATGCTTGTGACGATGCTGCGACCGGTCAACATTCTCGAAGTGGGTACCTTCAGCGGCTACTCGGCGATATGTCTTGCCGAGGGTCTTGCCGAGATTTCTGCCGACGACGCAGCCTCCGGCATAAGCAGAAAGGTGTGGACCTTCGAGATCAACGACGAGCAGGAGGACTTCACTCGCCCGTGGATAGAAGGCTCGCCCGTGGCTGACTACATCGATTTCCGTATCGGCGATGCCATCACCGAGGCTCCGCGGCTGGGCATCACGTTCGACATGATATTCATCGACGGCGACAAGCGCACATATCTGGAGACCTACCAAGCCGTGATGCCGCTGCTGCGCTCGGGCGGCTTCATCATAGCCGACAACACACTGTGGGACGGCCACGTCTGCGACAGCAGCTACGAACGCGACCCGCAGACCGCAGGCATACGCCGCTTCAACGACTTCGTAGCCTCCGACCCACGTGCCGAAACCGTGATACTGCCCCTGCGCGACGGTCTGACACTGATAAGGAAGAAGCCGACAAGCTGACAGGGAAACTGTTTGCGGATAACAAAAAGACGGGCAGACAGGCTGCAAACGCAGCCTTGCCTGCTCGTCTATTCTTATAAGAACCTTTTTGATTAGTTGTTCTCGGGACGGAGCTGACGAACGGTAGCTCCAGCCTGCCACATCTCGCTCTCACGCATCTGGCGAAGCTCCTCGTTGAGCTTCTCGCGGTAGTCGGGCTGAGAGTTCTTGTCGATGCTTATCTGAGCCTCGTTGCCGCTCTTCACACTTGCATAGAGCTGCTCAACGACGGGCTTGATGGCATCGTGGAAACGGGGAGCCCAGTCGAGGGCACCACGCTGAGCCGTGGTAGAGCAGTTGGCATACATCCAGTCCATACCTTTCTCGCCGAACAACGGGCCAAGGCTCTGGGTAAGCTCCTCAACAGTCTCGTTGAAAGCCTCCGAAGGAGAGTGACCGTTCTCGCGAAGCACCTCGTACTGTGCCGACAGCAGACCCTGGATGGCACCCATAAGCGAGCCACGCTCACCGGTGAGGTCGCTGGTGGCCTCGCGCTCGAATGTTGTCTTGAACAGATAACCGGCACCAATGCCGATACCGAAGGCAATCGTCTTCTCCTCGGCCTTGCCGCTGGCATCCTGATAAACAGCATACGAGCAGTTCAGACCGCGTCCCTCGCAGAACATTGTGCGCAGACTGGTGCCTGAGCCCTTAGGTGCAACAAGGATTACGTCGATGTCTTTGGGTGGAACAACGCCTGTACGGTCGCTCCAGTTGATGGCAAATCCGTGTGAGTAGTATAGGGTCTTGCCCGGTGTGAGATACTGCTTGATGCGTGGCCACACAGCTATCTGGCCGGCATCAGAGAGAAGCATACACACGATGGTACCCTTCTGGGCTGCCTCCTCGATAGAGAACAAGGTCTTGCCCGGCACCCATCCATCTGCCACGGCCTTGTCGTAGGTCTTGCCTTCACGCTGTCCGACAATCACATTGAAGCCATTGTCGCGCAGGTTGCAAGCCTGACCAGGTCCCTGAATACCATAGCCGATAATGGCGATGGTTTCGTCCTTCAATACCTCACGAGCTTTTTCCAAAGAAAACTCCTTACTGGTGACAACTGTTTCGATAACGCCACCAAAATTCATTTCTGCCATTTTTTGTTTGATTTATTGTTATACATTTCCCCATGAACCTTGCCCGTCCTACCCGAGAACAGTCGTCTTACAGATCCATCCACACCTTACCCGAAAGCGCGGCAGGGGATTGACACTAAATATTCAGTGTGCAAAGATAACAAACTGTAAATAAACGACAAAACATTCTTTCATTTTTATACTTATTTTACGCTTTTCATGGCATTTATGCACACTCAGCTACTTCTCTGACAGGTATTCATCAACTGTGACAACAGTGTCGTAGCCTCCCACTTTCTGCTCGCCTTCATGGCGGTCGATGCCTGCATAGCTCAGACTGCTGTCTTCATATCGCTTGAACTTATATACGGCATCGTTCATCAAAGGCTCGTTGAACACATTCAGGCTTACCAGCAAGGCAAAGTCATGCTTGGTAAGGCCGGTGACGCGCTCAAAAAGCATAGGCTCCAATTGCAGTATAACGTCTTTCAGAGAGTACTCACGATAGTCGGTAAGATACATGAATATCGGTATGCGAGTGGCAAACTTCATCAGCTTTTCTTGTATCTGGCGCCGCTTGCTCTTTATTTCCTTTTCGGCATCAGAGAGTGCTTTCTTCTCCTTCTTGGTCAGTCCGTCCTCGTTTTCCTTGCGTTTCTTCTTTATGGCATCGGTCTTGTTGATGATGGTTTCTATGTCCTGGTTGAGCGAGCGGAAGCCTTCTATTTTCATCAGCGCAGCCATAGCATCATCATTGTCCATCAGCCGCTGGAGCGTGAAGTTGTCTACATTCACCAGCAGCGCACTTTCCCAACGGCGCGCCAGAAGCGTGGCAGACGTATTGGTCATTGCCTTGTCCAAGAAATCAGCCGCGTTGAGCTGGTTCATCACCCCACTCTCATAGCAAAACACGGGCAAGAACCTGATGAAATCGTCTACACACTTCTCGGGGTTGCCTTCATCCACATTCAGTTGACAGGAATAGTCAGCCACCTTGCGCAAGGCACGGTTAGGCGAGAAGTCGAAAACGTAGCACACCTTTTTAATAATCTCCGTATGATTGGGATGCAGCCCGTCGCTGTTGGTGATGGTCCAAGGCGACTGCACGCGGAAAGCCGCCTGGAAATAGGTTTCTGGCGAGGATGTGTCGCGAAGCATGAAAATGCCTGTCCACGGCCTGACCGTCACTCCTGTGGTCAGCTTGCCGCAGGTCAGCGTTATGGTCTTGCAATGCAGTGGGTCGGGATGCGACATGGCACGCTCTACGGGTGGCAATGCCTGCTGCCCTATGCCAGCCTGCAAACCGGCACAGACCACAACACGGTAATCGTGGAAGAAAGTATTCTGGAACTCTGACAACAGATTGCTCATGGCAAAGCACGATGCAACGTTGGGCAAGAACCAAAGCGTGTGGTTCATATTTGAGTACAGGTCGCCATTGAGGAACGGCAGCGGCGGCTTCCTGTTCTTGACAGAACTGAGCGGCAAAGTCGGGCGACCAGCCTTCAGGTCGTTGACGGAAGCAGGCAGATATTGCCCGCGAAGCATATCAAGCCACTTCTGAACTTCGTCGTGGTGAATGAAAACAGCTTCTGCCACCCTCGACTTGTCATTCCCCGGCACTGATGCCTCGAAGAATGAGTTGAGGTCGAACTCGCCCTCTTCGGCCACACGGGTGATTTCTGCAGGCAGCTGATAGGTCAGCAACACCATCTTAGGCAGCGAGGCGTATGGGTTGCCGGGCTTGTCGCCCCACATTTCTTTCTCCCGTTGCTCGTCGGAATAGGTCCAGTTGAATATCTGTTCCTCTATGAACTCACCCGAAGCTATTGCTCGGAATGGCGTGCCGGAGAGATAAAGATAATGCTTGGATGTGATTGGTATCAGCTCCTCGTCGAAATATTCAGGGTTTTCTATCTCGCCGCCAAGGTCTTCGCTCACCCCAATCAGCTCTTTAGCGTTCTCACGCCATGCGCCGTAGTGGTATTCGTCAAGCACTATGCAGTCCCAGTTGAACTCCCTTGCCCATTCGTGTTTCAGCTTCATGCCGCCATT
>ONLG01000073.1 GCA_900318625.1 uncultured Prevotella sp.
TTGGTGAGTAATATGGCCCATATTGGTGAGTAATATGGCCCATATTACTTTTCAAGTAGGTACAAAAAAGAGGATATGCCCGTAGCGAGCATATCCTCTCTTGCGTTATAGGAATGATTTGTTATGCGTCGATAGCAGCTACGCCGGGCAGAGTCTTGCCCTCGATAGCCTCGAGCAGCGCACCGCCACCAGTCGAAATGTAGCTTACCTGGTCAGCCATGCCAAACTTGTTGATGCAGGCTACCGAGTCGCCACCGCCTATGAGCGAGAACGCTCCGTTGGCTGTTGCCTTGGCGATAGAGTCGGCAATGGCCTTTGAACCGCCGATGAAGTTGTCGAACTCGAACACTCCGGCAGGACCGTTCCACAGGATGGTCTTGGCACTCTCTATGGCAGCGGCGAAAGCCTTGCGTGTTTCGGGACCGGCATCCAGACCTTCCCATCCCTCGGGAATGGCATTTGCGGGACATACCTGAGTGTTGGCATCGTTGGCAAACTTGTCGGCTGCAACGCAGTCGGTGCCCAGAACGAGGTTCACACCATTCTCCTTGGCCTTCTTCATCACGTCGAGAGCTACATCGAGTTTGTCGAGCTCAACGATAGAGTTGCCAATTTCGCCGCCCTGAGCCTTTGCAAAGGTGTAGGTCATACCGCCGCAGAGGATGAGATTGTCTACCTTTCCGAGCAGGTTCTCGATGATACCAATCTTGGTAGACACCTTAGAACCGCCCATGATGGCTGTGAAGGGACGCTTGATGTTGCCCAGTACGGCATCAACGGCAGCCACTTCCTTCTCCATGAGCAGGCCGAGCATACGGTTCTCCTTGGTGAAGAACTCGTCGATAACGGCTGTTGAAGCGTGCTTGCGGTGAGCTGTGCCGAAGGCATCCATAACGTAGCAGTCGGCGTATGATGCCAGAGTCTTGGCAAATTCTTTCTGACTTGCCTTCAGAGCCTTCTTTGCCTCGTCGTATTCGGGAGTACCCTTCTCTACGCCAACGGGCTTGCCCTCTTCCTCGGGATAGAAACGGAGGTTTTCGAGGAGCAGAACCTCACCGGGCTTCAGGGCATCGGCCTGTGCCTTAGCCTTGGCACAGTCGGGAGCAAACTGAACGGGAACGCCCAGGGCAGCGCTCACTGCATCTACGATCTGGCCCAGAGAGAACTTCGGGTTGACCTTTCCCTTGGGCTTGCCCATGTGTGACATGATGATGAGAGCACCACCTTCGTCGAGGATTTTCTTGAGAGTGGGCAGCGCACCGCGTATGCGGGTGTCGTCGGTAATCTTACCATTCTCGTCTAAAGGCACGTTGAAGTCTACACGAACGATAGCCTTCTTGCCAGCAAAATTGAAATCGTTGATTTTCATAATTATAGAAGTGAAATATTAAAAAGTGTACTTTTACATTGTTGTAGTATGCAAAAGTACACATTTTCTTTCACAAATGCCGATTTGGGCAGTAAGTTTTAAGCTTTTTAAAGCATCGGTGTGCCGCAGCTGTTATTATTCTTCCCAGATGCTGTGGCGGTAGACTGGTGCATCAAGTTCTATAGTTGGGTCGTCGATTACTGGCAATGTGCCGTTGGTGTCTTGGCTCAGCGATGCAAGGATATGATGCTCAGCGTGGATGATTTTGGTTTGGGGCTTTGTGTATTTACGTGTTGTTCTTGTGTTCATGATTATGTTTTTCGGTTTGTTTTTGGCTTATCTCACGACGAACTTCTTGCCCGCAGCGATGTAGATGCCTTTCTTCAGTGAGCTGATGTTGTTGCCTGCCTTCATGCCGGCTATGCTGTAGTAGGTGGGAGAGGGCAGGGCGGTCTGGATATGGTTCAGTGTAGTTGCGTCTTCATCGGCAAGCATGATGTTGATGAGCGGCGCGTCGTTGCTTGTGGCTTTCTTGAAGTAAGCGCGATAGGGGCTGATGCTGATGCCCGATGTAGTTCCGGCCTGTACGAAGGAACCGGCACTGTAGCCGTAGAAGGTGCTTGAGGCATCTGAGACGAGCACCTGCCGGCTCATGTTTCCGCAGAAAGTGAATATATCAGCGGCTACTTCGGCACCTATTCCGTCGCTGATGGTCTTTTCCATGAAGGGATGGAACGACCTCTCTGTAGCGTTGGCTACGAAGATGTAGGGCTGGAAAGCAGTGGCCGAATAGGTCTGCTCGAAGATGAGATAGCCGTTCTCGTAGTTCGTCAGCTCATAAAGCTTGCCGTTGAGACTGCCCATCTCTGAGGTCTTGATGTTGAAAGGAAGGCACACTGTGCTTCGTTCGTCTTTCGTGAAAACGCGGTTGAAGAGTCCTGTAAGCTCTTCAACCGTGCCTTGAAAACCGTCAAAGTTGTAGTATCCGCCTTTTGTGTAAGTGAAGCCGCCGGCATCTGTCTGTGTGTTGCCATTGTTGCTGAATATCAGGTTGGCCGGAGTGGTGTTGGTATCGTTTACCCATTTGTATACCTTGTTTCCGTTTTCGGCTTGTCCGACTTCTGTCAATACTGCGCCGGGCCATGCCGAGTATAGATTGACATTGCCGTTCCACGCCCAGATGTTGGCCTGAGCCCAGCCGGAAGGAGCCTCGAAGTAGCAATAGTCTTTGCCTGAGTAGTCGTAGCTGACACCTTGCGGCACGTCAAAATAGTCGCCCTGAAGGTCGTCTTCTTCGCCGTTGTCAATCTTCACATCGGTGGCTTCGGTGGTTGTAGGTGATGCTTCGACCGACGTGAGCACCTGCGACTTGTTGTTGATGCTTATTCCGGCACCAGTGGGCGACTGGTTGCCGCTGCCACTGTTGCCGTTGTTGATGATGAACTGTCCGTTCAGGTATGCGTCGGGAACGCTGAATAC
The DNA here is from genome assembly GCA_900318625.1 of uncultured Prevotella sp. Lineage (GTDB taxonomy): Bacteria > Bacteroidota > Bacteroidia > Bacteroidales > Bacteroidaceae > Prevotella. The sequence continues at coordinate 2,849 of ONLG01000073.1, forward strand.
CCACCAAGTGCCTGTCACGCCGTTGACGGAAAGGTTGTCAACCTTTGTCATTCCCTCGCCAGGCCAACCGTTGTTGGTGCTGCCGTTGTCTGCGTAGAGGTAAACGTTGACTGTTTCCCAACCTGAAGGGTTGCTGAAATATAGTTTTACCCCAGAGGGATCGAACTCTTTCTTTGTGAAGGTGGCGCTGCCGGTGTTGTTCTTCGTGCCGTCGGTGGCTTCCCAGCTGACAGTTACGCTTTGTCCTACAGCCATGTCGCTGCCTATGTTGATGGTCTTTGTGGCTGTGAAGGTCTGTTTTTCGCCGTTGCCAACCTTTACCGAAGCGCTTGTGCCGTTGAAGAGGGTTGCCGTAACGTCAACGGTTGTGGTGTAGAAATCGCCTCCGTTCGGCGAAAGGACTACCTCGGGCACAGTTTCAGTAGGGTAGAGCACAGCGATGCCGGTGCTTCCGATAGTTCCTGTAATCTGGCTCGAGGTAACTTTGAACTCGTTTCCAGAGATGGCATCCTTATATGTGCCAGTAGCGGTTTTGCCTTCTGCGTTTACTGCTGTAACGCTGCCAGAGCCGTTGCCTTTGACAAGTATGGCTCCGCCTTGGCGACATGATGATGCCACTCCGTTGCTTGAAGCATAGGCTTCTTCCTGTCCGGCCAGCTTGTTGTGGAACTTGTTGACCTCGGCAACCTCGGGATCCATGAAGTGGGTGCTGCCTTTCACTCCCATCTGGGCATTTGTGCCACCGTTGGGACGCGAGAGATAGAGCGCGGGAATACCATTATGGCTGGCTGCAACAGCGTAGGCTCTGTCTATCACATTCTGGTCTACTCCCACTGAAGCTGCATTGGTGTTGCAGTAAGTGTCGTGGCTCTCACCCCAGTAGACCATCTTCTTAGTGTTGATTTCTGCTCCAAGTACGCTTGCTACGTTAGGTACATTGCCGTTCTTGAACGAGGCGAGAAGTTTGTTTGTACTGTAGCGGTCGTCGGTAACACTCATGTACTGGAGGTATTCATTGAATAAGGTGCTGTTTCCGCTTGCAGGCTGGCCAAGTATCTCACCGTAGTTAAACATACTTTGGTCGGGAACAGTAGCCCAGAAGTTGTCGCCTTCCGATGGCAAACCGATGTGCTTGGCAGCATCCCAGCGTATTCCGTCAACGCCCATGCCTTTGAGTTCGGTAATCAGTTTCTTTATTTCGGCTTGGTTGGCGGGCAGTTCTGTCTTAATATCATGCATACTGATGTCGCCTTGTGTTACCGCTTCACGATCGCTGTAGCTCCACACACCGCCTCGTTCGTGGTACAGATTGATGTTTTTCCAGTAGCTATCGAGCTTTGACCACTCAGTATCGTTGAACGAAACGGTGTGGTTGGCAACTACGTCGACTATAACCTTTATGCCATAGCTGTGTGCGGCAGTAATGAGACTTTGCAGTTGTTCCTTGGTTCCCAGTGCAGTGGTAGCTACACGGAAGCCCCACGGACGGTAGACATCGTACCATACGTGCGAAGAAGTCTGCTCCGTAGTCCAGTTGGGCTGGACGGGTGAAGTCTGAATAGCATTGAAGCCTGCAGCAGCAATGTTTGCCAACTCGGCCTGGATGTCAGTAAATTTCCACTCGAAGCAGTGGAGTATCACTCCGTCTTCAATCTTGCCAGGCAGTTGATTGTTGTTTTGCGCTGCCATTGGCAGTGTCGCTATGCTTAGCAACACTATTATTGCTAAGCGAAGCAGTGTAGATGGTTTTGTCATTGTTTTCATTATTTAGCTTATCATAGATTTATGCGATTGTTTCTGTCCGCAAAGTTATAAACTTTGTGGCTTTCAAGACTCGCTGCAAATAATAATCTAAATGGAAAGAAACCTTGTATCTTGGTTTAAAAGCTTATATATAAATGTGTTACAGGTTAGTAACAGGGCCTTGGTTAAGCTCAAAAAACAAAACATTATCTTAGTTGCTGTAAAAGGCTAATCACGCTGCTATAATGAAGTGACATCCACCCAACGGCTGGAACTGCCGCTGCACCGTCGTACAGGTCCGCAAGTCAAAGTACCCCGTGACACCACACGACGAGGCAATGGCGCTCGGTGACTTACGTTACAGGCTTTTTATCGCCACGTACTGGTAGGTTTCTATGTTCTCAATAATCTCCTCGTGGTTGTGGTTTGTGCTGCTTCACACAAGGTCAAACTCCTGAAACGTCTTGCCTCTCCTGCAAGCCAACTGCAGGTGTATTGCCTCCAGCAGGTTAAACACCTTCAGCCTATGTTCACGGAACTCACTGTCTGCAGAACTGCAGCCCTGCCAGTCCGTCACCACATGAAGGTGCACTATCGGCTCGGCACCTACATCTTATCACAATAAGGCCGAAAGGCCGAAGGTTAAAACCTATGCTCTCGCTTCGGTGGGAGCTTTTGTTTTTATTGCCCCCCATAATCAGATTTGTGACGGGATATGGCAGCTCACCTCATGTAGAGGAGAGAATAGTCACATTAGCGGAATATCGTCAATGTGATTGATTTTGGGGGTACTTCCGATACGGCCAACAACTGTGATAATGTCGAAGCGTGGGGTAAGGTCGAGGGTTCTGAACCGTAGGTAATGGTTTATGGAGGCTCTTAGGTTGCGGGTTTTCTTGTAGTCAACAGCTGTTTCTGGTGCGACAAAACTATCGCTCGTTCTGGTTTTTACTTCAACGAACACCAGATAGTTCTGATATATGGCAATTATGTCTATGTCGCGATGGCCAGAATGCCAGTCGCGTTCAAGGATAGAATAGCCTTTGCCCCTCAGGTATTCTGCTGCTACATCCTCGCCCCATTTGCCTAACTCGTTATGTTGAGCCATTTTGAGATGCTGTTTTATTAGAAATATCTTGTTGATCACACCTACGGATAAGTCTGCTATGTCCAGAGTGTCTTTCATTGCATATATTTTGCAGCAGCTCATGTCAAACAAGTCTATATCCGAAAGGAATATATGATAGCGCAAATGTAGTGAAAAGTAAATGAACAGCAAAGTCTTTGTTGCAAAATTATGATGTCTATGCGGTAATTAATGTCTGTACGCTCATATTTTTAGCAAAACTTGATATTTTCTGCTAAAAAAGTTATCTTTGTACCCTATAATAAATAATGTGTAACATGGAAGGTAAAGACTTAAACCGACTGAAAGTGGCACTTGCTGAGATGGGAGGAACCGCGAGACTTCCGAGTGTCTCGTGGAGGGTACCAGCGCACAAACAAGTGGTTGGCCGAGCAAATAGGCGTAGACCAAGCCACGGTGTCCAAATGGTGTACCAACAGCGCACAACCCAACTTGCAGAACCTAATGGAGGTAGCCAAATGTCTCGAAGTAAACGTCAATGAACTTCTGCGCATGTAATATAGAACGAGCATCGGGCAATACAAGCTTATGCATTCGAAGAAGGCTCGGAGATGACTCGAAGAAGAATGTGTATGACAAGTGAGTATTTTTGCAAACGATAAAGAAAACAATATATAATGGCAAAGAAAGTAATAAAAGAAAAGACAATAGAAGAATCGTTATGGGAATCAGCCAATAAACTACGTGGTTCTGTGGAACCCTCGGAATATAAACACGTTGTGT
>ONLG01000070.1 GCA_900318625.1 uncultured Prevotella sp.
GTGTCACCTTACCAGTTCCGTTTGGCAGCGAAACAACGCCACGAACCATCTGGTTAGCCTTACGTGGGTCAACGCCCAAGCGTACATCGATATCAACAGAAGCGTCAAACTTGGTGGTGGTAATCGCCTTCACCAACTCTGCGGCTTCCTTCAAAGAGTATGCTTTCCCTGCTTCAACCTTATCAGCTACTAACTTTTGATTTTTTGTCAGTTTACTCATTTTCTTAATTGAAGTTATAAATTATTTACCAGGGAACTCCCCTTGTACAGTGATACCCATACTACGTGCTGTACCTGCAACCAGTTTCATAGCAGACTCAACAGTAAAGCAGTTCAAATCCTTCATCTTATCCTCAGCGATAGCACGTACCTGATCCCAGGTTACGCTAGCCACCTTCTTACGGTTAGGCTCTGAAGAACCACCCTTCACCTTTGCAGCTTCCATCAACTGGACTGCTGCGGGAGGAGTCTTAAGCTCAAAACTGAATGACTTGTCAGTGTAGTAAGTGATAACGACAGGAATTACCTTACCTGCCTTATCCTGGGTTCTGGCGTTGAACTCTTTGCAGAATCCCATGATATTGATACCCTTAGAACCCAAAGCAGGTCCTACAGGGGGCGAGGGATTCGCTGCGCCACCTTTAATCTGCAATTTGATTAATCCAGCAACTTCTTTAGCCATTTCTGTTTTTATTAAAATTGATTCTTATATAAGTCATCAGAGTGGAAGCCTCTTCAGACCGTATATATAGAAAAAAGCGTACCGTAACAATTACGCCTTATTCTTTCTCTACCTGATTGAAGTCGAGTTCCAGTGGAGTCTTCCTTCCGAAGATCTTCACCATCACCTTCAGCTTGCGCTTCTCGGCATTCACCTCTTCAATAACACCTGTAAAACCGCTGAAAGGACCATCGGTCACCTTGACAGCCTCGTCCACCATATAAGGGACATGTGTCTCGTCGATTTTCACAACCGTTTCCTCAGCAGTACCCAGAATGCGATTGATGTCTGCCTGACGTACAGGCGACGGATTATCCAGTCCTCCTAAGAAGCCTAAGACATTAGGCATGAAACGAAGTGTATGGGCAATCTCTCCCTGGAGGTTCGCTTCCACCAACACATAACCTGGGAGGAACAGCTTCTCCTTCACAACACGCTTACCATTACGGAGCTGTGCGTACTTCTCTGTAGGCAACAAAATCTGACCGACATGTGCAGCCAGCACAGGGTCGTGCTTCATACATGCCTCCAGATATTCCTTCACCTTCGCCTCTTTTCCGCTAACGGCGCGTAGAACATACCATTTCATTCCTGACTCTGCCATCTCCTTACTCTTTAACCTGGATAAACGACACTCATCACGGACTTAAACGCCATATCCATCAACCATACAACCACTGCAATCACCAGTGATGCAGACAGAACGACCACTGCACTATGGGTCAACTCCGAACGACTTGGCCATGTGGTCTTATGCGCGAGCTCATCATAGCAAGCCTTGCAATAATTGATAAATTTCTTAATAACGTTCATATCTTATTATTTATAGCACGGGAAGAGAGGCTCGAACTCCCGACACCTGGTTTTGGAGACCAGTGCTCTACCAACTGAGCTATTCCCGTAAACAAAGCCCCCACCCATGAAGCGGGGGCTTTTGATTGAGTATTTCTAGAACACCTAGAGAATCTAGAACATCTAGAATATCTAGAGGATTAGTCCTCGAATACCTCTGTGATCTGACCAGAACCTACTGTACGACCACCCTCGCGGATAGCGAAGCGGAGACCCTGGTTCAGGGCAACAGCGTAGATCAGCTCAACGGTGATCTCTACGTTATCACCAGGCATTACCATCTCAACACCTGCAGGCAGAGTGATCTCACCTGTACAGTCCATGGTGCGGAGGTAGAACTGAGGACGATACTTGTTTCCGAATGGAGTGTGACGGCCACCCTCTTCCTTCTTCAGAACGTAGATAGAAGCCTTGAACTTCTTGAAAGGCTTGATCTGTCCCGGATGGCAGAGTACCATACCACGCTTGATCTCGTTCTTGTCGATACCACGGAGAAGCAGACCTACGTTGTCACCAGCCTGACCCTCGTCGAGCAGCTTGCGGAACATTTCAACACCGGTAACAACCGACTTCTTGTCCTCACCAAGACCGAGCAGCTCAACCTCGTCACCTACGTGGATAACACCAGTCTCGATACGGCCAGTAGCTACAGTACCACGACCTGTGATAGAGAATACGTCCTCAACAGGCATCAAGAAAGGCTTGTCAGTGTCACGTGGAGGCTCCTGAATCCACTCGTCACAAGTGTTCATCAGCTCCATAACCTTCTCTTCCCACTTGGGAACACCGTTGAGAGCACCGAGTGCAGAACCACGGATGATAGGAGTGTCATCTTCAAACTCATACTGAGCGAGGATTTCCTGAACCTCCATCTCAACGAGCTCGAGCATTTCCTCATCGTCAACCATATCGCACTTGTTGAGGAACACTACCAGACGGGGAACGTTTACCTGACGAGCGAGCAGAACGTGCTCACGAGTCTGAGGCATAGGACCGTCAGTAGCAGCAACAACGAGGATAGCACCGTCCATCTGGGCAGCACCAGTAACCATGTTCTTTACATAGTCAGCGTGTCCCGGGCAGTCTACGTGAGCATAGTGACGCTTAGCGGTCTCATACTCTACGTGAGCGGTGTTGATAGTAATACCACGCTCTTTCTCCTCGGGAGCGTTGTCAATCTGATCGAAAGACTTAACCTCAGAAAGACCCTGCTTTGCCAAAACGGTAGTAATAGCAGCTGTCAGAGTAGTCTTACCATGGTCTACGTGACCGATAGTACCAATGTTTACGTGCGGTTTGGTGCGCACAAATTGTTCTTTAGCCATAGCTTTATTGTTTTAATTTTCGTAAAAAATTCTTTGGTTGTTTCTGCTTCCAACACAAAATCTCTCAACAGTAGAGCTGTAACTGAGAGTTGAACTCAGGACCTCTTCCTTACCAAGGAAGTGCTCTACCACTGAGCTATTACAGCAAAGAAGAGCGGAAAACGGGGCTCAAACCCGCGACCCCCAGCTTGGAAGGCTAGTGCTCTATCAACTGAGCTATTTCCGCGTTGACGGCTTTTCGGCACGCTTCCAGTAAAAACTTTCTTTACTAAAACGAGCCAAAACTCCGCTTCGTCTACTTGAGAGTGGGTGGTGATGGATTCGAACCACCGAAGGCGTAGCCAGCAGATTTACAGTCTGCCCCATTTGTCCACTCTGGTAACCACCCTTGTCATATTCACCAGCAACTTCCTCCGAAGTGCCCTCCTCCTTCGCTTTCGCTGAGCCTCTTGTCGGATTCGAACCAACGACCCCGAGATTACAAATCACGTGCTCTGGCCAACTGAGCTAAAGAGGCAAATCCTTGCAGCCGTAAGGCCTTTGATTTAGGACTTGTTCTAAAACGGCTGCAAAGATACGACTATTTTCCGAACCTCCAAATTTTTTCTGGAGTTTTTTTATCTGTCACGAAGTTTTTCCTTGAATTTCGTGAGCTGCACTTTCATTGAGTCGAGACAAAGGTCTACGCCTTCCTCAAACGTGTCGCAGGTCTTTTCGACGAAAAGAGTTGTCCCCGGCACCGTCACAGTGAGGCTCGTCTGCTTGTTCAGCGAGGTGGCAGGCTTCACTACTTTCAGCTGAACTTCGGCCTTTGTTATATCCTCATACGTCTTCTGAAGTTTCTCTACTTTCTTGTTGACAAACGACTGCAACTTGTCGGTTGCATCGAAATGGATTGCTTGAATTTTGATTTCCATAATAGCCTCCTATTATAATAAGGTTAATAATTGGGTTCCCGGATGCACTGGCCTACAGAAGGCAGGCAACCGATATTGTTCTCATTCATCCTCTGGGGTGAGCCGTCTTGTAGACACGCCTCACCCGTTCAAAGGTGGTGTGGGTGTATATCTCGGTAGTAGCCATGCTCTCATGGCCTAACAGCTTCTGCACTCCTTGCAGTGCCGCGTCATGGTTGAGCATAGCCGTGGCAAAGGTATGCCGCAACACGTGGGGCGAACGTTTCTTTTGCGCCGTCACACGCCCCAGAGCATCTCTAACTATCCGCCGCAACTGGAAATAATCGAGCCGTCTGCCCTTCACCGTCAGCAGCAGAGCCTCACCGCCATCCACGACCGACAGCCCGGAACGCGCCACGAGATAGCGCTCTATGGCCGACCGCATATCGTCGCCGAATGGCAACACGCGCTGCTTGTTGCGCTTTCCAGTCACCCGCACCTCCATGCGAGCCATATCCACATCACCCAGATTGAGCCTGATCAGCTCCGAGGCGCGCACCCCCGTGTCATAGAGTATCACGAGGATGGTATGCGTGAGCACGTCACGATAGTCGTCGCCCCACATCTGCAGGTCGAGCAGCCTCTCCATGTCCTTCTCCTTGACGAACGTGGGCAACGGCTTTGGAGTCTTAGGGTTCTCCACGCCACGCGAAGGATCACTGCTCACCCACCCTTTGAATAGGAGAAAACGATAAAAGGAACGCACCGCACTCAGTCTTTGCTTCACTGAAGTGGCAGTGTTTCCTCTATCTATCATGCTCTCCATCCAGCCTCGGATGATGTCGGAGTCCACCTCCGTCCAAGAGAGCCCGCTTTCCAACGATGTGAAATACGACTCAAACTGTCTCAAGTCCTTGCCATATTCGTCGACCGTGCGCATTGAGTAGTTGCGCTCCAATCTTAGGTAATCCTGGAATTTATCTATCATTAAATACGATTGCCACTTATTATTATGCCATTCTGAACTATCAGCAACGGCTTTCGGCAACGAATTTACAAAGATAAATCCAATCTACCAAATTTTACGAGAGGATTTTACTCCTCTTCGCGACGAAGCTTCTGCACGTAAACGGCGTGCTCCATCTTCAGGCGCTTCAGCACAGACGGCTTGTCATACTGCTGACGAGCTCTCAGCTCCTTAACAATACCTGTCTTCTCAAACTTTCTCTTGAACTTCTTGAGTGCTCTCTCGATATTCTCACCGTCTTTTACTGGTACGATAATCATGTTTTTCTTTATATTTTTTAATTGTTAAACTTATTCTTTTTTAATCGCCATCTGCGTATCTCGCTCGCCTTTACGCTGTTCCACGCATGATAAGCGGCTGCAAAGGTACGGTTAATTTAAATTACGGCCAAATTTTTCATTCTTTATTTTTTGCGTTGCGATGAAGAGCTATATACCGAAAGAAGCCGTCGAAACAGCCTGACCGTAATTCGCAGATACTCAACCGAAAACCAAAACAAGTTGAATTGGTCTGCAATTTGGTGCTAATTGCAATGCAATAAGTACCAAATTGCAAGGCAAAACAAGTTGTTTTGCTGAAAGCAAGGCTGCCGCTGCAACAGCAAGCTGCCAAACCATACCGCAAACAGCCGTAAAAAGCCACACAAAACAGCCATGAACAAGCGCGGAAGAAAAGCCTTACCCACGCTCCACCCTCTTCACGATCTGGACACTCAGCTCGTAGAGCAGGTAGAGGGGTATCGTGACAAGAACCAGGGTCATCAGGTCGGGAGGCGTTATTACTGCTGCGACCACCATTATCAGCAGAAAAGCGTGGCGGCGGTAGCGTGTGAGCATGGATGAGCTGACAAATCCCAGCTTGGTCAGGAAGAAAGCTATCACCGGCAGCTGGAACACGAGGCCCATGGTGAGTGTCAGTGTGGTGAACGTTGAGACGTATGAGTCTATCGTGATGTTGCTCACCACACGCTCCGAAACGCTGTAGGTGCCGAGGAAACGGAAGGAATAAGTACATCTTTTTGCCAACATTTGCTTTTAATCGTTTAATGAATGGACGGGAAACTTATCTGAAGCCGGAGCCGCCACCACCTGCCGAGCCACTGCCGCCTCGGTATGACGAGCTGCCACCGCCTCCACTGCTGCGACTTGACGACGAGGCAGCATAGGCACGTGCCGCCTCCCGGCTCCTACGTTCCTGCGGAGTTTCATAGCTACGCACATACACGGCAGCCGTGTAGGCACTTGCGGCCAACGAAGCCGACATGGCTACGGTGTCGGAAGCTATTGCGGAGGTTTCGATGCCCGACAGCTTTTCGAAATCAGGGAACACTTTCTGCATATCCTTGCACACCTGTTCGGCATTGCCGAAGAGCGATGCATATACCAGATACTCCTTCCACAGCTGCACCTCGGCCAGGGAATGTTCGTTGTTGAGCGTGAACTCCTCGAGATACTTCTTCAGGCCGAACACCTGGTTCACTTCCTCACGCTTGAGATTGCCAATATAGAACCTGCGCACCGAGAGCGCACACCACAGAGCTTTAACCATTGGCCTACATTCCACGGGATGCGCCTTCACATAGTCGTCCAACTCCTCGGGCTGCAAGATGTGGTCTGAGCCAGCGGCGGCGTAGAGAAATACGTGAAGGTGTATGTTGTAGGTGCTGTTTCCCGGCTCCTCGGGTGGGTCTGCCTCAGGTTTCTCCACATAGAAAGCCTTTGTCATGTTGCGCCCAGGTGTGGGGTCGTTTACTATCTTCAGCCTTCCGCTATGGAGAAGCCTCAGCACGTATGCCCTACGAAGATTGTCTTCGCTGAACAGTTTGCTGTCTACGGCCCGCATCACGCCCATAGTACTCGAAAGGTCGCCGCCGAAAGGCAGGTCGCGATACCAGTCTTCCTGCTTGCCGTCGACGTTTCCGAAGAGCCGTTTCAAGTGCTTCCATCGCGTTACTTTATCCTTATAACTGCCCCGCAGGTTGAACGCAAAGAAGGGGAATAACAGTGCCATAATCCATGCCAGTCCATAATAGCAGAGCTCGCCCAGCTCCTGAAGGCCCGAGCTGCTGTGCTCACTGTTGTCATAGGATGCCTCGCCTGTCTGCTTGCCTGTGTCTTCATAGTCGCTGCCCTCGAAGGCTCGCTTCTTCACACGGTCGTAGAACGTGCCCTTGACCGTCGTGGCCGGAGTGAACAGCCCCTTGCTGAACTCTACCATCACGTTCATCTTCTCACCGTCACTGGCAAACGGCTTCACGGTCTCGGCCACTATCTCCCCATTGCGCACAAAGATAGTGCCATAGTGGTTGAACGACCACACACGGGTGTCTTCCGTTGTGAGCTGCCGTCCTTCGGCCCTTATTATCAGGCGGAGGTGCTGCGCCCAGGGGCTGGCCGCCTCGTAGAAAGTGAACAGGAACCCGTCGACATCGTCGTATGCCTTAACAAGTCGCGTCAGCGTGTAGCGCACATCATATATCCGCTCTCCCGGCTCGCCCACTCCCCAGCATAGTTCGGTGCCGTCGTCGCCTTCATGGATGCCGCACTTGCCTGCTTTCTCCTCGCGCGAGAGGTTGATGTTCCACGGCTCCACCACCTTATACTTCCTGCCTGTCTCGTCGCTGACGGCTATCTCACCCACATCACGCCCCTGACGTTGGTTCTGGCGGATATAGCCCTCGGTGCCACGTGTACCGACGGTGGCAAAACGTTTCTCGGATATACGCGCGTTGCCCAGCTTGTTTATCTCGACGGTTATCTCGACATCGTGCAACTTGAACTGTGCCAGTGCCGGGAGCGGACTTTGCAGCACCGCCGCGAGCATCAGCAACCATGCCC
>ONLG01000066.1 GCA_900318625.1 uncultured Prevotella sp.
AATACTGCCTATCAGACGGTCAGCAATCTTGATGCTGGAACCTACACCGTGCAGGCTATTGTGCGCGGTGGGGCAGTTCCTGTATATCTCGACCTGAACGACGCGAATGTGGCGAGCCTCAATCTAACAGGCGACGGTGCGGATGCTATGTCGACGATTAACCAGTTCGGACGATGCGAGCAACTCGAGCAGATGCAGGCTACTACCACAACAAGAGGATGGCAAAAGCTTGAGGGCAGTGCCACCGTCAGCGAAGGCGGAAGCCTGAAGATAGCCATACGTACATACGAGAACGGCAGCATAGACCTTGCTGAAGTGATACTGCTGAAGAACGCCAACACCACGTCTGGCTTCCGCACCACGGCATCTACATCGCCAACCGACATAACGTGCTACGACTATCGCCGCCGCACAGTTGACGGAGCTGGTGACTACAGTAGGCAGAATAATGCGTACAGCTTCTTCGACCGTGGAAAGAACCAGAACGCAGTGATCTTTGCCAACAACAAGACGGTGATAGCAATGGATCCTGCCAACCTTGCCGACGATGAGCAGAACACCACGCTCAAGGCTCAGGACCGCCGCCACCCGTTCAATGTCGTGGGCAGCACCGAGCAGGATGGAGCTCAAGGCACAGCCAAGGCTCTCTACCTCACCGATGCGGGCTACGACGAGAGCGATGCCAACTGCCTGCCCGTGCGTATGGGCACAAGCGGCGATGCCAACTACAACTCCACGGCATACCGCACCCACGGCTACACCTTCTGCCCCGGACTGGCGTTCTATGCCGAAGACCTGATCTTCGACCGCAACATGAGCGAGGTGGCAGTAAGGAAAACCACGTGTATGCTCCCTGTAGCTTTCACTCCGGCACAGCTGAAAACCTACTATGGCAGCGACCTGAAGGTGTATAGGTGGGCAAGCAGAGTTGACAACGACCTTACCTTTGTTCAGCAGAACGAAGCAACCCAGTTGAATGCTAACCAACCCTACATATTCTGGGGTGCGGAGGGATCGCTCGACACTCGCGGACAGACTGCCGGCAAGACCGACGGCAAGTTCCACATAGGTGCCATCACCAGCACCGACCACAACGCCGCAGCATCACATTCGGGCTTCCCCGGCACCTACGCCTACAAGAAGATTACCCGCTATGGCGACAGCAGCGGTGCCGGCACAGCCGACGTGAGCCAGGCTGCCGAGACGCGCTTCGTCTACAGTGCCACAAAGGGCGTGTTCTCAGTGGTGTCGGCCAGCGGCACCAACGTGAAGCCGTTCCGCGCCTACTTCGTTGTTCCCGTCACCGATGCCGCTGCCTCGGCCCCGCAGCTTACCCTGTTCTTCGACGACAGCATCATCACCGGCGTTGACTCGGTGGAGACCACAGCCCCCACAAGCGGCGACATCTACACCATCGGTGGCGTCCTCATGGCCAAGGACGGCAACATGAGCCGTCTGCCCAAGGGCATCTACATCATGAACGGTAAGAAGTATGTTGTCAAATAAAGGAAAGGAGGATACAGACATGGAAAAGAAACAATATATAAGCCCCTTGACAGAGGTGATAACCAACGACTACCTCTGCGACGGTGAAACCATAAAGTGGAGTCAGGAAGCCGAGGATGCCGGTGCCCGCGGCACTGACTACATGGAAGACGAGAGCGAGGACAACGCCATGGGCTATCGCCGTTACAACCTCTGGGACAGAGAATAGCAGGTGCATGGGGAGCGCGCCGCCGTGTGGGTTCCCTGCGCCATGACAGCATAATGCAGTGATTGCATTATTTCAGTGCCTATCAGGTACGACATTACACACAATTTTTTTCATCGTTTGCCCTGCACTGTTTGGTGCAGGGCTTTTTTTTGTTCAGGCGGATATGCTATCCGCCTGAGCCGAGGACCCACCCCCAACCCCTCCCCAAGGGAGGGGGGATAGCGACCGTTAGAAGTTAGACGGTTAGAGGTGAGAGAATACTGAGCCTCGTTCAGGCTCCCTCCCTTTGGGAGGGTTGGGGTGGGCTCCTCTTTGTTTATCGGATAATATATCCTCATACTCCATACAGGCGGATAGCATATCCGCCTGAACGGGTTGGTGGTGAGAGAATAGTGTCATTACAGTGCGCACAGAGGCTGTGTGGAGCAAAAAAGCAGTGGTTTATTTGGTTGTTCGGATTTTAACCTATAATTTTGCACGCAGAACGTCGGTATATGCGGAAATAGCTCAGTTGGTAGAGCACAACCTTGCCAAGGTTGGGGTCGCGGGTCCGAGTCCCGTTTTCCGCTCACGTTCGCTGATGCCGCAATGGTGGAATTGGTAGACACGAGGGACTTAAAATCCCTTGGCCGTAAGGCTGTGCGGGTTCGAGTCCCGCTCGCGGCACATTTTTTGATTTTGCGGTCAACCGTCAGCAGTTGGCAGTTGGCCTATGCTAACAGCTCCTTAGCGTTTTTTTGAAAAGTCCTATGAAAGGTGGAACAAGGCTAATCAGACACTCCTCTCTCCTGTTTTCGGTCATTATCGCAGCCGTCACGCTGCTTTCGTCGTGTGGTGCCCGCAGCGGCTATTTCAAGATTGAGGGCCGTTTCCTGCACATCAACCAGGGCGACCTCTACGTCTACAGCCCCGACGGAGCCATCGAAGGCATGGACACCATCCACATCAAGGCCGGTCGCTTTGCCTACGAGACCCCGATGCAGAAGTCGGCCACGCTGATAATGGTGTTCCCCAACTTCTCCGAGCACCCCATCTTCACCGAACCCGGCGCAGCGGTCGACGTTGAGGCCGATGCTTCGCGCCTCAAGGAGATGACCGTTACGGGCACCAAGGAGAACAAGCTGATGAACAAGTTTCGCGAGATGACAGTGGGCGTGTCGCCCGTAGAGGAAGCGAAGCTTGCCGAGACGTTCGTCCGCGACCATTCCGACTCGCGCGTAGCGTTCTATCTCGTGAAGAAATACTTTGTCCAGAGCACCCCTGCCAACTATGCCAAGGCCACCGAGCTGCTCAAGCTCTTGCAGCAGGCGCATCCCGAGGACGGACGGCTGAGCTATCAGCTTGAGAGCGTCCGACGCCTTGCAGCGGTGAGGGTAGGGGGACGGCTGCCCCGTTTCAGCGTTACCGACATCGACGGCAACACCGTGAGCGACAGCTATCTGTCGAAGGGCAAGGCCGTGCTGATGGTGTGGGCGTCGTGGAACTTCGAGAGCATGGATTTACAGCGCCGACTGCGCGACTACCGGCGCGACCACGGCGACAGCCTGCGCGTGCTCAGCCTGTCGCTCGATGGCAGCCGCGAGAGCTGCCGCCGCGCCATGAAGGCCAACAACATCGACTGGCCCACGGTGTGCGACCAGCAGCTGATGGACGGCAAGCTGGTGCAGCTGCTCGGCGTGGGCACTGTGCCCGACAACATAGTGCTCGAGAACGGCAAGGTAGTGGCTCGTGGGCTCGACCGCCAGAAGTTTATGCAGAGGTTTAAATAAGGTTAAAGGTTAAGGGTTAAAGGTTAAGGGTTAAAGGTTAAAAGATTAAAAGGTTAAAGGGTTAAAAGGTTCACATCCTCACCCCTCACCCCTAAGGAGGCAGAGCTTCCGAAATTTGAATTAAGTTTGACAGAGAACTGCTGACTAATACTGCTATGCTGACTAAGACAGAGGCTATCGTGCTTCGCACGGTGAAATACGGCGACCAGAAGATGATTGTCGATATGCTTACCGAAGAGTTCGGGCGGCTGTCGTTTGCCGTGAGGCCATCGACGAGTCAGCGCGGAAAGCTGAAAAAACAGTTCTTCCAGCCCATGACGATGCTTGCCGTAGACCTTGACTACCGCTCCTCGGCTGCGCTGCAACACCTTCGCGAGGTGCGTCTGCTGCTGCCCTACACCTCTCTGACCACCGACCCGGCCAAGCTGTCGGTGGCTATGTTCGTGGCAGAGTTCCTCTGCTATGCCACCCGCAACGAGCAGCAGAACCGCCCCCTCTTCCAGTTCGTCGCCAACAGCATGGCCTGGCTCGATGCCGCCACCGAGGGCTATGCCAACTTCCACCTTGTGTTTATGATGCGGCTCTCGCGCTTCCTGGGCTTCTTTCCCAATCTCGAGGACTATTCCGCGGGCTGCCTGTTCGACCTGCGCGCCGCCGAGTTCACCCCCCGTCATCCCGGCCACCCCGACGTGCTCAGCGCCGAGGAGTCGGCACGAGTGGAAACGCTCATGCGCATGAGCTTCGAGACGATGCGCCTGTTCCGCCTGAGCCATTCCGAGCGCAACCGCATCACCGAGATAGCCCTATACTACTACCGGCTGCACATAGCCCAGATGCCCGAACTGCGCTCGTTTGAGGTGTTGAAGGAAATGTGGAAATGACTCTATAGGTTGACTCCATAAATGTGGATAAGACTAAAAAGAATCCGAAAAATTTGGCAGTAAGAAATAAAAGGTTTACCTTTGCAACCGCAAATTACGGTTATGCCCACAGTGGCAGGCAGTAACGGTCCCTTCGTCTATCGGCTAGGACGAGAGATTTTCATTCTCTAAAGAGGAGTTCGACTCTCCTAGGGACTACCAAACCGAATCCGCCATCTGCGCAGCGATGCGCTACCAGCCTGAGGTTGGGAAGGGGTGACGGAGAATTTTGTGAAAAGACCTTAGGTCAAAGCAGAGTTTGCCCAGGGCAGCGTCATAGTCGCGCAAGACCCATAGGCTTCGGAAGAATAACAACAATTTTAAAAATTAAAACATTAAAAGAAAGATGGCAAACCACAAATCATCACTTAAGAGAATCCGCCAGACCAAGACAAAGAACGAGCACAACCGCTACTATGCCAAGACCATGCGCAATGCCGTTCGCAAACTGCGTGCTACCACCGACAAGGAGGAGGCCGTAAAGATGTTCCCCATCGTGCAGAAGATGCTCGACAAGCTGGCTAAGACCAACGTCATCCATAAGAACAAGGCTGCCAACCTGAAGTCGGGACTGGCTAAGCACATTGCAAAGCTTGGATAAGACATAAGAAAACAGACATAGTCCGGAGGCTGTAACCCATTGGGTTGCAGCCTTCTTCTTTTATGTCCGGGCTGCTGTGGCCGCAGGCAGTGGCCTTTGTGGAGGATAGGTGCGCCGTCGGCGGTGACGGGGCAGCTGTCCGGAGAATTTTACCGAGCCCTCCGTAAACTTTCTCCAACAGCCCCGGAGCAACCTTACAGAGGCTCTGGAGCACTGCTCCGGGATAGCTGTAGCAAAGCTCCAAGGCTGCTGGAGAAAGTTTACGGGCAAAAAACGCCGCTCTCCCCTCTCCAAATGAGGGTTGTGACAGCATCTGGCGACGCATCCACCCGGCATCATCCTCAACCTTCTCGCCTCTTGCCTCTCTCCTGAAAGGAATATTGTTAAAAGGCGAAAATATTTCTTTTTCTGAATAAAAATCATTATTTTTGCACTCTAATAGCTGAAAAACGAACAATGGCAGAAGAAACAAATACCCAGCAAAACTATTCGGCGAGCAACATTCAGGTGCTCGAAGGACTGGAAGCGGTGCGCAAACGCCCTGCGATGTATATAGGTGACATCAGCGAGAAGGGTCTGCACCACCTGGTAAACGAAACAGTAGACAACTCCATCGACGAGGCAATGGCAGGCTATTGCACGGAGATAGAGGTCACGATAAACGAAGACAACTCAATCACCGTTGAGGACAACGGTCGCGGTATCCCCGTCGACGAGCACGAGAAGATGCACAAGTCGGCTCTGGAGGTTGTTATGACCGTGCTCCACGCCGGTGGTAAGTTCGACAAGGGCTCCTACAAGGTCAGCGGAGGTCTGCACGGAGTGGGCGTGTCGTGTGTGAACGCGCTCTCTACGCGTATGCTCTCGCAGGTGTTCCGCGACGGCAAGATCTATCAGCAGGAGTACGAGCAGGGCCGTCCGCTCTATGCCGTGAAGGTTGTGGGCGAAACCGACAAGCGCGGAACCCGCCAGCAGTTCTGGCCCGACGGCACCATCTTCACCACCACCGTCTATCAGTGGGACATCATAGCCCGCCGTATGCGCGAGCTGGCCTTCCTGAACGCCGGCATCAAGATAACGCTCACCGACCTGCGCCCCGACGACGAGGGCAAAGTGCGCCAGGAGGTGTTCCATGCCAAGGACGGACTGAAAGAGTTTGTGCGCTACGTGGACCGTCACCGCACCCATCTCTTCGACGACGTCATCTACCTGAAGACCGAGAAGCAGGGCATACCCATCGAGGTGGCCATCATGTATAACACCGACTACTCGGAGAACATACATTCCTACGTAAACAACATCAACACCATAGAGGGCGGAACCCATCTGACGGGCTTCCGCACGGCTCTGACGCGCGTGCTGAAGGCATACGCCGACCAGGATGCGCAAATCTCAAAGCAGATAGAGAAAGCCAAGATAGAGATTGCCGGCGAAGACTTCCGCGAGGGTCTCACCGCCGTTATATCTATTAAGGTGGCCGAACCGCAGTTTGAGGGCCAGACCAAGACCAAGCTCGGCAACAGCGAGGTGGCCGGTGCGGTGCAGCAGGCCGTTGGCGAGGCTCTGTCGAACTATCTGGAGGAGCATCCTGCCGAAGCCAAGAAGATATGCGAAAAGGTGGTGCTTGCCGCCACAGCACGTATAGCAGCTCGCAAGGCTCGCGAGAGCGTGCAGCGCAAGAGCGTGATGAGCGGCGGCGGACTGCCCGGAAAGCTTGCCGACTGCTCGAACAAAGACCCCAAGCAGTGCGAGATATTCCTCGTGGAGGGCGACTCTGCCGGCGGCTCAGCCAAGCAGGGACGCGACCGCTACACTCAGGCCATCCTGCCGCTCAGGGGAAAGATCCTGAACGTGGAGAAGGTGCAGTGGCACAGGGTGTTCGAGGCCGAGTCGGTGATGAACATCATCCAGTCTATCGGAGTGCGCTTCGGAGTCGACGGAGAAGACGACCGCGAGGCAAACATCGACAAACTGCGCTACGACAAGATAATAATCATGACCGATGCCGACGTCGATGGCTCGCACATCGACACGCTGATAATGACCCTCTTCTACCGCTTCATGCCGAAGGTGATAGAGGAAGGCCACCTCTACATAGCCAACCCGCCTCTTTACAAGTGCTCGTACAAGAAGTTCTCGGAGTACTGCTACACCGAGCAGCAGCGCCAGGCCTTCATCGACAAGTACGTGGCCGGCAACGATGCCGACAAAGCACTGCACACACAGCGCTACAAAGGTCTGGGCGAAATGAACCCCGAGCAGCTCTGGGAGACCACCATGGACCCCAGCTCGCGTCTGCTGAAGCAGGTGACGATAGAGAACGCAGCCGAGGCCGACGAGATATTCTCGATGCTCATGGGCGACGACGTGGAACCCCGACGCGAGTTTATCGAGAAGAACGCCACCTATGCCAACATCGACGCGTAGGGCGTGCCGTGTGGCATCGTATAGGCTGAAAGCAAGAAAAATTAAATTAACCCATACTACACCATGCCGGAAGAATACAAAAACGTAGTCAACGTCAGCGTGCGACAGGCCAAGGAGGTCTGTCCTACGCTGCACAGCATTGACGACGACATCATCCTGCTCCACAATTTCTCCGAGGTGCCCTTGCCCGTAGGGGGCTGCCGTATGCAGAGCCTGTTTCTCGTGCTCTGCACGCGGGGCCATGCCACCTACACCGTGGACACGCGCGAGCAGCGGATGCAGGCCAACGACATCATAGTGCTCAGCGAGGGCCAGCTCATAACCGACTACGAACTCTCCGACGACTGCGATGGAGTGGGCGTGATGATGTCCTACGACTTCTTCCACGATGCCATAAGCGGTGTGCATGAGATGTCGCGCCTCTTCCTTTTTGCCAAGACCAGCCCCGTGTTCCACCTCACCGACAGCCAGCGCGACGTGTTGCTGGAATACTCGCAGCAGATGGTAAGGAAGATAACCGATACCGAGCACCACTTCCGCAAGCAGCTCCTGGGCAGCATCATACGCTCGATAATCTACGAGGTGAGCAACATCATCTATCAGTCGCAGCAAACCGACACCACCCGGAAGACGCGGGCAGAGACCATCTTCACCAAGTTCATACGCCTGGTGGAGCAGAATTTCCGCAGCGAAAGGCGCGTCAGCTGGTATGCCCAGCAGCTGTGCATCACGCCGAAGTATCTCTCTGAAACAGTGAAAGCTGTGAGCAAGCGCCGCCCCAACGACTGGATAGACAACTATGTGACGATGGAGATACGCGTCATGCTGCGCAACAGCACCATGAGCATCAAGGAGATAGCCCAGGAACTGAACTTTGCCAACCAGAGCTTCCTCGGCAAATACTTCAAGGAGCACGTGGGAATGTCGCCAAAGGAATACAGAAAGCAGTGATATTTCCCGTCTCTTGCTGTCTATATAGTGCTAAAAGAATATATTGGAAACAATAAAACATTATTAACCAATTAAAAAACAACAAACAGATGAAGGTGTTTAAATTCTCAGGTCGGTTCCTCATGTTCATTGCTCTGGGACTTGCAACGACAATCTCGCTGTCTTCCGACTCATGCGGCAGCGACGACAGTCCGTCATCTTCTAGTTCGTCTGGCGGTGACAATGCCGGCGGCAACAACAATGGCGGCAAAAATCCTTCTGCCACGGCTCGCTCGCTATCAATCTCTTACAATGTTAACGGGCTCACTAACACAGACCTCATAACCCAAGGCGAGGTTGAACACTTGAAGCAAGTGCCCATCGGCGTGGTGACTGTCACCATAGAAGACCTGCCCACGAGCGTTGAAGAATTGCAGAAGCTGAAGCTTCCCAGGGGCATAAACAGCATCAGCGACGTGCCTTACTTCTATCCCATCTTGCTCGTGGCAGCAATAAACAAGATGGCTACCGACAAAGAAGAGGCCAAGGCGATGGTCAACTTCGTGTCAAAAGGGTTCAGCCAGGAGACCATAATGGCAAAGAACTACCACTTTCCCAGCGGCGGCGCAGCCGACACCTATGCTACAGACTGGAGTCAGCTTAGCACGCAGTATGCAAGTTATGCCGAAATTCGCTCGTATCTTGACGGTGCTACAAAATCAAACAGCTACAGCCCTCGTGCTCCATACACCATGACAATGGAGTTGAAGACCTCAAGCTATTCGGCTTCTGACTGGGATTGGTTCAAGTTCTATATCAAGTCATCTCTGAAAAGCAGCCAGACGGAGTTCACTATATGGCGATACGACTCCGACAAAGACGGTAGGCTCGACTCCTACTTCACCACTGAGCTTCTGAAACTGGCTCATTCGGTTCTCCCATATAAGTAAAAACAACCTTCAACAGGACATTGAGAAGGCGGTGAAGACACTTGTTCTTCGCCGCTTTTTCTTTATAATGCCTTGCCGTGTGGAGCCACCTGAAGTGGCAGGCTTCTGCAAAGCGATGGCTGTCGGGTGCTGATTTTCAGTGTTTTTCCTTGCTTTTCTGCGTGAAGTGAGGTTTTTGTGAGGTTTGGCAGCGGCCTTTAGATGCTTTTCTTTTATTATTGCTGTCCGCTAAAAATCAAATGAACATTAAAAATCTTCCGCAATGCCGATAAACAGGCATTGCGGATACTTTTTTCAAAAAGTAAGCCCCTC
>ONLG01000065.1 GCA_900318625.1 uncultured Prevotella sp.
CGGCAAGGGCGGCATCATCTGCTTCGGCTCAGGACTCTTCGACTGGAACTCGCCCACCGAATACGTACCTCTCTACCACGAGAACATGGGCAAGATAATGCTCAATGCATATTCCTACCTGACTAAATAACACACAACCAAAACTCAGAAAATAACGTTATGAAGACCAATATATTTTTCACATTCGCGCTTGCGCTGTCAGCTTCCATGCTGACAGCGTGCAGCGACGACGATTTCGCTGGCGATCCCGAGCGCGACTGGGCTGGCACCACTGAGCGATTTGTGCCAACAGACGAAGCTGCGTTCTCCACTTTCTACACTCCCTCGATAGGACGTGTGGGCGATCCAATGCCTTTCTACGACCAGAAAGCCGGAGCTTTCAGGGTGCTCTACCTTCAGGAGTTCCCCAACAACGCCTCTTTCCGCTACCATCCCATCTGGGCAGTGCAGACCACCGACGGATGCAACTACCAGTCGCTGGGCGAAATACTGCCCACCGGCACCAACGACTACCAGCAGGATGCCGCTCTGGGAACGGGCTGCGCAGCATACAGCGAGGCCGATGGCCGCTATTACATCTACTACACCGGCCACAACCCCAATGCCAAGCAGACCGAGGCCGTGATGCGAGCTACTTCCACCGACTTCAAGTCGTGGACCAAGGACGTGCTCTGGCAGCTCAACGGAACCGACTATGGATACTCAGCCGAGGACTTCCGCGACCCGCAGGTGTTCAAGACCGACGACGGACTCTATCGCATGGTTATCGCTACGAAGCCGAAGAACGGCGGCGACCCTGTTTATGCCGAGTTCACATCCACAGACATGAAGAACTGGGACCATGCCGGCAGCTTCCCAATGATATGGGACCGTATGCTTGAGTGCCCCGACATCTTCAAGATGGGCGACTATTGGTATCTCGTCTACAGCGAGTCAGTGCGCACCTCGTGGAGCCGCAAGGTCAAGTATCTTGTTGCCGACAGCTATGAGAACCTGAAAGCCTGTCTGGGAGGCTCGCCCAAGTGGCCTGCCGACGGTCGCGAGGGAGTGCTCGACAGCCGAGCCTTCTATGCTGGAAAGACAGCATCAAACGGCACCGACCGTTTCATCTGGGGATGGTGCCCCTTCCGTTCGGGCGGCGACATCGACGAGATGAACATCAACGTTGGTGGCGGCGACGGCAACGAACCCAACTGGTCGGGAGCTCTCGTGTGCCACAAGCTGATACAGCACTCCGACGGCACTCTCTCGCTCGGTGCTGTGCCCGCAATGGCTGCCAAATATTCGCAGCAGCAACAGCCGCGCGTGATGCTGAGCAACGGCTACAGCGACGGAAAGCTCAGCGGCGACGATGCTTACGTGCTCTACAACCGGCTCGGAAGCCACAACCACATCTCGATGACTGTCACCACAAGCAACAACTGGGACAAGTTTGGCATATCCTTCGTGCGCGGTTCCGACTCTGAGAAGTATTACACTCTCGTTGTCAACCCCGAAGACGAAAACCACCGCAAGGTGAACTTCGAGCAGGAGGGTGCCAAGGGCATCGGCTTTGTCGAGGGCATCGACGGCTACTGGTTCGAGCGGCCAGCCAACAACGTCTACAACATCGACATCTACACCGACAACTCAGTCATGGTGATGTATATCAACGACGTCGTTTGCTACACCCAGCGCATCTACGGCATACAGAAGAACTGCTGGAGCGTGAACAACTACGGAGGTTCTGTCACCGTGAGCGATGTCAAGGTGAGCCAATACTAATGCATGACATACGGTCAGAGGTCTGTAGTGAGACCTCTGACCGTTTCACTTAAAATTAACTAAACCTTTAAAATTAAAAAGCAATGAAAAAGTCATTACTCTTTTTTGCCACTACGGTGGCAGCTCTTTCAGCATCAGCCCAGACTGTAATCTGGAATGGTGAAGACAAGGAACTTGGCAGCGACGGCGGCTTCTGGGACCGCGCCACGCCAACCGTTGTTGAACAAGACGGCAACAAATGCCTGAAGATTACGCTTGCCGCCAACCCCGGCGGATGGGACAAGGAGCACTGCAACGCAGCTCTGCCGCTCGGCGATGTCGACATGAAGGGTCTCCGCCGCATATCCATGCGCGTAAAGCAGAGTAAGCAGCACAACGTGTTAGTGAAGCTGGTCAAGGACGGCGGATACAACATCGGGCGCTGGTTCTGGCTCGACGACACTGAGGGCTGGAACCTCCTCACCTTCGAGTTCGGTGCCGGTCTTGAGAGCGGCAACATCACCGACACGGGCAACACCGTGCTTGAGATTTGGCCCTTTGAAGACGGCAACGACGCGCTGGCCAACATCGGACAGACTGTCTACATCGACGACATAAAGCTCGAGGGACCTACCGTTAACGGCGTGGCAGTACGCACCATGGACGACGGCTCGCTCACCGACAAGCAAGTGATTGTGGGTGGCTCGATGCGCAAGGGAACCTACCAGAACACGTGGGATGGCGAATGGCACTCAGAAAACTTCGACGACTACTCGCTGCTGCTCAGCAAACTCTCGCCCGAAGTGTGCTTCCTCAACGTTGTAGATGCTGAGATTGCCGACGGCGACAGTCCGCAGCTGCGCCAGAAGAACCCCAATCTGATGATACTCTCTGCCACCGACTTCTTCGACACCGACAACGTGATACGCTGGGACGAGGCCAACAGACGCAACAACACTCCCAAGCTGGTGCTCGACCAGGCTGCTGCCTTCTATACTCCCATTGATTTCCATGCCGACGAGGTGGCAGTGAAGCGCGGCCTTCAGGCTGGTGTCAACACGCTGTGCCTGCCTTTCTATGTAGGACAGGCCGAGATAAGCGCTAACTGCAAGATTGCCACCTACACTTCAACCACGGCTACGGCTGTGAACTTCACCTATGCCGACCATGCCGATGCCAACATTCCCTTCCTCGCAACTGATGTAGATGCTGCTGTGGATGCTGAGACCGGCCTGAGCTTCTACGACAAGGGTGTGGTGAACACTCCCGACGGCCTCGGCAGCGAGTTCGTGGGCATATATGCTCCGCAGAGCGCACAGGGCAAGTACGGCATCAATGCCGACGGCAAGTTCCAGCTTGGCGATGCCTCTGCCACGGTCAGCAGCTTCCACGCTCTGCTTAGCTCGGTGCCTGCCTCTGCAAAGGGCATAACGCTGATTGACGACGCAACGGCTATCAACACGGTAAGCGCAAAGGTTGATGCCGACGCAGTATATACGCTGCAAGGTATTCGCGTTAGCAAGCCGCAGCACGGACTTTACATTATCAACGGCAAAAAAGCAGCAATCAAATGAAACGTTCTTACATCACTCCAAGCGTGCGCCTCATGCCCATGTCGGCAGCTCAGATAATGTCTGCTTCGGGCGAAAGGGTTGAGGTGGAGATTGCTCCGGGCGAATACTCTGGCGAGTTCCACGCCCCGCACATCAAGTCTGTCTGGGAAGAATAGCCATTTCCATTTTTGTGGGTTGCGATTTTACGAAGTCGCAAAAGGGCGCGGCCATATTGCTCTGATGGTTCGCGCCCTTACTGTATATTGCCGGACAGAGGCAAAGGGGGTAGGGGGCAAACCTGCTTCTCTCATGCTCTGAGCTCGCTGTAGCTTGCTCCTCGGCTCACGCTCAATAAGTGTATGCCGCATTGCCAGCTTTCTGCCGGGGTCCGGCTCTCGGCTGTCCGAGAATGTGCATCCTAGTTCATGGCTATATTACTGGCCCACCCCCAACCCCTCCCCAAGGGAGGGGAGCCGTAAGGCTCTCCTGTAAGGCTTATAAGCCCTATAAGTCCCATAAGTCCTATAAGTCCCATAAGCCCTATAAGCCCCATAAGCCCTATAAGCCCCATAAGCCCTATTAGCCCCCATAAGCCAACCCTCAGCCCCTTTTGGGGGCTGAGGGTCATCCATTCCTCCCCCCTTTGGGGGGATTGAGGGGGGCTTTCCCTTTTGGGGGCTGAGGGTCATCCATTCCTCCCCCCTTGGGGGGATTGAGGGGGGCTTTGCTTAGTAGCTGTAGGTCTGCACGCCCTTCAGACTTACCCTTCCGCTGTCGCAGAACACGCTCCACGGGTTGCGCCCCTGGTTGTATATGCGGTTGGTGAAGGCTATCTGGTCGTTCACGTAGACCACTATCACCGACTGCTCCTGATAGATGCGCAGGTTGTAGACTCCGTCTGCCGAGCGGGGCAGGGGCACTTGGTTGAGTTCCTCCACGCCGCCGCCCTTGTTGTCGCGGTTCAGGTACATCATCTGGTTGGCAAGGTTGAGGCGGAACGAGTAGCGGGTGTTGTTGTCGCTATTGTCGCGCACCGTAAAGCCAAACACCTCGTTGCTGTTGCTCTCGGCCTTGAAGCTGAGCATGAGCTTGCTTGAGCGTTGCAGACGGCCAAACTGCAGGCGGCTGCCGCTGCCTAAGGAGTATTGCTGTCCTGATTGGGCTATGTTGCCCTGACTGCTGAGCGGCGACTGGTCGGTGCGCGACCTGAACTTCTCATCGAAGGTGTGGGGCACGGTGAGGCCAAGCGTGCCGTCGGCTTTGCGATAGAGCTTGTGTGTGACCAGCGTGCCAGCCCAGTCCTTGCCTGTCGGACCCTCCGACGTGCTGCACCAACCGAAGAGGTAGCGGTCGTAGCCGTCGAAAGCTGTCTTGCCGGCATAGAAAGAGAAGCCTTTGCCGTCGAGCACACCGCCGTAGGTCCACTCATCACCGCCGGTGTTGTTGAGGTTACGGCGATACATATAGTGTACGCGGTTGTCGCGCTGGTCGGAGTAGACGAGGTAGTAGCGGTCGCCTATCTGGAACAAATCGGGACATTCGTAGAGCTGATACACGTTGGCGCGCGCCATGTCGGTGAACAGCGGCTCCTGTTCCGTCCAGCCTCCGTGCTGCGCATTGTCATCGCCAGCGGGGTTCACGGCATCAAGGTCGGTGGCAGTGAAGTGGGCTATGCAGGGATAGTTGGTGCCGTTGATGTTGCGCATGGCTGTGATGATTATATGATAGGTGTTGCCTTCCTTCACGATATGTGGGTCGCGGAACTGGTGCCAGTCGTAGCCGGAGGGAGCTTTCAGCACGAAGCCCTCCTTTGTCCAGTTCACTCCGTCGACAGACGTGGCTCTGTAGAGTTCCTCTTGGCGTTCGATGCCCGGCAGACCGGCGTAGTTGCCTTGGTGTCCGGTGTAGAAGAGGTAGTATTTTGCCTTTGCCTCGTCGTAGTAGATGCAGCCCGTGCCGAGCGATTGCTCCTGAGAGCCTGCGCTGCCGCAGCCCACGGCTTCGCCCTGGTAGCTGAACGACGACAGGTTTGCGGAGGTTATCATGTGGATGGGGTGGAAGCACTCCGGGTTGGGGCGGTAGTCTTGCAGATAAGCAATCTTGAACTCGCCCTTGTTGGAGTCGTAGTAGGGCATAGGGTCGCCTACGAAGCCCACGGGCGGAGTGAAATAGGTAGGCATACCGGCATATTCAGGCGTTTCGATGTAGTTGGTTGTGTTGGTGGCATCGGCTATGGAGCTGGCTGCGAACCACTCGTTGGCATAGATGATGATGTTGGGATTGATGCCGGCAAAC
The DNA here is from genome assembly GCA_900318625.1 of uncultured Prevotella sp. Classification (GTDB taxonomy): domain Bacteria; phylum Bacteroidota; class Bacteroidia; order Bacteroidales; family Bacteroidaceae; genus Prevotella. The sequence goes on from ONLG01000065.1 coordinate 5,592, forward strand.
ACGTTGGCGGCTCCGATAACGTTGGCCTGGCGCATATCTACCGATGTGACACGCGCCGTGAGCCTTGCTGCCAGTGGCTCAAAGTCGTCGAACCTTACGGTCTGCCACGAGTTGTCGTCGTTCACCTTGCTACATTCGCCCTTGGCCCACAGCCCTGTGAGAACGGCATGACCCGAAAGCGAACCGTAGCCCACTGCCGAGAGCGGCTGGCCGTTGACCTTTGGTGTGCTCTCTATCTGCACGTTGTCGATAAACACTTCCTGCGAACCGCCTACGTAGCCCGTCTGAGCTGTGATGGAGATTACCCCGGGATAGTCGAAAGTGGGGTGGGCAGAGAAGTCGAAGACCACCCTCTGCCACTCGCCGCTGCCGCCATACCAGGCTGCGGCCTTGTACCAGTAGTTGCTGCCGCCAGTGGTGGGGTCGGACAGCTCTATCTTCACGTTCTCGTTTGTAGCCTTTCTTATCATCAGCGAGACGCGCCTGCTGCCGCCCATCGATAGCTGCATCCAGTCGCGGAAGGGTATTTTCACAGTCTTGTTGGCCTCGGTCATAGTGAACTTGAGGCATCGCGACGAGGGGTTGATGCCGCCCTGCGAGGGATTGGCTGCCACCGTGGGGCTTCCGTCGGTCCAGCAGCCGCCGTTAGAGCCTATCGCGTGGCTCTCTCCGTCCCAAAGCATGATGCCGCCTTGGGCTGACAACGAACTTGCCACGAGAGTGGCAAGAAGGGTTATGGTTGGCTTCTTCATGGTTTTCAGATATATTTTTTACCTTACAATCACTTTTCTCTTGTTCACTATCACCACGCCCCGGGCCGGAAGCTTGCCTATCTGCTGACCCGAGAGGGTGAATATCCTGCCGTCTGATGCTTCAGTGGGGTCTGCCTCGATGTCGTCGATGCCAGAGGGATCGTCGTAGAGGACTATTGACTTCGCACCGGCTGTAAGCGACGACAGGCTGGCTGCAAACGACTTGATGATGGCGCCCGCACCGCCTGCTACGAACTTGTCGTCGTTGCCTATGCCCCACAGCCCCTCGGCATCGGTGGTGCCTTGATAGTTGCCGGCAAAAAGCTCGTCGCTGCTCTGCGCTGGCGTGACGGCAAATGTCTTGTCGGTGAAGGCGAGGGGAGAGGTGGCTGTCACGGCGGTCATAAGGAATGGCTCGTTGGCTTCGATGTCGTCCTTGCGGAGGAAGCCGACCTTCTCGTTGTCCTGGTCTGCGTAGACGTAGGTCATGCCGCCGGAGCTGGGAAGCTCGCTGTAGTTGATGGCGAAGGGAAGGTAGAAGGTGTTGTAGCCGTTTATCAGGCTTCGGGAGATGCTCACCTCGTCGGCATGGAAGCTTTCGTGCACGGCAAAGGCATAGTCGCTACTGAGCACGACCTGCCTTGCCTCGCCGTCGACAACCACGTTGCGGTTGGCTTCTCCTGTCTGCGCAGCCGCACTCAAGGCGGCTGCGCTAAGTAACAGTGTATTTATGAATCTCATTGTGTTTAGGTTTGTTGATGTGTCAAAAGACTGGAGGTGGAACTTTAATCGTCCCAGAGCGACTTTCGCTTATAGCCGTTGGCGTAGCTTTCGTAGCCCATGTAGTTGCCTCTCGCAGAGAACTCGCCGTCGAAGGTGTTTGACGATCTGCTGACTTCTATATACGAGTTGCTTAGCAGATGCGACTCCATAGGATAGAAAAAGTGTTCGCACACGGGCTTTATATATGGTTTGCGTTGGTTGTTTGTTTTCATGTCTGTGTCCTCCTTGTCTTTATTTGATAAACATCTTTTTTCCATTCACGATATACACGCCCTGCGGCAGCTGGCAGATGGCGGCTGGCGTGGCTGCCGAGGCTATCCTCACGCCGCTCAGCGAGTACACGTCAGCAGTGCCGCTCTGGGCATCTACGGGTATCTCTACGGCATCGATGTCGGTTGGGTTCAGGTCCTCGTAGTCGCTTATCGACAGCGTGCTGTATCGCGCAGGGGCCGAACTGCCGTTGAGGTCGAGGTAGGCTCGGAAGGGTTTGAAGGCTGAGTTGGCTAAGCCTTTCTTCAGCGACTGTGTTCCGTCGACGGCGGTGGCGATGCCCCACAGACCATTGCCTGAAATCTTTGTGTAGGTTCCTACGAACTTATAGCCGGCATTGTCTTTCTGACTGGGAATGTAGTCGGGGGCTGGTGTGGTGGCCTGGTATGTCTGGTTGGGGTCTACAACGGATATCGTGCGCTCGCCAACGAACTGCTGGAAGTTGTCGGTCACGTTGGTGCCGCCTTCTACAAAGGTAGGAGTAAATCCTTCGGTGACGAATGGCACGTTGGCCTCGGTCGAGCGGGTGGGGATGAAGTAGACCGTAGACTCGTCGTTGTGGTGATAGAAGATGCCCACTCTGCTTGAACAGATGTCGCTGGCACTGAGTGAGAAGGGGTAGACAACGGTGTTAAAGCCGTTCTCCATGCGGCGAGTGACCATTACTTTCTCTTTTGCAGTGAACACAATGGGGTTCACAAATTCGTAGGCATCGGTCAGTTCCAGGTCTTTGGCTTCCCATGTGTTGCTGTCGCTGCCTTTGTAGTAGACCACGTTGGTGTCGTACCAGTTGTTCTCGTATCCGCCGCAGCTCTCGGCAAACACCAGCACGTTCTTGTTGTCGATGAAACGCTCGCCGTAGTGGTAGTTATCTCGCTCTGCTTTGGTTGTCGTGCCGACTATGGCTCCACGGTCGGGCTCGCGCAGCTTGGAGATCTTGTTGTTGTCGCTGGCGTCGCACTGGAACACGTAGTATTTCACTTCTCCCGGCTTGACGTGCCAGCTAAGGTCGCGGAACTCGTTGTAGTAGAACTGCCAGCGCTTCACTTTTTTTCCGTCGATGTCTTTTTCAAGAATGTCAGGGTTCACGATGTTGTCGCCTTTCAGCCATGTTCCCGACAGGTAGACCACTCCGTTGTTGCCCTCATGAGGAAACTCCTGATGGGCTGTTGAGGCGTCGTAGGCTTTCACCCAGCGGTCGTGCTTCACCCAAGTGTCGTCCTCGTTCTTGAAGCTGTCTATCCAGATGCCGTCGGCGTATGGCTCGTCTTCTACCTTTATGTCGTCGATATAGAATACGTCGCCTTGGTTATACGACACCTCGGTATAGTTTTCACCCGTTCTGGTCTTGGCATCGAAGACAAGAAAGTTGGGGTAGTCGTTTATCGTCGCGTGCGAAGAATTCGCAATCTCGTAGGGCTCAAAGTTGAAGTAAAGGCGTTTCCCCCCCCGACCATCGTACCATGCGCCGAGCTTCAGCGTATAGTTCTCTTCTGTTGTGCCATCGACATGGTGTAGCTCAAGGTTGACGTTGAAGTCCGTGCTGCCGTCGCCTGGCTTATATAATAAGGAGATGCGGCGGCGGCCGTACAGGTTAAACCTGTGATTAGCAGAATCGTTCCAGGGCAGATACATCTTGAAATTGTCATAACCGTTTGCGCCGACAGTCAGTTTCAGACATGTCGCGTTCTGGTTGATGCCATCCTTGTAGCGATTTTCAACAACTTCGGGGCTGCAGTCGTTAAGGATGCCCATCTTGTTGCTTTCGCTCCATGCGCCACTGTGGTCTTCTGCTTTCCAGATTTTGGTTTCGCCCAGCCTGTTGGCGTATGTTACGTTGAACCGGGTAATCAGTTCACCATTACCTGCCGGCGTTACGGATGGTGTCTGAGCATTTGTAGATGCAGCAGTGGCTACAAATAAAAGAATTAAAGCTAAATTTTTCATCATTACATTTTTTTAATAGTAAACGTGCGTTTCAGTTCGCAACTGCAAAATTATTACGATTTGTAACCTTTTTCGTAAATAATGTTTCTTATCATAGCAAATATGTTTCATTGTTACAATAGTTTATTAATTGAACGAATACTTTATCTATCCATCCCTCGCAGCCCTCTTTTCTTCCGACGGTTGTGGCAAACAAGGATAGCTTAGCAGAAGACGGACATTCGCTCGAGGATTGACTGTGACGGCTCAGTGCCAGCTCGTGGAATGTACATGCTATCTCGCTACAGCGCACCTTTTTCAGCGACGACCGCCTTACCGTGGCTCTATATGCCAACAACCCCTTTCGGAAGAATG
>ONLG01000064.1 GCA_900318625.1 uncultured Prevotella sp.
CATATTACTGACTAATATGGGCCATATTATAAGCCCACTCCCAGTCCCTAATCAAGGGAGGGGTGCTGAATAGGAAAATAATATAAATTTTTCTTGCCTATATTCATGGCGAGATGTAGGAAAGATGTGTATTGCAGATTGACTAAAGGATAATAAAGATGTTGGATAAGAAGACATTGCAGTTTGCTGAGTTGCTGAAAGCCGGACTATGGAACAAGCAGCTTGACCAGGAGATGTTCCGCGATGACTGCGACTTCCATGAACTGGCAATGATGTCTTTGCGCCAGACCGTGACTGGTCTGATCGGAGTTGCTTTCATGCAACTGCCCAAAGGCATGGTTCCACGTGCTTTGCAGATAGCACTTCTCAAGAAAGTGTCTGATGTGGAGGAGCGCAACAGACGCGTCAACAAGAGCGTAGCTGAGTCGTTTGCCTGGCTGCTCGCCCAGGGACTTCACCCGTGGCTTATCAAAGGGCAGGGTGTGGCACAGGACTACGACGACCCTTTGAAGAGAGTATCGGGCGATATTGACGTGTTTTTTGCTGATGAAAAGGAATATGAGTTTGCGCGCAGGCGGATGCTCAGTGTGCTTCAGCCAAGTGAGCTGAAAGCCGACAACAGGCAGACACTCAACCTTGAGTTCATGGATGGCGACGTCTACATGGAGTTCCATGGGCGTGTGCTTGCTGAGATAAACCATCGGAGCAACCGTCACTTTGCAGCTTTCACCAAGGAAGCTGCCCAGCTGCCACCCCGACGATGGGGTAATGTCACGCTGCCACCGGTCAGGTTCGATGCGGTCTTTATCTTCACCCATCTTGTGCGCCACTATTTCGGTGGAGGTATCGGCCTTCGGCAGGTGTGCGACTGGATGCGGTTCATGCACAGCCATGCTGACGAGATCGACCGTGAGCAGCTGCACGCCGACCTTGACCGGCTCGGACTGATGAAGATATGGCAGGCCTTTGCTGCCATGGCTGTGGAACAGCTTGGCTGTCCGCGCGAGAGTATGCCTTTCTATGAGGTCGGAGTGGAGCAGCGTGGCGAGCAGATATTGCGATATATCATGGAGTCGGGAAACTTTGGATACTACGACGAGCGTACAAAAAGCAACTCAAAGGTATATATTGTTAGACGATTTGTGGCTTTTTGGGGTCATTTGCAAATGAAATTTCGTAATTTTGCAGCGTTCCCCGAGGAGTCGGTCTATGGTATTCCCTCTTTCCTGAAGGACGGAATGAAGCGAACCTTCGCTTCCAAACAGGCTGAGTCCCTGGACGAAAATGGTTAGTAATAATTAACTGTTAACTTTATGGATTGGTATATTTGGGTTTGTGGGGTGCTGGCACCATTCTTTATCTCAATGATATTGGTGTTCTGTGTTCACCCTTACATTGTCAGGATAGCTAAAGAGCGTGGGCTCGTGGACAGCCCCGATGCCAGAAAGCTGCAAAAGCAGCCCGTCCCGGTGTTGGGAGGCTTGGCAGTGTTCTTCGGAGTTGTTGTTGGTCTGGGTGTCACGAGTATGTTCTTCAACAGCTACGTGCTCTTCACGTCAGTCGTGGCTCTCACGGTGATGATGTATATCGGTGTGCTCGATGACCTGATGGGGCTCAGTCCGGTGCTGCGCATCATACTTGAGATAGCCTTCATTTGCTTTGTGGCATGGATGGACCAGGTGAACATAAACGATTTCCACGGTGCTTTCGGCATAGGTATGTTGCCCGTGTATCTTTCTGCGCCGCTTTGTGCGATAACAGGAGTGGGCATCATCAACGCTATAAACATGATCGACGGAGTAGACGGACTGGCTTCGGGTTTCTGCGTGATGGCCTGCATAGTGTTCGGCACAGCTTTCATGCTTTCGTTCGACGGCACCATGACCGTGCTGGCTGCCGTTACGGCAGGTGCGCTGATACCGTTCTTCTTCCACAATGTGTTTGGGCGCGAGTCAAAGATGTTCATCGGCGACAGCGGTTCGTATCGTGGCATTTGTGCTGTCGGTGCTGTCGGTGCCTGTTTTCGACACTTTGCGAGTGATGACAGCTCGAATATTGAAGGGCGTTTCGCCTTTTCATGCCGACAAGTCGCACCTGCACCATCTCTTCATCGAGATTGGTTTCTCTCATGTGGGCACCTCTGTGGCTGTCATATCCATCGATTTCTTCAATATTCTCTGTTGGTTGGTGAGCTATCAGCTTGGTGCAGGCCCTACGGTTCAGCTGCTCGTGGTGATGGCTTTGGGCATACTCAACACTATGGGGTTCTACTACATAGTGCGGCGGCTCAACCATCAGAGGCTCTTCTACAGGATGCTCACTAAGCTGGCGCGCCTGAGCCATATCGAGACAGGAACCATGTACCACTCGGTAAGGAGGCTGATGGACAGAATATGACGGTGTGCTACGGTGGCGGAAGCCAATAGCATGATATAAAAGACAAAAGAGGATATGCCCATGATGGTATATCCTCTTTTTTGTTAGGAGCTTTGGGGTCAGAAGTTCCACCAATGCTTTTTCTTCTTGGTGTTGAACTCATAGTCTACATATTGGTTGTCTGAGCTGCGGTGGTTGCGGTTGAATGGATAGATTTCACCCCAATCGGGTATTCCGCCTATGTTTCGGTCGTCTATCCAGATGTCGGCTTTCAGCTTCCGCGAGAAGTGGTTGTTGTTGTTTGTGCCGTCTTCTTCGGGATAGTCCTTGTTCACGGCATAAAACTCAACCCCTCTCTTGCGGCACCATTCCACGGCTTCGTCCAACAGTTCACCCTCGCGCACAGTCCAGAGAATCAGTTTGTGGTGGTCGCGAATGAGCAACTTCAGGGTTTCGGTGGCAAAGGGGCGCTCTTCGCCAATCTTGGGATAGCGGTGTTCCACTATTGTGCCGTCGAAGTCTACTGCTATAATCATTGTCTTGTCTTTCTGTTTTTGCGGTCGTATACCTTATTATTATATATAGTTTACAGCATTATTGTGTGGAAAAACATAGCGGATGTGTCACATGGTGGCACATCCGCTTGTTGTCTATGGTTTATCGTTTAACCGATTTGTCGTTAGGATTGCCGTAGTGGCTGTTGTTGTAGTTGCCATAACTGCCATAGTTGCCATACTGTCCGTAAGACCTGTACTTGCCATTCTTGTACTGTCCATATCGGCCATACTTGCCGTATCGTCCGTAACCGTAGGCATAGCCATACTTGCGCTTCGACATATCGATACCGTTTATCACAACGGCCATGTTTGGTAGTTTCTTTTCGACAGCAAGCGAGTTGATCATGTCGAAGCTTGCTTTCGGAGTGTAGTCGGCACGACAGATGAAAGCAGTAACGTCAGCTACGCGGCCAATCTGCAATGTGTCGGTAACAAGTCCGACAGGAGCAGTGTCGACGACGATGATGTCGTAGTGTGCGCGGAGTTCGTTGAAGATCGTTTCAAGGCTTTGGCGTGCGATAAGCTCTGTCGGGTTTGGCGGAATTGGACCGGCCATGAGCAGATCGAGGTTGTTGTTGACACCCGAGTGGATGACCTGTGAGCTGACATCTTCCCACGTAGGAGCATCCTTGGTGAGCAGGGTGGTGATGCCGTGATGGTGGTCTTTGATCTCAAACAGCTCGGCCAGACGCGGACGACGGATATCGAGACCGACCAGAATGACCTTCTTGCCAAGCAGTGCGAACGAAACAGAGAGGTTGGCACAGTTGAAGGTCTTTCCTTCGCCTGATGTCGTCGACGTGAAGAGTATCACCTTGTCGTTCTGTTTCATCATGAACTGAAGGTTGGTGCGCAGCGAACGGAAGATTTCTTCCATCTGGTTGTTCTGGTTCTCCTTGACCACGATGCCGGCCTTGCCCTTTGCTTGCTCGCTTGCCACGGGCACGTCGCACATGATTGGCAGATTGGTGAGCTTCACTACGTCGTCGTGGCCCTCTATCTTGTAGCGGAAGAAGCGCAGGGCAATGATGATAACTGCCGGAACGGCAATGCCGAGGATAAGTCCGATGAGCATTATCATCGACGACTTAGGTGCTACCTTGCCTGCAAACTGCGGGTCGTCGAGCAGCATTCCCTTGTCGGCTGTGGCGGCAAGAGCAATAGAGTTTTCCTCGCGCTTCTGCAGAAGCATGAGGTAGAGGCCAGACTTCACTTCCTGCTGGCGGCCAATCTGTGTGAGTTGGCGCTCCTGAAGAGGAGTCTTGGCTACGGCAGAGTTATACTTGTTGTACTGGTCTTGTAGGCCGCTGCGCTGTATTTCGAGGCTGCGGCGCGCCTGGGTTAGTGCTCGTCGGATGTTGGTGTTCAGCTCGCGTATCTGGTCGGTTATGGGTTCAACAACCGGTGAGTTCTCCGATGCGGTGCGAAGCAGGCGGTTGCGCTCGAGCACAAGCTCGTTGTACTTGTTTATCAGCTGCGTGCTCGAACCGTCGGTGAGACCGACGTTCGATGGCAGAACCTGATAAGTGCGGCTCGATTCGGCCATGAAGTCAGTGATGCTGTTGAGCAAAGCAATCTGGGTGTCCATCTCAGAGAGTTTCTGCTCATAGCTGTTTTGGTTGCCGAAGGCTGCTGATGCGTTCATCTTCAGCTCAACCATGTCGTTGTTCTGCTTGAAGTCCTGAAGCTCTCCCTCGGTCTTGCCGAGCTCGTTGCTTATCTTCTCGAGACGAGTGTTGATGAATTGCTCAGTGCGGCGCGATATTTCGTTCTTGTCCTCGTTGGCCTGACGGTTGTAGACCACGCTCAGCTGCTTCAGATAGTCGATAGAACGCTGCGGAATAGCATCCACCATAGTGAGCTGGGCTATAGTTGTGGTCTTGTTGAACTGCTGTACGCCCAATGCTCCCATGAAGCCGAAGGCTGCCTTTTGGGGCGACTGAAGCGTGACGTTCAGGGTTTCGCCGTTGTTCAACATACTTATAGGATTAGCCGTGAGGGTGATGCTGCCGGCACGTGTGTTGATAGTGGCAGGCAGAGTGGCTACGGTCTTGTTGATGTCGTAAGGTCCTTCATAGCTTTCGTCGCCTGTGGGAACAAAATATGTGCCCTTTATCACATATTTGTCGCCGTCGCGTGTGATGGTCATAGATACCGGTGCGTTGAGTTTGTCCAGTCCGGCAGCATCCATATCAACGGTGATAGGTTGATCCTTATAGTACAGATGGTCTCTCATGCGCCCCTTCATTTTATAAGAGGTGTAGAGCTTCAGGTCTTTCACAACTTGCTTTGCAAGGGTGTGCGACTTCAGAATCTCCATCTCGTTGTCGATACCAGCCGAGTTGGTAACGATGCCCAGGTTGCTCATGTTCTGGATGCCACGCGAGCGGTTGCCGTCGTCGTCCTTGATAAGCATCTTGGCATACGACTGGTAGATGGGCTGGGTGTAGCGCAGATAAAGGTATGCACTACCCAAACAAACAATCAAAGAGATGATGAACCAGTGCCAGTTAAGTATTAAGGCACGGTACATGTCCTGCACGTCGAACGACGATTTGTCTTCAACGGCGCTTGGATCTTGTTCGATAATCTTGTTTTCTTCCATTTTTAGTATTTAGTGTTTTTTGTTTATGTCTTATTTTGCTGTTTGCTTAAAAATGTTTGCGGTTCAAATCAAGTCTTACTGTTTCTTGGCTTGCTTCTGCAACTCGTCTTCCACGATGCGCATGATATGCTGTCCGTAGTCGTTTCTGAGCATTGGCTGAGCCAGAGCTTTCAGCTGTTCAACCGTTATCCATCCGCGTTTGTAAGCTATTTCCTCGAGACACGCTACCTTAAGACCTTGTCGTTTCTCAACAACCTCGATGAATGTGCTTGCCTGCGAGAGGCTGTCGTGGGTACCCGTGTCGAGCCAAGCAAAGCCTCTTTGCAGAGTTTGTACCTTCAGTTTCTGCTGAGCCAGATAGTGCTGGTTCACTGTTGTTATCTCAAGTTCGCCACGTTTGCTCGGCTTGATGTGCTTAGCCACCTCCACTACGCTATTGGGATAGAAGTACAGGCCCACGACAGCGTAGTTGCTTTTCGGGTGTTCGGGCTTTTCTTCAATGCTCAGGCAGTTGCCCTGTTCGTCAAACTCAGCCACACCGTATCGTTCCGGGTCGTTCACGAAATATCCGAAAACGGTAGCCTTGTCCTCTTGCTCGGCTGTTCTTACGCTCTCGCGCAGCAGACCGGTGAACCCACCGCCATAGAAAATGTTGTCGCCAAGCACCAGGCAGACACTGTCGTTGCCAATGAAGTCCTCTCCAATGATGAAAGCCTGAGCCAGTCCGTCGGGGGAAGGCTGCTCGGCAAACTCAAAATGCACACCCAATTCGCTGCCGTCGCCAAGCAGCCGCTTGAAGCCGGGCAGGTCGTATGGTGTAGAGATAATAAGTATCTCTCGTATGCCAGCCAGCATCAAGGCCGATATGGGATAATAAATCATCGGCTTGTCGAAGATAGGGAGCAGTTGCTTGCTTATTCCCTTGGTGATAGGGTAGAGGCGTGTGCCCGAACCACCGGCTAAGACTATTCCTTTCATATTCCTAAATATTTATCATTGTTCTTTTTGTATGCTTCTTTTACTCCTAATACGCATTCTTGTCATGCTTGAAAATCGAGGTGAATGTCAGGAAGATAATTTGCAAGTCGAGCGAGAAACTCCAGTTCTCTATGTACCAGATGTCACGTCTGATGCGCTCTTCCATTTGCCATATCTCCCTTGTCTCACCACGGAAGCCAGTCACCTGAGCCCATCCTGTTATTCCGGGTTTGCAGAAGTGGCGCACCATATAGCGCCCAATCTGTTCGGAATATACCTCTGTGTGAAGCAGCATGTGGGGGCGTGGGCCAACGATGCTCATGTTTCCAATCAGTACATTGAAGAACTGGGGGAACTCATCAAGGTTGCTTTTCCGCATAAAGTTGCCGAATGGGAACTTTCTGGGGTCGTCTTGTGTGGCCTGTTGGGTGTCGGCTGCCTTGTTGACGTGCATGGAGCGGAATTTGTAACAAGTGAAAGTCTCGCCGTTCATGCCTGTTCGTTTCTGCTTGAACAGCAGAGGACCCGGGCTCTGGTGCTTGATTATGAGGGCTATGATAGGCAAAAACGGTAACATTGCGATGCAGACGAGAGAGCTTACTACAACGTCGAATGTCCTTTTCAGCAAACGGTTGCCAAAGCTCCGCAATGGTTCTTTGTGGTTGGTGAACAGATGTATGCTGCCAAACTTTTCCGGCTTGAGGTTCAGGTTGTAGTTGCCAATCATTCGCGGGACGTAGTAGAACTTTATGAAATTGGTATCACAGAAGCGCATGATGCTCATAATCTTCTCGTTCTCATCGTGAGACAGACAGCAGAACAGCTCGTCTATGCCGAATTTGATGTCGTTGCTTTGCATCTTCGCGGCCAAATCATCAAGCGTCCCGAGCCGTGCAATCTGTTTTGGACAATTCTTCAGCTCATTGTCAGCATAGTAGCCCTTGATGCGATAGCCCCTTGCTGGATTGCCGGCCAGCTCGTTGTAAACCAACAGAAGAGCCGGGTCGTTGCCAACAAGAACCACCGAACGCGAGTTTCCTCCATGCTGGCGATAGGTGCTGATAATAAAGCGCTCGATAATACGGACTACTATCAGGCTTACAAACAGGCTTGGAGTGTAGATAAGCATGAACCTGAACAGCTCCCCAGTGTTGTAGAGCAGCCTGAAAAACACGAACATCGACAGTGCCTGAAACAGGGTAAGCCTGAATATTCTGGCGATAAGCTCGTTGATGTCTATGTGGCGTTCGTGGATTATTGGCGGAGTGATGTATAAACCAACAAGCAGCGACACGTTGTTGATGAAGAAAAAGATGCGTGTGGAGTGAATCATCACAGGCGGAACATAGTCCTTGAAGACTTTGAGGAAGAACAAAAGCAGTGCGTTGAGCAACAGAAAGTCGCCCAAAACAATCATCTGTCTTATGATGTTGTTGCCGCTGTTGTTAGCCATCTATACTTTCTTCTTCTCTTAATAAGTCGCTGTAGAGCTTTGCCTTAGCATCTTGTTTTTTGGCTAAAAGCCCATATTTCACCTGCAAAGGTATGATTTTAATTTTAAATATTTATGGTGTGAAGTGGTAAAAATCAATATTTTTCAATAAAACAATTCTTTGGTAATGCCGGAAAATTACTACCTTTGTATGCCCTAATGGGCTTTGTTATACTTTTTACTTACGAAAATATTCAACAAAACCAAATGAATTTTATTTCAAGATTGTTCGGACGTGGCACCGACGATAAACAAAAAGCCATTGGAATGGAAGACTATATGGCTCTCGTTAGAGTATATTTCCAGGCAACACTCGCATCACGACTGGGTATCACCAATTTAGCTATGCTTCCAGACCTGCGTACTTTCAAGTCGACACTTCATATTCCGACTGTTAATAATAAACTCGGTGTAGGCGAGAAGTCGCGTTGTAAGAAGATGCTTAAAGAACTTTACAACCAAAATGACATTTTTTTCGACGAGATAGATGCCAGCATCAAGAAGAACTGCAAGAAGTTGCAGGATGTTCAGCCCTATCTTTATCAGTTCCAGGCGTTCAGCCAGGACTTGATGATGCTTCTCGGAAACCTTATGAAATTCAAGCTCCGGGTACCTGGTTTCTTCAAGAAAGCACTCTATGCAATGACTGAGAAGACAGTCCACGACATCTTCCACAAAAACGATTTCAGCGATGCGGGAGTGCTCAAGACCGTTGCCGCCGTGCGACAGTATAGCCAGCGACTGGGCTTTTCAGAGCGTTGGGTAACTGACTTCGTATATCAAGTGGTGATGCTGGCCAAGAAAGAGCCACGGAAAACCGAAAAGTAATGATTTATTTTGCTTATTAAAAATATTCAACTAATTTTGTAAGCGAATTTACTAAGTGTATGGATGCGAACGAGAAAACACTAAACCTGTTTACCACTCGGGTGAGGCAGATGCTGCTCCAGTATAAAGAGCTGCGGCAGGAAAACAACGACCTCTACCAGATGGTTGACGAACGCGACAAGGAGATAGCTCTCCTCAAGGCGCAGTTGACTCAATCGCAGACCGACTATCAATCGTTGAAGATGGCTAAGATGCTTGAAATCACCGACGGCGACATGGAAAGCGCCCAGAAGCGACTGGCTAAGCTCATCCGCAACGTTAATAAATGTATCACGCTCCTGAGTGAGAAGTAACCCCCGAGCATGGCAGAAGAGAAACTACATATAAGGTTGCACGTGTATGATACCGAAATCTCCGTGAATGTTTTGCGCGAAGATGAGGAATATTATCGCAAGGCCGCAACTCTTATTACCGACACAGTCAACACTTATGCCTCTGTTTTCAAAGGACGCAAGAGCGATAAGGACCTGTTGTATATGGCTCTTATCGACATTGCTTTGCGATATGAAAAAGAGGCGAAGCGTAACGATACTGTTCCCTTCACTGATATTCTCGGGAAACTCACGGCGGAGATTGAAGATGCTTTGAAACAATAGCAGCTTGTAACTAAATGAGAATATCTAACAAATATACAAAATGTCAGCAATATCAATAATTGTGTCTGTGGCCTGCTTGCTTATTGGCGGTGCTGCAGGCTATGCGATTTTCCGATATGTTATTACTGGAAAATATAACGAGATGATGGCTGCTGCCGAAAAGTCAGCAGAAGTGATAAAAGAGAAAAAGCTGCTCGAGGTTAAGGAGAAGTTCCTTAACAAGAAGAGTGAACTGGAGAAAGAGGTGCAGCAACGCAACCAGAAAATCCAGCAGAACGAGAACCGTCTGAAGCAGCGCGAGCTGTCGCTCAACCAGCGTCAGGACGAGATCAACCGCCGCAAGCAGGATGTTGAGCAGCAGCAGCAGCGCATCGATAGCGAGAAGAAGGTGCTTCTTTCGCGTCAGCAGGAACTTGAGAAGATGCAGGTCAGGGAGCGTGAGAAGCTTGAAGAACTCTCTGGGCTCAGTGCCGAGGAAGCTAAATCGCGCTTGGTCGAGAGTCTCAAGGAAGAGGCAAAGCTCGAAGCTGTCAGCTACATCAACGAGATAATGGACGAGGCAAAGCTCAATGCCAACCAGCAAGCCAAGAAGATAGTCATTCAGACCATCCAGCGCGTTGCCACGGAAACGGCTATCGAGAACTCGGTGAGTGTGTTCCATATCGACAACGACGAAGTGAAGGGCCGCATTATTGGTCGCGAAGGTCGTAACATAAGGGCATTGGAAGCTGCTTGCGGTGTTGAAATAGTAGTCGACGACACCCCAGAGGCTATCGTAATCTCCGGTTTCGACCCCATCCGCCGCGAGATTTGCCGATTAGCTCTGCACCAGCTCGTAGCCGACGGACGTATCCATCCGGCACGCATCGAGGAGGTAGTGGCTAAGGTGAAGAAGCAGCTCGAGAACGAAATCATAGAAACGGGCAAGCGCACTGCCATCGACCTTGGAATCCACGGCCTGCATCCTGAACTCATACGTATCGTAGGTAAGATGAAGTATCGCAGCTCCTACGGACAGAACCTGCTTCAGCACGCTCGCGAAACAGCCAATCTCTGTGCAGTTATGGCCTCCGAGCTTGGCCTTAACCCCAAGAAAGCCAAGCGTGCCGGTCTGCTCCACGACATTGGCAAGGTTCCCGACGAGGAGAGCGAACTGCCCCACGCACTCTATGGAGCTAAGATTGCCGAGAAATACAAGGAGAAGGCCGACATCTGCAACGCTATCGGCGCTCACCACGACGAGATGGAGATGCAGACACTGCTTGCTCCAATCGTGCAGGTTTGTGATGCCATCTCTGGTGCCCGTCCGGGCGCACGCCGTGAGATAGTAGAAGCCTATATCAAGCGACTCAACGACCTCGAAGCCATTGCCATGAGCTATCCGGGAGTAACGAAGACCTATGCCATCCAGGCCGGTCGCGAGCTGCGCGTCATCGTTGGAGCCGACAAGATGGACGATGCCGAGACAGAGAAGCTCTCCGGCGAGATTGCAACGAAGATACAGAACGAGATGACGTATCCCGGACAGGTGAAGATTACTGTCATCCGCGAAACCAGAAGCGTAGCCTACGCAAAGTAATCTACAGTGCGAAATATAATATATAATAAGAAATAGGTAAAAGGCACTGTAATAATAAATGCGGTACTTCCTTCTCGATGTTTTCGGGTTTAGGAAGTACCGCATTTATTTAGGATTTTGTTCTTATCGTTTCCACGGGTTGAAGCGTGGCGACTGGTCGTCGCTGTTGTAGTATATTACCGTCGAACGAGCCTCGGGCTCGCCGTAGCCCCTGTCGGAACCGCCCTTGTCGACCGACAGCGTTATTGGTTCACACAGTTCGCTTTTATACACTTCTGTGACGGGAGTGACATATATCTTCTTTTCCATTGTTTTCGTCTTTTTTTTATCGTTTTACAATCTTAACTGTCGTGCCGTCGGCCATGCGGACGATGTTCAGTCCGCTCTTGAGCTCGCTCTGTCTGCGCCCCTGCGCGTCGTAGATGTCACGTGCGTTTTGCTGCAATGAACGCAGATGGGCTGCCTCTATTGCTGTCGACACCTCTGAGGGCAGGTCGTCGCCTGTTTCGGACGCTCCCATGGTAATGACGTTGAGCATGGCCGGAGCCTCTGTTGCATCCGGGTCATACTGCCACTGGCCCTGATAAGTGACGCGGTGGGGATACATCTTCAGTATGCCGGTGGCACGCCAGAACTTGTCGCCCGAGATGTAGTATGTGTTGCCCGAGCTGGCATCAACCGTCTCGGTGATGTAGTAGCCCTTTGTCGTCCATCCGTCCATGCCCGAGTCGGCATCGTATGGCTGGCCGCTCTCGGCATTGCTCGTGGTGTGGGTGGCAGCTACGGTGATGCCATAGTTGGCAACGGTCTTGTTGAAGTTAACGTTCGTGTCGCTTGCAGTCTTCTTGCTGTAGAAGAACGGAGTGTGTGCCGGCACGCTCTCCACCTCTTCGTACCACATCGTCCCCGTGTGCTCGGCTCTGAGCAGGTAAGCCTGCACCGACTCGTTGGTCGTGAACTCGTAAGGCAGTATTACTGTGCCATACTGCGTGGCGGCGTTCATCGTGCGCGAGTATTCTGCCTTGGTGGTCTTGAACTCGCGTGGAAACTCGATATCCACCTTGTCCTCTGAATAGTAATTGGCAGCTTTCAGGGTTCCGCCGTCGTTGAAAACGAGATTAGGAAGGTCAGTGTAGTTAGTGTAGTCGCTCTTCGAGATATCATGCGGCATATAAATGACGGTTGTCAGGGGCAAGCCGGGGCCTTCCTTGCCG
>ONLG01000067.1 GCA_900318625.1 uncultured Prevotella sp.
AATAATGAACAATGAATAATGAATAATTACCTCCTCCCCCTCTTGGGTGACTGTGGAGGACAAGTAATATGAGTCATATTACCGAGCAATATGAGTCATGTTACTGACTAATATGAGTCATATTACAAGCCCACCACAGCCCCATGTTCAGGCGGATTTGTCATGTTCAGGCGGATTTGCCATGTTCAGGCGGATTTGCCATGTTCAGGCGGATTGCAAATCCGCCTGAATAGAGTATCAGGATTTGTAATCCGAGAACACACACAGAGCCTCTGGAGAAAGCTTACGGAGGGCTTGGGAATATCTATAAACGAAAAAATCGGGATGCCATTTCTGGCTCCCGATTTTGCTTTTTTGCAGGCAGCAGGTTGGCTTCTCATTCTATTGGCATGGCCTCAAGCCCGTTTCCGACCCTCATGCAGCCCGATACAATCCTTCTGTCCCTTGCTCCCTACACCTTCAACCCTGCTCCCTACACCTTCAACCCTGCTCCCTGCTGCAAAGGTAGCCACTCTATGCCGCCCTTGTCAAGTATCTTGAGGCTTATGGTTCAGACTATCGCGGCATGAGCCAACGGCCTTTCCCCACGCCTGTTGCCTGCTGCGCACCGACAGCCGGGAAGGTGGCGTGGGGCGGTGGCACTCGTGCTGCGACATGGAAAAATCACTCCCTCATCGAAAAAACTTTGGAAAAAGTTTGCAGGGAATACCAAAACAGATTACTTTTGCAGTGTACTACTTCACTAATACACTTAAAGCGCATTTTTAGAGTAGTACTGACAGCTACCCGAAGACACCAAAACACAACACTCGAGCCATGATAGAGATAAAAGATTTGACATTCGGCTACGACAAGCAAGCCAGTCAGGTGTTCGAGCAGACGAACCTGACATTCGAGAAAAACAAGGTCTACGGACTGCTGGGAATGAACGGCACGGGCAAGACTACCCTGCTCCATCTCATCAGCGGACTCCTCTTTGCCGACAGCGGAAGCATCACCATCGACGGCACCGATGCTGCGCTGCGCTCACGCAAGGTGCTCTCCGAGATGCTGCTGCTGCCCGACGAGTGCGCCTCGCTTCGCATGACGGTGGCCCGCTACGCCGAGCTATACGGCGCGTTCTACCCCCGCTTCAGCCCCGAGAAGTTCGAGGAGTGCCTCAGCGAGTTCGACATCGAGCCTTCGCTGCGGCTCGACGGTATGTCGCTGGGACAGCGCAAGAAGGCATACATAAGCTTCGCCCTGGCCACGCAGGTGGGCTACCTGCTCATGGACGAGCCCACCAACGGACTCGACATCCCATCGAAGAGCACGCTGCGCAGGCTGCTGCTGCGACAGACGGACGACAGTCAGACGGTGATAATATCAACCCATCTGGCCCACGACATAGAGCAGATGCTCGACCACGTGGTGATAGTGGGCAGCGGACGGTGCCTCTTCAGCCGCAGCGTGGCCGACATAACGGCTGACTACACCTTCGTGGAACGGTCGACAGCCGACGGCAGCGATGTCATCTATGCCGAACCGTCGCCGCAGGGCTACCGCCTCGTCACTCGCAACAGCGACAGACAGGACACCACACTCGACCTCGAGCTGCTCTTCAAGGCCGTGGTGACAGAAGGACTGAAGGCTTAGACATAAGGACTCTGATTATGACAGAAGGACATAAGGACATATTAGCCCCAGAAGTCCTATAAGACATATAAGACATAAGAACATAAAGACATAAACAAAGCTATGAAACAGTTTTCTTTCAATAGATTCCGACAGCTTCTGCTCAGCTATCTGGCCGACAACAAGAAGCGACTGATGATACTCGGCGGCGGACTCTTTGCCGCCACGATAGTGCTTTTCACCGTCGGGATGCTCGCCGGCGCCACGGCGACGGTCGGCAAAGCCAATGTCATAGGCATCGACATGAAGGTGATGCGCCTCATAACGGCCATAGGCTATGCCAACAACGTGGCTGGCATCGCCACGATGGTAATCCTCTCGCGGGTGTTTGCCAACATGGAGCAACGCTCGGGGGAGATACAGTTCCTGATGCTGCCTGCCACGACGATGGAGAAATGGCTCTCGCGAGTGGCATACATCGTCCTGGTGGGATGGCTGATGCCCGTCGTGGCTACATACGCCGGCATCCTGACGTGGACGGGAGTGGCCTCGCTGTTAGGCTTTGAAGACGGAGCGACACTGCTGCGCATCATGTTCGACAACGCGTATGCACTCGACATGATGCACATCTCCTACCCCGGCTCACTGGTGTTCCTCACCTTCGCCTTCGCCATCTTTGAGGTGGCATACTTCATCTACTGCGGCACGGTGTTCCGCCACAATGCATGGCTCAAGGGCATGGCTATCTTCTTCGGAGTGGTGATGGTGCTTGCCTTTGCCTTCGGAGTGTGGATGGGCTACCACGTCGTGACGGCAGTAACGAATGGAAGCACTCAGGCAGGCAGTGCCCAGGACGTTATGGAACTCGTCTCGCTGACCCGCCACTCGGCCCTGTTCCTCTGGAGCGGCATCGGCACACTGGCTCTCGCCCCACTGTTCTTCGTACTCTCCTACCGCAGCTTCAGGAAGCGGCAGTTGGAGACGCGCAAATACAACATCATCACCCTGCAAAAATAGCACACACGATGAACTTCAACTCAGAAAAAGCCATATATCAGCAAATGGCCGACCGCCTGTGCGACGAGATACTGGCCGGAACCTACCGCGCCGACGACCGCATACCGAGCGTCAGGGAGTATGCCGTGATGGTGGAGGTGAACGCCAACACCGCCGTGAAAGCCTACGAGCTGCTGGCACGCGAGGGCATCATCTACAACCGGCGAGGACTGGGATACTTCGTCGAACCCACCGCACGCGAAAAGATCCTGGCTGTGCGCCGCAAGGAGTTCCTTACGGTGCGCCTGCCAGAGATGGTGCGCCAGATGCGGCTCTTAGGCATCTCTATGGACGTGATAATGGAAAAAATCAAGAAATAACCAAACTACAAGACAATGAAAAAGACAATCCTCAGAGTACTGATGTACTTAGGCGTGTACCTGCTCTTGCAGGTTGCGTTCAGCTCTATTCTCTCCATCGGAGCCACCATCTACTATGCAGCCACGGGCAGTGTCGATGCCTCGCAGCTGTCGTCGCCCGACACCATGCAGCAGCTGGCCTCTATAGGATGGGTTCTTGGCCTCAGCTCACTGCTCTCGAACATCGCCGCGATAGCCGTGATGCTCTACCTGCACTGGGCCGACTTCTCCCTGGGACGCATCGGCAAGCCTGCAGCAGCGGGCGTGATGCTCACCGCTACGCTAATAGGTATCACCCAGGCCGTGCCCACGGGCTATCTCACTGAGGTGCTACAGGCCGAGGACATACTGTCGGATGTGTTCAGCGGAATGATGAACAACGTGTGGGGCATCCTCGCCTTATGCGTGGGAGCACCATTAGGCGAGGAACTGCTCTTCCGCGGTGCCATACAGCGCGAGCTGCACAAGCGGGTGCGACCCTGGATAGCAATAGGTATCACCGCACTGCTGTTCGCCCTCATCCACGGCAACCCCGTGCAGATGGTGGCAGGCTTCCTCATGGGCTGCGTGCTGGGATGGCTCTACTGGCGCACAGGCAGCGTGTGGCCGGGCATAGCAATGCACTTTGCCAACAACACGCTGTCCACCGTCGTGGCTTCCATATACGGGCAGGAAGCCAAGACAGTCGACATCTTTGGCCAGGGCTGGCAGCTCTATGCCCTGGTAGCGGCGCTGACCGTCGCCACCATAGCACTGCTGTGGCTGTTCTGTAGAAGGACAAGGTAAATTCTTGGGGCAGGGAACAGGGGGCAAGGGGCAGGAGAATAGAACTTCATACATAAATCAAGCTGAAAAATCTAACCTCTTGCCCCCTGCCCCCTGTTCCTCGCCCCAAAACACTACCGTCTGTTCTCCCGACGAATCTGCATCAGCTTCTGCATGGCATTGAAGCCGTCGTCGGGAAGCTGATAGCGCGCATTGCCATTGGGATCCGGCTCGAAGAGCAGCAGCGACTCCTCGCCTTTGTCAACGAAGGTGGCCTTGCCGCGCGGCGAGAGGTTGTAGCACGCATCACCGAACACGGCCTGCACCAGGCAGTTAGTGTCCCACATACGCTGTCCCGGGTCAATCTTGTAGTTCTCGTGAACCACCTTTATCGGATTGTCATCGAAGCCCTTGAGGTCGGCCAGCACGTCTTCGGGCAGGTAGTGCATCATGTCGCCCACGTTGCTCGGCGACATAACGATGTCCACTTTGGCAGGCAGATTGTCGTAGAACACGGCAGCATGATGCGAGGCAGCACGCATATTGTAGCCGCTCTTGTTGTCGTTGGCCTCGAAACGGCCCGACTGTATATACACCGCACGCACCTTCTGAGCAAACAGGTCGACACCGTTGAGCTGACTGTATTCGTCGGCCTTCGACTCGAAAAGCTGCGCAAGGGAAGTGGCAAAGCCTATGGCCACCACCACGATACTGTTGTCTTCGGCCTTGCTTAGCAGCTTACGGTAGAGCTTGTAGCCGTCGAGACACTGCTTGGAATCGAACGAACGCTTGAAGCGAGGGTTGCCCTGGGCATCCTTCATCTGGCAAATGGTGTTGTAGGGGATGTAGCATCGCGGATGCTTCACGCCGTTGCGCTCCAGCCCCACGGGAATGTCGGGATGGCCGTAGTAGGTGTTCAGTATGTCCACCACGCCGGCATTGTCCTCTCCCTCGCGGTCAACGACCACACCCTTGAGGTCTACCAGTCCGTCGTCGATGTAGTGGTTGAGCATCATCAGGGCAAAAAGGTCGTCGGTGGAACTGCCGAAGTCGGCATCAAGAATAATATTTACAGGCTCCGACTTGCCTCCTTTGCATGAACAGCCGGCGCACTGGGCCGCAGTGTCGAGTGCCACAAAGCCGAGCAATGCAGCAACAATCAAAAACATTTTCTTCCGCATAATCTTACTTTTTAATGGTTATTATGTCGCAAAGTTAGTCTTATTTCGTGAAATTTACCTACCTTTGCGCCAAATAATTAGCAATTTTATTATCATGGCACAACAAGAAGACGTTTTCAAGAAGATAGTAAGCCACTGCAAGGAGTACGGCTTCGTCTTCCCGAGCAGTGAGATTTACGATGGTCTGGCAGCCGTCTACGACTACGCACAGAACGGTGTGGAGCTCAAGAACAACATAAAACAATACTGGTGGCAGTCGATGGTGCTGCTCCACGAGAACATTGTGGGCATCGATTCGGCCATCTTCATGCACCCGACAATATGGAAAGCGAGCGGTCATGTGGATGCTTTCAACGACCCGCTCATCGACAACCGCGACTCAAAGAAGCGCTATCGCGCCGATGTTCTCATTGAAGACCAGATGGCCAAGTACGACGAGAAGATTCAGAAAGAGGTCGACAAGGCCCGCAAACGCTTCAAGGAGGCTTTCGACGAGGAGCAGTATCTGGCCACGTCGCCGCGCGTTCAGGAGCTGCGCCAGAAGCGTGACGCCCTCCACGAGCGCTATGCTGCCGCCATGCAAGGCCCCGACCTCGAGGCACTGAAGCAGATAATCCTCGACGAGGAGATAGTGTGCCCCATCAGCGGAACACGCAACTGGACAGACGTGCGCCAGTTCAACCTCATGTTCTCTACCGAGATGGGAGCCTCTGCCGACGGTGCGATGAAGGTGTATCTGCGTCCCGAGACGGCTCAGGGCATCTTCGTGAACTACCTCAACGTGCAGAAGACCGGCAGAATGAAGATTCCTTTCGGCATAGCACAGATTGGCAAGGCGTTCCGCAACGAGATAGTAGCCCGCCAGTTCATCTTCCGTATGCGCGAGTTCGAGCAGATGGAGATGCAGTTCTTCGTTCAGCCCGGCACCGAACTGGAGTGGTTCCCACGCTGGAAGGAAACGCGCATGAAGTGGCATCAGGCTCTCGGCTTCGGAGCAGAGAACTACCGCTTCCACGACCACGACAAACTGGCCCACTATGCCAATGCTGCAACCGACATAGAGTTCCGTATGCCGTTCGGCTTCAAGGAGGTTGAGGGCATCCACAGCCGCACGAACTTCGACCTCTCGCAGCACGAGAAG
Source organism: uncultured Prevotella sp. (assembly GCA_900318625.1). GTDB lineage: Bacteria > Bacteroidota > Bacteroidia > Bacteroidales > Bacteroidaceae > Prevotella. The sequence goes on from ONLG01000067.1 coordinate 6,117, forward strand.
TTCTCAGGCAAGAGCATCAAGTACTTCGATCCGGCCACCAACGAGAGCTACACGCCGTATGTCATCGAGACCTCGATAGGTGTAGACCGTATGTTCCTCAGCATAATGTGCCACTCCTACCAGGAGGAGAAGCTCGAAAACGGCGAGACACGCGTCGTGCTGCGCCTGCCCGAGGCACTCGCTCCCGTGAAGTGCGCCGTGCTGCCGCTGGTCAAGAAAGACGGTCTGCCCGAGAAAGCGCGCGAGATTGTCAACAACCTGCGCTTCCACTTCAACACCCACTACGAGGAGAAAGACTCTATCGGCAAGCGCTACCGCCGTCAGGATGCCATCGGCACGCCCTACTGCGTCACCGTGGACCACGACACGCTGAAAGACAACATGGTTACGCTGCGCCACCGCGACACCATGGAGCAGCAGCGAGTGCCCATCAGCGAGCTGCGCTCTATCATCGAGGACCGCGTGAGCATCACGAGCCTTCTGAAGAAACTACAGTAACAACCTGCTTTCACCCAATCACAACCACACCATGATAAAGGAAAGACTATTCCTTCTGCTGTTGATGGCGGTGACGATGGTTGGCCTTGCCTCCTGTTCAAAGGACGACGACGTAGCCGTCGAGGAGTTCCCGAACTGGCAAGCCACCAACAGTGCCTACTGGCAACAGCTCATCAGCGACACGAAAGCCAAGATAGCTGCCGGCGACGACACGTGGAAGATACTGCCTACGTGGACTCTGGAGGAGGAGCAAGTCACCATACCCGACGACCGCAAGATAGTTGTCCGCATCATCCACGAGGGCAAAGGCACCGAGAGTCCTATCTTCACCGACACGGTGAAGGTGAACTACTCAGGCCGTCTGCTGCCTTCGACGACACACAAGAGCGGACTGCTGTTCGAGAACACGTGGTCAGCCGACTACAATCCCGACACTTCGGCACCGCGCAAGCTTGCCGTGGCGGCGGTGGTAGAGGGCTGGGCCACAGCCCTTCAGCAGATGCACGTCGGCGACCGCTGGCAAGTCTACATCCCATACCCTATCGGCTACGGCACAACCCCGCCCTCAGGCTCGTCTATCCCGGCCTACTCCACCCTTATCTTCGACATGGAGCTGGAGTCGTTCTGGCACGCCAAGTCGAAAGGCAAATAAGGACACAGCAGTCCGTAGCAGATGTTATCGAAGGCTAAAACAGAGTTCCTGCTGGGCAAGATACGCTCCGGCGAGGACATGACACGAGGCGAGATGCTCAACCTGATTGGTTTGTTGAGCATCCCGTCTATTTTAGCGCAGATAACAAACGTGATGATGTTCTTCATCGACCAGGCTATGGTGGGCAGCCTCGGTGCTGAAGCCCCGGCAGCCATCGGCTTGGTGGAGAGCACCATCTGGCTTTTCGGCGGACTGGCCGGTGCCGCCTCGATGGGCTTCTCTGTGCAGACAGCCCACTTCATAGGAGCCAACGACCTGACACGGGCACGCGAGGTGGTGCGCCACTCGCTGCTCTGCTGCATGGCTTTCGCACTGATTATGAGCGCAACGGCAGCCGTCATCTCGCCCCATCTGCCCTACTGGCTCGGCGGCGGCAGCGACATAGCAGGCGACGCAGCCACCTACTTCCTCATCTTTGCCTTTGCCATACCCTTCATGCAGCTCAACAACCTCGCCTCGGCAATGCTCAAGTGCGAGGGCAATATGCGTGTGAGCAGCATGATGAGCGTCACGCTGTGCGTGATGGACATGATACTGAACTTCCTCTTCATCTTCCCCACACGTACCGTCACCCTTGCCGGCATCAGCCTCACCGTTCCCGGAGCCGGACTGGGTGTTGCCGGTGCCGCGCTGGGCACCGCCGTGGCCTTCGTGGTGTGCAGCCTGGTGCAGTCGTGGTACGCTTTCTGCCGCTCCAGGCTGCTTGCCATACGCCGCAAGGCAGAGCCTTTCCGCTTCGTGGGCTCGTATCTCGCGGCAGCTGTGAAGATAAGCGTCCCCATTGCATTGCAGTCGGTGCTCATGGGAGGTGCACAGATAGTGAGCACCATCATCGTAGCACCCCTCGGCAACCTTGCAATCGCGGCCAACACCTTTGCCATCACCGCCGAAAGCCTGTGCTATATGCCCGGCTACGGCATCGGCGAGGCTGCCACTACGCTCGTGGGACAGAGCATAGGAGCCATGCGTGCCAGCCTGTGCCGCTCGTTTGCCCGCATGACGGTGTGCTCAGGAATGGTTGTGATGGCCCTGATGGGTGTGGTGATGTATGTGAGTGCTCCCGAGCTCATGGCCCTGATGACCCCCGTAGAGGCCATACGCCAGCTGGGCACGAGCTGCCTGCGCATCGAAGCCTTTGCCGAGCCGTTCTTTGCAGCATCGATAGTGGCCTACAGCGTGTGCGTAGGAGCCGGCGACACGCTGCGTCCGGCAGTGATGAACCTCTGCTCGATGTGGTTTGTGAGGCTCACCCTTGCTGCTGCTCTGGCGCGCACCTATGGCTTGCAGGGCGTATGGCTCGCAATGGCAGTGGAGCTGACGTTCCGCGGAAGCATCTTCCTCGTGCACCTGATACGCGGAAGATGGATGAAGGCTGTTGCCTCGGGAACGAGAGATTAGGGCAAAGGAGCTATATATAATTATATTGCTGTCCGCTAAAACTTTTTTCTTGATATAAAATTAGGCTGAAGCCCTCGTTTGGGTTTCAGCCTTTTTGTTACCTTTGTTTTTACCACAA
>ONLG01000063.1 GCA_900318625.1 uncultured Prevotella sp.
GTTCCTTCTCAGTGATGCCACATATTTCTATATAGCGGCGGTCGAAAGATATATCGTTCAGGTTATTCAGGTCGCTGAACACGCTTACCTTGCCGAACTTGGTCACGCCTGTCAGGAAGGCAGAGCGGATGTACTTGTCGCATGACTTCAAGGCTCCGTAGAAAGCCTTGAGCGTAGAACGATACTCGGCCTGCAACACGTCGTAACCTATCGTCTGCAATAGAGGCTTGTCATACTCGTCAACAAGTATGACAACCTGGCGACCGGCCTTTTTATAAGCCAGTTCAATTATCTGATAGAACCGCTCCTCAACACTCCGGTCTTTATACCTATCCCCGTACAGAGCCTCCCACTTTTCCAGATGCTTGTTAAGCTCATCCTTCAACGACTGACCGTCCTTATATTCACGCGTGTTCAGGTCAAGATGCAGGATGGGATACGAATGCCAATCCTTCTCCAGCTCCGAGATAGCCAGACCGTCAAACAGCTCTTTCCTACCCTCGAAGTATGCCTCAAAGGTAGACAAGAGCAGCGACTTACCGAAACGGCGGGGACGCGAAAGGAAATAGTACGAGCCCTCTGAGACTATCTTATACACCAAGGCTGTCTTGTCTACATAGGCAAAACCACCCTTGCGTATCTTCTCAAAGTTCTGAATACCTATTGGATATTTCATGCTATCCACACATTCATAAAACCATTTCTATCGGCTTACCTAACGGCACGCATAATCCTCCTTACCCTGAGTGGATAAGTAGACAAACTGAAGGCTCAAAGCCTCCTTCACTATGCTGCTATCAGTAAACCGCCGTAGGACACGAAGTCCGCAGATTAGAAATAGGCATCAATATGGCGCTGCAAATTTAAGAAAAAAAAACTACTAAGCATACCTTTGCTCAATAATTTTTTGACAAAACCAAATAGGAAACGAGCAAAAGAAAGAGAGGCTTGGAACACCATGCTCAAGCCTCTCTTTAGTAGTCGATAGGGGAATCGAACCCCTATGCCAAGATTGAGAATCTTGTATCCTAACCATTAGATGAATCGACCATTCGTCTTGCACTCTACTCTGATGCCCGAAACCTCCTTTGCGGAAGGAGGGGGATTCGAACCCCCGGTACGGTAACCCGTACGGCAGTTTAGCAAACTGCTGGTTTCAGCCACTCACCCATCCTTCCTTTGGGGCTCGCTTTTGAATTTGCCAAGCATCTTTTTCAAATGCGATGCAAAGGTAGTGCTTTCTTTTTTAATCTCCAAATTTTTCGGAACTATTTTTTCAGATTTCTTTCCACACCATAGTTTTTATCCTTCTGTTAAAATAAAACAACCAAATAATCGTTCTTTATAATATGCTGAACAGATTATACCTTATTATATATATGCTTGCCGCAAGCCTGTTGCTCACTGCCTGCGGAGCTGAAAGGAACGTCAAGAAAGGTGACGCGTATTTTGCCTTAGGCGAATACTACGATGCAGCCAACCAGTATCGCACTGCCTATCAGCGCACACCGCCCAAGGAGCGCGACCTGCGAGGCCAGAGAGCCGCTAAGATGGCCATGTGCTACGACTACATCGGTGAGAGCCAAAGAGCCATAGCAGCCTACCGCAATGTGATTCGCTACAAACAGGATGATGCCCAGACGCATATTGACCTTGCCAAGAACCTGATGAAAAACGGCAACTACCGTGAGGCCGAGAAGGAATATCAGCTTGCCATTGACATATTGGAGCAAGGGCCAAAGGACAAGGAGCAAGATGCTTTTGACAAGGAGCAAAAAGCAAGGAACAAGGGGCAAGAGACAGCTTCCGGCAAAGAGAAAAAGAAGAAGCCCAAGGCCACGGTGAAGAAGGAACGGCGCACCAAGAACAAGAAAGAATCCAAGAAAAAGGAGATGGAAAAGGCCGTTCAGCAACAAGAGAACAGCAGCCAGCAACAGCCTGCCACTACCAAAAAGGATAATGAGGCCAACACTGCCTCACTGCTTGCAGAAGCCAGACAGGGACTGGAAGATGCGCAAGTGGCTGCGCAAATCAAGCAAGCCGGCTCCAGATATATCGTTAAGAAGGCTGAGCAGTTCAACTCGCGCAGGGCCGACTATTCGCCAATGTACTTCGGCACGCAGAACGAGCAGCTGTTCTGGACTTCCACGCGCAACGACGCACAGGGCGACGAGCTGAGCGGTATAACCGGCTGCAAGCCCGGCGACATATTCTACGCAGAGAAAGACGACAAGGGCAAATGGGGAAAGCCACAGACCATAGAGTCGGGACTTAACTCCGAATTAGACGAAGGCACCCCGTCGTTCTCTGTCGACGGGCGCGAGATGTACCTCACACAGTGTCCTGTCGACGCAAGTTTCCCACGCTATGCCACCATTGCCGTCAGCAGCCGCTCGGATGCTGCATGGGGAAAGCCCAAGAAGCTGGAAATCACACGCGACACACTCTCGAGCTATGCCCACCCTGCCCTCTCGCCCGACGGCAACTGGCTCTACTTCACGAGTGATATGCCCGGTGGAAAAGGTGGAAAAGACATCTGGCGAGTACGAGTCTTCGGCGGCAATCTGGGAGGAGTGGAAAATCTCGGAGCGCCCATCAACACCGCAGGCGACGAGATGTTCCCAACCTTCCGGCCTAACGGCGACCTCTATTTCTCGAGCGACGGCCACGGCGGTTTAGGCGGCCTCGACATATTCATCGCCAAGGTGGGCGACGACCGCCGCTACCACCTCGAGCACCCGGGCTATCCGCTCAACTCGCAGGGCGACGACTTCGGAATGACCTTCGAGGGAGTACACAACCGCGGCTTCTTCTCCTCAAACCGAGGCGACGGCAAGGGCTGGGACCACATCTACAGCTTCGAGTTACCCGAGATAAAACAGACCATCAAGGGATGGGTCTACGAAATGGAGGGCTACGAACTGCCTGCCGCACAGGTCTTTATGGTTGGCGACGACGGCACCAATCTGAAGCTCTCGGTCAAGGGCGACGGCTCCTTCGAGCAGGAGATAAAGCCCGACGTCAACTACATAATGCTTGCCACCTGCAAGGGATTTCTCAACCACAAGGAGGAGCTGCGCGTCGACAGCGTAGAGGAGTCAGCCGAGTACGTGCTCCAGTTCCCCTTAGCGAGCATCCGCGTGCCCGTGATGATCGACAACATCTTCTATGATTTCGACAAGGCCACGCTCCGCCCGGAGTCGCAGACAGCCCTCAACGAGCTGGTGAAGCTGCTCAACGAGAACCCCAACGTGACCATAGAGCTTAGCGCACACTGCGACTTCAAGGGTTCGCCACAGTACAACAAACAGCTCTCGCAGCGCAGGGCCGAAACCGTAGTGGCCTACCTCACCGAGCATGGCATAGCACGCGACCGCCTCTCACCCGTGGGCTACGGCAAGGAGAAGCCTAAGACCATACGCAAGAGGCTTACCGAGAAGTATCCGTGGATGAAGGAAGGCGACGTGCTGACCGAAGAATACATCCAGAAGCTCGACAAGGAGAAGCAGGAAGTGTGCAACCAGCTGAACCGCCGCACGGAGTTCATTGTGCTGAGAACCACCTACGGAATGTTCGACGAGAAAGGAAACCTCAAGAATCCGCCCAAGCCAAAGATAGAACCAGAGAGCAGCGACGACCCAGACAGCTTCGAGATAAGCGGCTGGTAGCTCTACTGATTATCAGCAACTTACGCACCGTTTTCTCCCAGCCGTCCTGTAAATTTGTTCCAGAGGCCCCGGAGTAATGTTACAGGATAGCTGGAACAATGCTCCAGCATAGTTGGAGCGATGTTACGGAGCCTCTGGAGAAGTCTTCTCAGGGGCATACGGAAAAAGGCAGCAGCCTCAGGGCACAGAAACGGGCTGCTACAGCACACACGAAACAACAGTAAACACACAATAAGACAATGGTTATATATCCAAAAATGATTACCGATGCGCTTGCTACCGTGACGTATGCAGGCACTAAGAAGAACCTCATAGAGAGCGAGATGCTTGCCGACACGCCGGCTGTAGCCAAGCTTGCCGACGACAGATGGAAAGCAACAGTGGTGCTGCTCTTCCCCCGCGAGACCGACCCGTTCCTCAAGTCCACCGTGAAAGCTGCCGAAGCAGCCATACACTACCACGTGGGCAAGGACGTAGAGGTGGAGATAAAGACCGAGTTCCGCTCGGCTCCGCGCCCCGAAGTGGGCAATATGCTTCCCGGAGTGAAGAATATCATCGCTGTCAGCTCAGGAAAAGGCGGTGTCGGAAAATCCACCGTCGCTGCCAATCTCGCCATATCGCTTGCTCGTCTGGGCTACAGCGTAGGACTGTTGGACACCGACATCTTCGGTCCCTCGGTGCCCAAGATGTTCAATATCGAAGATGCACGCCCGCACGCAGTAGAAGTAGGAGGCCGACAGCTTATCCAGCCCATTGAGCAATACGGCGTTAAGCTGCTGAGCATAGGCTTCTTCGTGGGCAAAGACACTGCCACGCTCTGGCGCGGAGGCATGGCCACATCGGCCCTGAAGCAGCTCATTGCCGATGCCAACTGGGGCGAGCTCGACTATTTCATCCTCGACACGCCGCCGGGAACAAGCGACATCCACCTCACCCTGCTCCAGACACTTGCCATAACCGGTGCCATCATCGTCAGCACGCCGCAGAACGTGGCACTTGCCGATGCACGCAAAGGTATCGATATGTACCAGAACGACAAGGTGAACGTGCCCATCCTGGGACTGATAGAGAACATGGCATGGTTCACGCCTGCCGAGCTGCCCGACAACCGCTACTACATCTTCGGACGCGAGGGTGCCAAACGGCTCGCCGAAGAGATGCACCTGCCGCTGCTGGCACAGATACCGCTCGTGCAGAGCATCTGCGACAATGGCGACAACGGTACGCCTGCCGCACTCGATGAGAACACCATGACCGGCCAGGCGTTCCTCGCACTGGCTCAGTCGGTTGTCACGGTTGTCAACCGCCGCAACAAAGAGAAGGCTCCCACGCAGATAGTGGGACTAAAGAAGTAGGCCGATGATGCCCACCTCGCGCCACTCGCTCACTCTCTATGAGCTGAATATGCTCGTCAGGGAGACCTTGGAGCTGAGCCTCAACGCCGAATACTGGGTTGAGGCTGAGCTGTCTGAGGTCAGGGAAAGCCGTGGCCACTGCTACATGGAGCTTATCCAGTACGACGACAGCCCCTCCCCAGCCGGCTCGTCGGCCTTTGGCGGACTGTCGCTTTTCTCCTCCGCACCGCCGGCAACCCGCAACCAGCCCATAGCCCGCGCCTCGGCCAAATGCTGGAAGAGCGTGTGGCAGACGGCAAAGCCCCACTTCCAGCGAGTCACCGGGCAGCAGCTCCATGCCGGGATGAAGGTGATGCTGCGCGTCTACGCCCAGTTCCACGAGAGCTACGGCTTCTCGTGGATCGTTACCGACATCAACCCCGAGTACACCATGGGCGATATGCAGCGCAAGCGGCAGGAAATCATAGTCCAGCTGAAGCAAGAAGGTGTCTTCGACTTGCAGCGGCAGCTCGCTCTTCCGCTCTTCGCCCAGCGCATTGCAGTTATCTCGAGCGCCACGGCAGCAGGCTATGGCGACTTCTCGCGACAGCTCCACGACAACGAACACGGCTTCTGCTTCCACACCGAGCTGTTCCAGGCCACTATGCAAGGCGAACAAACGGAGCAGAGCATCATTGCCGCACTCGACGAAATAAACCAGAGACTCGACGACTTCGACGTGGTTGTCATCATCCGCGGAGGAGGAGCGACCGCAGATCTCAGTGGTTTCGACACACTGCTGCTGGCCGAGAACGTTGCCAACTTCCCACTGCCCGTCATCACCGGCATAGGTCACGACCGCGACGAGAGCATCCTCGACATGATTTCCCACACTCGGGTGAAGACTCCAACAGCTGCCGCAGCCTTCCTCATCGACCATCTGAAGACAGTTGCCGATGCCATCGACGACTACAGACAGCGGCTCTCGCGGTACACCCAGCAGCGGCTGCACACGCTCAAGGCTCAGTTGGCTCCCATACAGGAGTCGCTGCCACGCCTGTTTGCCAACATCAGGCTCCGCCACGAGAGCAGATTAGACTTGCTGCACGCCCGGTTTGTGCATCACTCTCAGCTCCGGCTCTCAGCTGCCGCAAGCAGTCTGTCGGCACTGAACACGCGTTTGCCCGCCCTGACAGAAAGACGGCTGCTACAGGAACACCACCGGCTGGAAATCATTGAGGCAAAAGCAAAGAGCCTCGACCCTGCCCTGCTTCTCCGAAGAGGCTACAGCATCACCACGAAAGATGGCAAGATAGTGCGCAACGCATCACAGCTGAAGGCTGGCGACATCATAGAAACGCAGTTCGCACGAGGCAGCATACGCTCTGAAGTAACCGAAAAACGAACTAAAAAGCAAGACAATGAAAAAGGAAATGAAATATGAGGAAGCCTTTGAACAGCTTCAGACCATCGTGAGAAAGATGGAAAACGACGAGTTCAGCATAGACGAAATCGCTGTGCAGCTGAAAACTGCACAGTGTTTAATCAAGTTCTGCAAGGACAAACTGACCAAGACAGAACAGGAAATACTACAGATACAGACCGACGGTGACTGACTTGAACTGAGGACCGCGGTCTTTCTTCATCACGCTCATTGGCGAATACTTGCAGTAGACGCCCACTCCATAGATATTGAACACGCCCATCACGTCGACTGTGAAGGGGCGATAGCCTATGTTCTTGGTAGAGATGCTCGTCTTGTCGTCGCCGATTTTATAGCCCGTATTTATTCTTCCGAAGAGGTTCAGGTTCATTACCGGGCCAAGGCTGAAGCTGAAATTCTTGCCAATACGCTGCGTGAAGAGAAGCGGCAAGCTGATGCCCCAAGTGCGAAGACGCGAATAGCGCGACTCCATATCGTCGTCGAAGGTGCCCAGTTCCACGTTGTTCTGGTCGTTTTTCACGAACATCGTGTAGTTGTCTTTCAAGCCATAGTTGCGCCAAGTGAGGCCCAGACCGACCGAATAGGTCTGCGAAGCTCCCTTGGGAGTATAGCCATACTCAAACACCGTCCACGAAATGTCCCACGATTTGAACGGTGCAAACTTATAGTCCGCAGGCACATTGGTAGCCAGATTCACGCCAACAGCGAGGTGCATGGACAGCGTACTGGTCTCGTCTTTCGAGAGAACAAGCAGCGAACTGCACTTGCCCTCTTTTTCTTCGTCCTCTGTTGTCTGTGCAAAAGCAGTGGACGAAAAAGCCAAAAGTGCGAAAAGGAAAATCTTTTTCATAATCAAAAAAGTCTTTGTAGTTTAACAATTGAATATTGCAAAGATATAAAACAAAACTGAATAAAACTTGCAAAACGACAAGAAAAAGCATTTCAGACAAACAAAAATTGCTCAGTACAAATATAATGATTACATTTGTACGCGATTTTGAACGTACAACAACATATTCAAATACATACGCAAATGAAGAATATTGATTGGGCAAGCCTCTCATTTGGCTATATGCCCACCGACTACAACGTTCGTTGCTACTATCGCAACGGCAAGTGGGGCGAGATTGAAGTATGCTCCGACGAATATCTGAAACTGCACATGGCAGCCACCTGCCTGCACTACGGCCAGGAGGCTTTCGAGGGACTGAAGGCTTATCGCTGCCCCGACGGCAAGGTGCGCCTGTTCCGTGTCGACGAGAACGCTGCCCGACTGCAAAGCACTTGCCGCGGCATTATGATGCCTGAGGTGCCCACCGAGCTGTTCATCGAGATGGCCGAGAAGGTGGTTCGCCTCAACCAGGAATACATTCCCACCTACGAGAGCGGTGCAACGCTCTATCTGCGTCCGCTGCTCATTGGCACAAGCGCACAGGTTGGAGTGCATCCTGCCGACGAATACCTGTTCCTCATCTTCGTAACTCCCGTGGGACCGTACTTCAAGGGTGGCTTCTCGGCTAATCCTTACGTCATTATCCGCGACTACGACCGCTCTGCTCCGCTCGGCACAGGTATCTATAAGGTAGGCGGAAACTACGCTGCATCGCTCAAGGCAAACCACATTGCCCACGAGAAAGGCTATGCCTGCGAGTTCTATCTGGATGCAAAGGAGAAGAAATACATGGACGAGTGTGGTGCTGCCAACTTCTTCGGAATAAAGGACAACACCTACGTCACTCCCAAATCGACGAGCATCCTGCCCTCAATCACCAACAAGAGCCTCATGCAAGTGGCCGAAGACCTGGGCATGAAGGTTGAGCGCCGCCCCATTCCCGAGGAGGAGCTGGCTACCTTCGAGGAGGCCGGAGCCTGCGGAACGGCTGCCGTTATCTCGCCTATCTCGTATATCGACGACATCGACACAGGTGCACACTACGAGTTTGGTACCCAGCCGGGACCAATGTCGCGCAAACTCTACGACACACTGCGCGGCATACAGTACGGCGAGATAGAAGACAAGCACGGCTGGACTCGCGTTGTCATCGAGTAATAACTCTTAAAAACTTACAGTTATGCAGAACTATCAACCCAACTACGACCAGGCACCATACGTACCGAAGCCCGACAACAACCTGGTTATGGCCATCATCTGCACGGCCTGCTGCTGTTTGCCAGCCGGTATCTATGCCATCGTGAGAGCCAACGACGTGAACAGCCTCCATGCTATGGGCAAATATGCCGAAGCTCAGAAAGCTGCCAACGATGCAAAGAAGTGGAGTTTGATAGGAATGGCTGCCAGTGCGGTAATAGGTGTGCTCTATGGCATCTTCTATCTTGTAGTCATTCTGATTGCAGCAAACAGCTAAAGCGGTGAAGCGGGTGCTCATACTGGTATTGTGCATGGCAGCTATCGTAACGCTATATGTGCTGAATCCCAGTGAGCATCAGCTCATGCCAAAGTGTCCGCTGAAGCTTCTGACTGGACTGAGCTGTCCGGGATGCGGCTTTCAGAGAGCCTTGCACGCTGTGCTCCACGGTCATATCGTTCAGGCTGTGAGGTTCAACTACTGGCTGGTATTTGCCTTGCCCTACCTCCTCTTGCTCATTATAGAGAAGTGGATGCTCAGGGGCAAGTGGCAGCTATGGGCTGAGCGGTGGCTTGAGAGTTCTGCCATAATCTATACTTACGTGATTACCTTCTTCGTGTGGTTCGTTGTCAGGAACATCTACGACATCTGAACATCTCAAGAAGGCATAGCAATGCAAATTCAAACTCTGAATAATGAGTAAAGGCAAGTTAGCTAAGTTCGCCGACATGGCGAAATACAAAAACGTGTTCCAGTACCCTTACGGGGCGCTGGAACACGTTGACTTTGATATGCGCGGCCACTGGCGCGAGCAGTACTTCAAGAACTCCAACCCCATCGTTCTGGAGTTGGGCTGCGGCAAGGGCGAATACACCGTCGGGCTGGCCCTGCGCTATCCCGACATCAACTTCATCGGGGTCGACATCAAGGGCGCACGTATGTGGACTGGAGCCACACAGGCTATCAACGAAGGCATAAAGAACGTTGCGTTCCTACGCACCAACATCGAGATTATCGACCGTTTCTTTGCCGAAAACGAGGTGCAGCAGATATGGCTAACGTTCAGTGACCCACAGATGAAGAACCCACGCAAGCGCCTAACATCGTCGTTCTTCATGCGCCGCTACCAGACCTTCCTTGAAAACGGGGGCTTGGTACACCTGAAAACAGACTCCAACTTTCTATTCACCTACACTCGCATGATGGCAGAACGCAACAATCTGCCTATGCTTCTGCTCACCGAGGACCTCTATCATGACGAGAGCATAGACCCGTCGACACGCGAGATACT
>ONLG01000062.1 GCA_900318625.1 uncultured Prevotella sp.
TTTTGTGGTAAAAACAAAGGTAACAAAAAGGCTGAAACCCAAACGAGGGCTTCAGCCTAATTTTATATCAAGAAAAAAGTTTTAGCGGACAGCAATAAAGATTTTATAGCCGATAAGAGGTCGTATCATGCCGTAATCTACAACATTATGATTATCGGCGAGGCTGCCAATATGCTGACTTTCGAGTTTCGCGAGGCTCACAGCGACCTGAAATGGAGGCAGATAACGAATATGCGCAACTTCCTTATTCATGGTTATCACAACGTGGAAGAGGAACTGGTGTGGGAGGCTATAGCCGTTGACCTTCAGCCAATACGTGAGAAGATCGTCAGATATTTGGAGGAATTTGAATAATACCGGCACCAAGTAAAATGCCGGTGGGGAAGGAGTGAAAATGTGGCTCTTTCCCTTTTGTCGTTTACGGAGGCTGCCGTAAACTTTCTCCAGCAGCCTTGGAGCAACCTTACAGCTATCCTGTAACATTGCTCCAAGGCAGCTGGAACAATGTTACAAGGCAGTTGGAACAAAATTACGGAGGCTTTGGGAAAAAACGGAAGTAATGTTACTGCTGCTCAGCCCCGTGCAAAGCCTATACCGGGTCGCTCTCCGGCGCGTTGCGGAAGAGGTCGTCGGCACCCGTGAGTTCGTCTTCGTCGAACCATGTAGAGAGCTTGTTGCGAGCCTTGGTCTTCACTTCCTCGCTCACGTTGCTCCACACCATGCCCACTACATAGACCAAAACGGCAAGGTCGTCGCCAAGTCCGGCGATGGGAATAGCATCGGGAACCATGTCGAGAGGGCTGATGAGATAGCCCAGCGCGCCTACGATTATGGCCTTTTCCTTGAGCGATATGGTGCCGCTTTCGAGTGTGTAGTAGAGTATCAGCGCAGCGTAGACAAGCTTTGCGCCGGCTCGTTTGGCCACGCGGCTTATCTTTTCCATAAATCCTTTCTGCGTGAAGCGGTCGCGGTATTGTTGAAAATCGGGTAGTTCCATAGCTTCAGTGGTTTTAGGTTGAGCTGTTATATAAAGTTGTTCTCAGGTGTCATGCCTGTTTGCCGAGCTTGTTCTGCCTGTAGGCCAGCACCGCGTCGACATACCTGCGGGCTTCGGGATAGTCGCGGTCTACGGCGTTGATGCGTCGGCGGAGCAGCATCTTCTGCACTCCTCGCACCAGGGCATAGAGCAGCACGCCTGCGGCAATGGCGGCAAAGATGGTGTTCTCCTTCCATGGCAGGCTGTTCAGGGGAAACGCTGCAATGACAAGTATGGGCAGCATAATCACCAGTCCGGCCACGGTGTAGCGGCTTCGCTCGCTGCCATCGCTGTCGATGGCGGCCTGTTTGTCGAAGAGGTAGCTGTCGAGAGCAGACTTTTCCAAGTGGAAATCGTCCATCCGTGGGAAGGCTGCTTCGTGCTGATAGCGCTCTATGGTGAGTGTCACGGTGTGTTCATAGTCGCCCTGCAGCTCTTCCTGCGAGATAATGTCGCCCATGGCGAGTTGTCTTTTATCCATGATGCTTAGACTTGGTTTATAGCTATGCCAGTAGCTGACATCTGTTTCGGTGAAAAGAAAGCAGTGCTCCTGTAAGCCGGGTTCTGTTCCCGGGCGTATGTTGCCATGCGTCGGGTGCCTGTCATTTATCTACTCCGTGGCTTGCGCCGCGGCTCAAGCGTTCTACCCTCCATCGTGTCTGGCGACTCGGGCGGACAACCCTCAGCCGATGGTTTACATGAACTTGCAGCCTCCAGGAGGCACAGCCCGCAGATCGCCCTGCGGCTGGTGGTCTCTTACACCACCTTCTCACCCTTACCGGCCTACTACGCCTGCGGTGGCACGAGCCAAGGCAGGCAAGACGGCACGGCGGTTGTTTTCTTCTGCCTTACCCTACTGTTGCCAATAGCTTCTACTTTCAGGAGTGGAGCGTCCTGTGCTGCCCGGACTTTCCTCTCGCCGCTACCGCCGACAGGGGCGGAAGCAGGCCAGCGACAGGCCGGAACGCTGCTTTTCTCGATGCGAAATTACTATATACCTGCTGAAAAGCCAAATTTATTTTATTTTTTTAGCTTAAAACTTTACCTTTGTGCCACCTTTAATATACTGCATGAACTCACTCGAAGCTATTGCCGGCGAACTCTATGGCCTGCTTGAACAGGCATCCGATGCGATGCCCGATGTGCTCAAGGCATATCGGACTATGGCTCTTGTGATGAGCCGGATGCTCGATGTGGGCACTGCCGATGCCGCAGTGACTCTCGTCGGGCCGTTTGCCAAGACCGACTATCTGCTGAAGACCCACCGTGCGACAGCGCGGACGAAGGCTGTCGTCAACACGGCGCGAGCCAATCTCAGGGCGTTCCACACGCTCGAAGTGCCGGAGCTGAACGCCCGTATGGGGCAGACCCTGCAGGGCGTGAGCCTGCTCGTCGAGCTGGTGACGGGCTTGGGAGTGCCCCTTTCGCTGCGAAGGCTGTTCCCGCAGGTGGCCGGACATGAGCACAAGGGGCAGAAGCTGGGCCATTGTGTGAGGATGATTGTCGACCGCTTCGACGGCGAGTTTGTCCTTGGCGAGCTCGAGGGGGTTGCAGGCGAGAGCCACAGGCTGAGCCTTGACCGTTGCGGAAAGACCTTTGCCGTGGGGCAGTGGAGCTACCTTGGAGAGCTTGTGTGGAGCGGATGCCAGCTCAATCTCATTCGTCCGCGCATCGAAGAAGGCATCGTCACGGCAGATGCCATAATCCTCGAACCCGACTATCTGGTCGAGATTTCCACCGTGGCAGCGTGTTTCGAGAGCTACACCGAGTCGCCCATCGTGGCACTTCTCGCCCGTATACGTCCGCAGCAGACCACCCACCATATCCTTATGGGCAACCTGGCAGGCCAGATGCTCGACGAGCAGCTGCGCCAGTCGGCCACTCCCGTGCCCTATGCCGAGACAGCAGCGCGCTTCTTCCGCGACTATGCGCTACGTCTTGCCACCTGCGACATACCTCCCGACTTCCATGCCGAGGCCCAACGTCAGCAGCAGCACATACGCAAGGCACTGAGCCAGCAGCTCCCCCTTCACACCAAAGGACTGTTCAGTGCAGGCAACATGATGGTTGAACCGTCGTTCTTCTGCGAGATGTATGGTATGCAGGGGCGCATGGACCTGATGGAAATAGGGCGTATGAGAGTGGTGCTTGAGCAGAAAGCCGGCAAGGGAGGCTACCCGGAGCGCACCGACGGAGTGCCGCGCGCTCAGGAGAAACACTACGTGCAGATGCTGCTCTACAGCTATCTGCTCGAAGACTGCTACCGCCGTCCGTCGCCGGGAGCCGACAGCCACTGGGCGTTTCTCTACTATTCGCGCTACGAGAAGGGGCTCCTCGAGCCTGCCATGCGTGCCCCTGAGCTGTTCTTCCGCGCCTTGAAGATACGCAACGGCATAGCCGCGCAGGACTTCAGACTTGTTAGCGAGGGCTTCCGTCAGCTCGAAACCCTCACCCCCGAAGCCCTTAACACAAAACATCTGACAGGCAAGCTCTGGCAGGACTACGTAAGCAAGCAACTCGAAAGCCTGCTCAGCCCCATCCGCCAGGCAACGCCTCTGGAGCGGTTATATACCTTGCGTATGCTGCGTGCGGTGGCAACGGAGCACCTTCTCTCGAAGATAGGCAACCAGCGCAAGGAAAACTCAGGCTTCGCCGCGGCATGGCTCACTTCCGAAGAAGAGAAACTGCAAGCCGGAAACATCTATAGCGGATTGCAGATGGCATGGAGTGGGGCAGAGGAAGACGAACTTGTCGACAGTCTGCGACTGCTGTTCACTCGCGACGAGAGCTGCGACACCTCGAACTTCCGCAGTGGCGACATCGTCGTGCTCTACCCATACAAGCCCAAGGAGCAGCCCGACCTGCGCAGGCAGATGGTTTTCCGCTGCACCATAGCTGCCATCGACGGCGACGGACTCACGCTGAGCCTGCGCCATTCACAGACCTGCCGACGCGTGTTCGACTACTATGACGACTGCCTCTGGGCTGTTGAGCACGACTTCTTTGAGTCGTCATACAGCTCGCTCTACCGTGGGACATATTCTTTCCTGAGCGCACCCAAGTCGCGCCGCGACCTGTTGCTCTTCCAGCGCGAGCCGCGCATCGACGACACTCTCACCCTGGAGGCCGACCACGGCAGCTTCAACCACATGGCCCTGCGGGTGAAGCAGGCACGCGACTTCTTCCTCATCATCGGTCCGCCGGGCACAGGCAAGACCTCGTTCGGCCTTATGTCAACCCTCCGCGAGGAGCTTCTCTCCTCACAGGAGAGCATCCTTCTGCTCTCTTACACCAACCGGGCTGTCGACGAGATATGCTCCAAGCTGGTGGAGAGCGGCATCGGTTTCGTGCGCATAGGCAGTCGCCTGTCATGTGGTGAGCCGTTCCGGCAGTACCTGCTCGATGCCGTTGTCGACGGCGCAGCCAACGTTTCTCAGCTCCGCAGCCGCATATCCGCAGTGCGTGTGGTAGTGGGCACAACGGCTTCGCTCAATTCCAATATCGAGATATTCCAGCTGAAGCATTTCTCTTTGGCTGTCATCGACGAGGCTTCGCAGATACTCGAGCCGCAGCTCATGGGCTTGCTGGCCGCCGTTCACGGTCAGCGGCCTGCCATCGACCGCTTTGTGATGATTGGCGACCACAAGCAGCTGCCTGCCGTAGTGCAGCAGACAGACGCTCAGTCGCGCGTGGAGCAGCGGGAGTTGCAGCAGATAGAACTCACCGACTGCCGCTCGTCGCTCTTCGAGAGGCTGCTGCGCCGCTATGGCGACGACCCTCGCGTGGTCTATATGCTGAGCCATCAGGGGCGTATGCACCCCTCCATAGCCGGTTTCCCGAACCAGGCGTTCTACGAGAGCAAGCTCTCTGCCGTGCCGCTTGCCCATCAGCTCACAGCCGAGGATGCCTTGATTGCTTCCGGCAGCAGCTGTCTGATGATGCCGGAAGTGTTTGACAGCAGGCTGAAATTCCTCTCCGTGCAACCCCAAAGCATCGCCGAGAGCGACAAGGTGAACATCGATGAGGCTCAGGTTATTGCCCGGTATGTGGTAGATGTGTACCGCAGCAACCGCAGCCGGTTCGATGCAGGGCAGACCGTAGGGGTGATAGTGCCATATCGCAACCAGATTGCCACCGTCAGGGCAGCCATCGGCAGCTATGGCATTGCAGAGCTTGATGCCGTCAGCATCGACACAGTCGAGCGCTTCCAAGGCAGTCAGCGCGACTACATAGCCTACGGATTCACCGTTCGCTACCACTATCAGCTGTCGTTTCTCGAGGGAAGTGTGTTCACCGAAGGCACCGTTCCCATCGACCGCAAGCTCAATGTAGCCATGACTCGAGCACGCAAACACCTGCTCATAGTGGGCAATGCGCCACTGCTCAGCACCCTTCCCGTATATCGAAACCTCATCGAATATATGAAGCAGCAGGGCAATTTCATTGCGTAAATTTGTCATTTCGCTATGTTTCTACTACCTTTGCAGACTACTATGGCACCCTTGTTGCCATCTTGATAGTATGTTATTAGTTCTATTTTTCTGATTTAGCTTGAGCTCAATGATTTCTGTTGAAAACCTTAAAGTGGAATTCGGGGTGCGCCCTTTGTTTGCCGGTGCGAGTTTTGTAATCAACGACCGCGACCGCATAGCACTGGTAGGCAAGAACGGAGCGGGCAAATCAACGATGCTCAAGGTGCTCTGCGGTCAGCAGCATCCCACCGATGGTGTGGTGGCAGTGCCCTCGCAGACCACCATTGGCTATCTTCCGCAGGTGATGAAGATAGCCGACGACACCACAGTGCTTGAGGAAACGCGTAAGGCTTTCGCCCATACCACGAGCCTGAAGCAGCGCCTCGACTGCATGGAGAGGCAGCTTGCCGAGCGCACCGACTACGAGAGCGACGACTATCTGCAGCTTATTGAGCAGTTCACACAGCTGCAGGAGCACCACCGAATGATGGGAGGCGAGAACTACGAAGCCGAGATCGAGCGCACGCTCAGCGGTCTGGGCTTTCGCCGCAGCGACTTTCAGAGGCCCACGAGCGAGTTCTCCGGCGGATGGCGTATGCGCATAGAGCTGGCCAAGATACTCCTTCAGAGACCCGACGTGCTGCTTCTCGACGAGCCAACCAACCACCTCGACATCGAGAGTATACAGTGGTTGGAGCAGTTCCTGGTGCAGAGTGCCAAGGCCGTAGTGCTCGTTAGCCACGACCGTGCCTTTATAAATAATGTGACAAACCGCACTGTTGAGATCACCTGCGGCAGGGTGGTAGACTACCGTGTGGGCTATGACGAGTATGTGCGGCTGCGTGCCGAGCGGCGCGAACAGCAGTTGCGTGCCTACGAAAACCAGCAACGCGAGATAGCCGACATACGTAGCTTCATCGAGCGGTTCCGCTATCAGGCCACCAAAGCAGTGCAGGTGCAGCAGCGCATCAAGCAGTTGGAGAAGATAGTGCCCATCGAGATCGACGAGGTCGACACCTCCTCGCTGCGCCTTAAGTTCCCTCCGTGCCTGCGCAGCGGCGATTTTCCCGTGATATGCAACGAGGTAGAGAAGAGCTACGGCAGCCACCAAGTGTTCAGCAATGTGTCGTTCACCATACGGCGCGGCGAGAAAGTGGCCTTCGTAGGCAAGAACGGAGAAGGCAAGTCGACACTCGTGAAGTGCATAATGGGCGAGATTTCCCATGGCGGAGAGCTGAAGCTGGGTCACAATACGCAGGTTGGCTACTTCGCACAGAACCAGGCACAGCTGCTCGACGAGGAGCTGACAGTGTTCCAAACCATAGACAACGTGGCACGTGGAGAGGTGCGTCTGCGCATCAACGACATCCTCGGAGCGTTCATGTTCGGCGGAGAGGCATCCGAAAAGAAGGTGAAGGTGCTCAGCGGAGGCGAGCGCAGCCGTCTGGCAATGATACGCCTGCTGCTCGAACCGGTCAATTTCCTGATACTCGACGAGCCTACCAACCACCTCGATATGCAGTCGAAAGACGTGCTCAAGGAAGCAATCCGCGCCTTCGACGGCACCGCCATCATCGTAAGCCACGACCGCGAGTTCCTCGACGGGCTTGTAAGCAAGGTCTACGAGTTTGGCGATGGCCGCGTGAGAGAGCATCTTGGCGGTGTCTACGACTGGCTGCGCTCGGTGGCTCAGCGTAATAGTGCCGCAGCCGCAGCACCGCGTCAGCCCCTGGCCGAACCTAAACCTCAGGCCGACGATGCCCAGACAGCCCGCTCGAAGGGTGCCGAAGCCTATCAGCAGCACAAGCAACAGCAGAAGCTCGTAAAGAAAGCAGAGCGCGAGGTGGCCCAGTCTGAAGCCGAAATCACTCGTCTGGAGCAGCTCATAGCCCAGATGGAGGAGCAGTTTGCCGACCCGGCGAAAGCCTCAGACATGCAGTTCATCGAGAAATACACCGAAGCCAAGCGCCTGCTCGACGAGGAAAACAACCGCTGGATGCAGCTCTCCGAACGCCTCGAGGAGCTGCTGAGCCAGCAATGAGCCCCGCTCCGAAACACTCCACATTACTGATTATATATTGAAACCAATCTGATAACAAATGAAAGCAAAACACTTAATCGCAATGATGATGATTACGGCAGCCCCCGTAGTGGGCAATGCCCAGACAGCATCGGGGTTGCACAAAGAGAACCTCGACCGAACGGTAGCCCCCGGCACCGACTTCTATGACTTCGCAACCGCCGGATGGCGCAAGAACAATCCGCTGCCGCCAGCCTATTCGAGCTACGGAGCCTTCAACATCCTCAACGACGACAACCAGAAGCGCATCAACAGCATCCTTAGTTCGTTTGAGAAGAAGACCTACAAGGGCAATACCGTTGAGGCCAAGCTTGCCAATTTCTACAAGCTGGCTATGGACTCTGCCCGCCGCGAGCGCGAAGGCATAGCCCCGGTGAAGCCTCTGCTCGACGAGATTGAGGCCGCCAAGACCAAAGCCGACCTGCTGGCATTGCAGCAGAAGTATGCCATGTTTGGCTACGGTGTGTTCTACAACGATGCCTTCGGTGCCGACGAGAAGAACGTTTCGATGAATATCTACAACCTCTCGCAGGGCGGACTCACCCTCGGACAGAAGGATTACTACCTTGACAACGACGAGGCAATGGTGAAGATACGCAATGCCTACCGCGAACACATTGCCCGGATGTTCCAGGTCTACGGCTTCACCAAGGAGCAGGCAGAGGCTCGTCGCGATGCCGTCTTCCGCACCGAGACCGCGCTGGCACTCGTTTCGCGAAGCCGCACCGAGCTGCGCGACCCGCAGGCCAACTACAACAAGATGACGCTCGACGAGTTCAAGAAGAACTATCCCAACATTCCCGTCGAGGCATTAGCCAACGCCGAGGGCATAAACTCACAGTTCATACAGGAGATGATAGTAGGTCAGCCCAACTTCTTTGCCGGTCTCGACAAGATCTCGTCAGCCATGACAGCCGACGACCTGCGTGCTGCAATGGAGTGGGACGTGATAATGGGTTCGGCCAGCTACCTCTCCGACGAGGTGCGCGAGGCCAACTTCGACTTCTTCGGCAAGACACTGAGCGGTCGCAAGGAAGACTATCCGCTGTGGAAGCGTGCCACCAACCACACACAGTCGGCCATGGGCGAGGCTCTGGGCAAGATTTACTGCCAGCGCTACTTCCCTGCCAGTTCCAAGAAGATGATGGAGCAGCTCGTAGAGAACCTGCGCGTGGCTCTCGGACAGCGCATTGATGCCCAGTCGTGGATGAGTCCCGAGACCAAGGCCAACGCCCATCGGAAGCTCTCTACCTTCTATGTGAAGATTGGATACCCCAACAAGTGGAAGGACTACAGCACTCTCGACATCGACCCGGCAAAGAGTTTCTATGACAATGTGAAAGCTTGCAAGGCATGGCGAGTGAAGAAACATATCGAGGAAAAGGCCGGCAAGCCCGTTGACCGCGAGGAATGGTACATGACTCCGCAAACTGTCAACGCCTACTACAACCCCACGACCAACGAGATATGCTTCCCGGCAGGCATCTTGCAGTATCCCTTCTTCGATGCCAAGGCCGACGAAGCCTTCAACTACGGAGCTATCGGTGTGGTGATAGGGCACGAGATGACCCACGGCTTCGACGACAACGGACGACAGTATGATGCCGACGGCAACATGAAGGACTGGTGGACCGAAGCCGACGCAAAGGGATTCAACGAGCGCGCCGACCTTTATGCCGACTTCTTCTCCAAAATCAAGGTGCTTCCCGACCTCAATGCCAACGGCAAACTTACCCTCGGCGAGAACCTTGCCGACCACGGAGGCCTTCAGGTGGCTTTCCAGGCTTTCCGCAACGCCACCAAGGACAAGCCGCTGAAGAAGAAAGACGGCTTCACTCCCGACCAGCGCTTCTTCATTGCCTACGCTACGGTATGGGCAGAGAACAACACCGACGAGGAGATACGTCTGCAGACAAAGGGCGACCCGCACTCTCTTGGCCGCTGGCGCGTCAACGGCGCGCTGCCGCACGTGGATATGTGGTATGAGGCTTTCGGCGTGAAGCCCGGCGACAAGATGTTCATACCCAAGGAGATGCGCCTCGACCTGTGGTAAGCCGCACCCCTTTGCCTACCGCTGCTCGGCACTTCGTGACGCTTTCATAGCGAAGCGGAGAAAGAACCTCGGCACCATGGCTACGATAGGCCGAAAGAAAGCCGTCGTGGAGATTGGCAAGCTGAAGTTTGGCGGCTTCGTGGCATGGATGCTGTGGCGCCTGATACTGAAGCCCAAGCCTCAGAAGCCGAAATGCTGATAGGCGTTTGTCCCAGATGTCCTTATGCTTGGGCATCACGCAAAAACGGGATTTGTCGTCCCGAAGGGACATTGAGCCATCAGCCCAGGGCAACGCCCTGGGGCTGCAATGTAGCAGATAATGCGCCCGGAACGGGCAAAAGATTCTGAGAATGAAATGCTTTTGCCCCCACGGGGCGAAACGAGAACATGGAACAAATACCCAGGGTGCTGCCCTGGGCTTTT
>ONLG01000059.1 GCA_900318625.1 uncultured Prevotella sp.
AGAATATGCTTCAATCGCTCTATGTCTCTAACCTTTTCTCTCATAAATCAAGCGCTTGTCATGGTTTGCTGACTCAACGGCAAAGGGCAACAGACAGCCGTTTTCTATCAAATCTATACGTCGGCCCGTGTTCTTTTCCAACTCACCCATCATGTGGGATATGGTTAGCAGCGATATGTGGGCATTGTCGTCATACTCCACAAGTATATCAACATCGCTATCTGGCGTTTCTTCGCCACGGGCAAACGAGCCAAACAACCATGCGCGAACCACTGGCTGCGTCTTAAAATAGTCGGCAATCTTATCTGTAATGGCCTGCGTGCTCATAATCGTATCTCCTTATGATTGCAAATATACATTATTAAAGTGACACTGACAAATAGTTAGGTCTATTTCGCATCTGTATGACACTATATTGCAACGACAACATACTAACTGTCAATCATCAACCGCCTCACCTCAGCGTTCTCCATGCGCGGAATCTCATTCATCGGCTTGTCGTAGTAGACGGCCTGAATGGCTTTGTTGATTATCCCGTGACCAACGGCAAGCACCGTCAAACCCGGATAATTGTCCGTGATATACTGCATGAAGCGCCTTGCCCTGTGCTTCAGTGCCTCCAGCGACTCTATGTCGTCGGGCCAGGTCTCGCCTTTGAGACTCGGAATATACCTGCCCGTGAAGCTACCCCAGTCGCGTTCGCGAAGCAACGGCGTAGTGACGACATCCTTGCCGTGGCCCTCAGCCACCACGCGGCAGGTGTCAACAGAACGCTTCAGGTCGCTGCTCACAAACACATCTATCGGCTCCGAGCGCAACGACTCGGCAAGCCTGTGCGCCTGTAGCAGCCCCTGCGCAGTGAGCTGACCCTGAGTCTGCCCCTGCATAATATGGTTTACGTTGTCAACGGTTTCACCGTGGCGCACAAGTATCAGTGTTGTCATAGCCTTCCTGTTCAATTTATACCTGCGAAATTAAGAAAAAAGAGACACACCAAGCCCTTTTCTGCACAGATTTTCCTCACATTTGCTATTTATTAAAGATTAAGGTTTCGGAAGTTCGGGAAGAAGCGGCCTGAAAGGCCAGTGTATATTTAGCCCAGGGCACCGCCCTGGGAATGTATGCCAGTGTTGCTACGCCCTGAATGGGCAAAAGCTTTTATTGCGCTTGAATGATTTTGCCCCGATTGGGCGTTTGTCTTTTGGACTTTCATACCCAGGGCGATGCCCCGGGCTATGGCCTTGTTGCCCCTTCGGGGTGCTGTTTTAAATATATTATTTAACTTCCGAAACATGAGTTAAAGACAATACAGAGTCGGAAGAACAGCCTTCCGCTACAAAAGATTTGCTGTTTTATCCGAAATTGCGAAATAATGTTTAACTTTGTGCGAGAAGTTTCAAATCACCCATAATTGCATAAATCATTGAAAAAAGACTAAATATGAAAGCATTACAGAGTTCGTTGCTGCGTTCTGCGGCAGCTATTGTGGTTGGTGTGCTGCTGGTGGTCTACCGCGAAGAAACGATGAAGTGGATGACCATTGCCATGGGAGCAATGTTCCTGCTGACCGGTCTGGTGTCGTGTCTGGTGTACTACTTTGAGCGCGGACGCGTAGAGAAGGCCATGCTTGCTGCCGAGGCGCGTGGCGAGGAGTTCACCGAGCGCCGCCCCATGGTCCCCATCGTGGGTCTGGGCAGCATCATCCTCGGAGGCATACTGTGCGTGATACCCGGCGACTTCATCATCGGCGTGACCTACGCACTGGCCGGAATGTTGATGCTGGGTGCGATAGGACAGATCGTGAGCCTCGTGCTGGCCCGCAAGTTCTGGCATATTCCTCTGGTGTTCTGGCTCTTTCCGCTGATTATCCTCGTGGTGGCTATACTCGTGGTGGCCCATCCGATGGAGGCTGCCGCACTGCCGCTGAAGGTGATTGGCTGGTGCATGATGTTCTACGGCATCGTGGAGTGTCTCAATGCGGTGATGATGAGCATTGCACGCAAGCGCTACAAGGCTGCCGAAGAAGCCTCGATCATTGTGGGCGAACCCGTTGAGGATGCCGTAGTGGTTGAGGAAACGACTGCCGTGGAGGTGGCTAAGGACGAGCCTGCCGACGCGGAGCAGCAGCAGTAAGGGCGGTATGAAAGTGCCGTTTGGCGGCAAACTGCAAAATCGCATAACTGCCTACAAAACAACAGTTTATACAAACAACAGTTTACGGAGGCTTCCGTAAACTTTCTCCAGAGGCTCTGGAGCAACCTTCCAGAGGCTCTGTAACAATGCTCCAGCTATCCTGTAACAACCTTACAGGATAGCTGGAGAAAACTTACGGCGGTTTCCGTAAAAAACGGCCACACAGCTGACTTCTGCCCTACTTAGGCTGCCACGTTTCCATCAGTCCCTCGATGTATTTGCAGAGTATTGCTATGCCACGCTTGTTTTCGCCTCCCTGCGGCACAATGAGGTCGGCATAGCGTTTTGTCGGTTCGATGAACTGCTCGTGCATGGGCTTGAGCACCTTCAGATAGCGGTCTACCACCATCGAGACGGTGCGTCCGCGGTCGATGGTGTCGCGCTGGATGTTGCGTATCAGGCGCTCGTCGGGGTCGGTGTCGACGAATATCTTGAGGTCCATCAGCTCGCGCAGCTTCTTGTCGAGCAGTGTCATTATGCCCTCGATGATAATCACCGGCTTTGGCTCCACGTGGATAGTCTCGGGCAGTCGGTTGCTCAATATATAAGAATAGGTGGGCTGTTCGATGGCCTTTCCGTTGCGCAGGTCGTTGATTTGCTTGTGCAGCAGCTTCCAGTCGAAGGCATCCGGGTGGTCGAAATTGATGGCCTTGCGCTCTTCGTCGGTCATGTGCGAGGTGTCGTTGTAGTACGAGTCGAGCGGCACCACGGTCACATAGTGTGGCGGCAGGGTCTCTACAATCTTGTTGACGACGGTGGTCTTGCCCGAGCCAGTTCCTCCGGCAATGCCTATTATGGTAATTTTCTTTTCCATATATTGTTCTGTTTAGGTTTCAGTTGCAGCTCAGTATGCAGAAGCGAGGGGCAAAGGGCCAATCTATCTGCGCTCTTTCACCAGATAAACCACAACGGGCAGGTGGTCGCTGTAGCCGTTGAGCCACACTCCTCCGGCGGTGGTGCGCTTGGTTCCGCCCTTGTAGAGTCCTTCGGTCTGGAAGAGATAGTCACGGCGGAATATCTCGGGCTTCCAGAACTTCAGCGTTGAGAAGTCGCGCGAGCCCTCTTGGTTGACCATGTTGGGTGTCATCACTATCTGGTCAAACAGGTTCCATGCGCCCTGATAGCGCAGGGTGCCGGTGTTTTTCTTCACAAGAATGTTGTACCAGGGATTATACATATCGCCCTCTTCGAGGTCATCAGCCTCGGCTTTGGCCCCCAGCTCCTTGTGCATACTGCGGTCGATGGGGTCGTCGTTCATGTCGCCCATGACCATAACCTTGCACTGCGGGTCGTCGCGCAGCAGCGAGTCCTTGAGCTGTCGCACCTGCCTTCCGGCCAGTTCGCGATAGTAGGAGTCGGAAAAACGGCTGGGCCAGTGGCACACCACTGCCGTGACGTGCTCGCCGGCAAGCGTTCCGCTCACGGCGAGGAAGCCTCGGGTGACGAACAGGCTGTCTTTAGCGCGCTCGGTAACGTATGGCACGAGCTTCACGTCGCGCACCGAGAAGAGCTTGGGATTATATATGAGCGCACAGTCTACGCCTCGGCTGTCGGGTCCCTCAACGTGACAGAACTTGAAGCCGCGCGCGCTGAGCTCTGGCTGGGCGCAGAGGTCTTCGAGGCAGTGGGCGTTCTCCACCTCGCTGAGCCCAATGAAGGCGCAGCCCACACCCGGCAGCACGTCGGTTCCCATCTCTGAGAGCACCGTGGCCATGTTGTGGAGCTTGCTTTTATACTTCATTTCATTCCACTTATAGCTGCCTTCGGGCAGGAACTCATAGTCGTTCTTGCCCTCGTCGTGGGTGCAGTCGAAGAGATTTTCCTGATTGTAGAAGCCCACAGCATACACCGAGAACGACTTTTTCTGCTGCGGCTGCTGGGCATAGGCCCCAACGAGTGCCAGCAGGAATAACGAAACTACCGAAAGTTTTTTCATCAGAAGGTGATATTAGATAAGGTTTTTCAGTTTTGTTCTTTCACTTTGCAAATATCGTTATTTAATTTCACAATCTCAATTATTTCAAAAAAAATATCAGTATGGGCTGTGCAAAAAACAAGTTTTCTTTTGTATGTTTGCCAAATTACACTATCTTTGCAGAAATTAAGCTCCTAAACAATCAAGAGCAACATTATACCTTAATTCTACATTTATTATGCAAAACAAGCTGATTCTTGCAGCGTTTGCCTTGTGTTGCAGTTCTATTGCTTTTTCGCAGGAAGCCGATACTGTCAGCGTCGAGGCCGGTGGCATGACCGACGAATCGGCCTTCACTTTCAGCGAAGCACAGCTGGGCGAGTCGGACGACATGGCGGCCAACGTGACGATACTCAACTCGAACAGCAACATCTATGCCCGTGAGGTGGGCTTTCTGTTTTCGCCCGTGCGCTTCAGATACAGAGCCTTCAACCAGAAGTTCAACGAGGTGTTTATCAACGGTGCCCCGATGAACGACCTCGAGAGCGGACAGTTTCGCTATTCAATGATTGGCGGACTGAACCAGCAGACCCGCAACCGAGACTTTGCGCTGCCTTTCGAGGAAGCCACCTTTGCCCACGCTGCAATGGCCGGTAGCAACAACTACAACTTCAGAGCAGGAAGCATGGGTGCCGGCCACCGTCTGGCACTCACTGCCACCAACCGCAACTACACTCTCCGAGGTATGTATACTTACGCTTCGGGCTTCAACGAGAAGGGATGGGCCTTTGCCGGAAACCTTACCTACCGATGGGCAAATCGCGGATATGCCGAGGGAACGTTCTACAACGCACTGTCCTACTTCCTCGGAGTGCAGAAGAAATGGCTCGGCGGACACTCGCTGGCCATCTCGACATGGGGCAACCCCACCGAGCGAGCATCGCAGGGCGCTGCCACCGACGAGAGCTACTGGATAGCCAACAACCGCTTCTACAACCCCTATTGGGGCTACCAGAACGGCAAGGTGAGGAACTCGAGGGTTGTCAACGACTTCGCACCATCAGCCATTGCCACATGGGACTGGGAAATCAACCGCAACACGAAGCTCACCACCTCGCTCTTCGGAAAGTATTCAATCTACAAGAGCACCAAGCTGAACTACAACAACAGCGACAATCCGCAGCCCGACTACTGGAAAAACCTGCCCAGCTCGTACTACGACGTGTGGGACAAGAACGATGCCAACAACCGTACTGAGGAACTCTACGAGGACTACTGGCGCACATACGAATACCTGACGGCGGCTAAGGAGAACCGGCAGATAAACTGGGAGCGCCTCTACTGGGCCAACAAGCAGGCCAACGCTTCGGGAGCCGATGCCATGTACTACATACAGGCACGCCACAACAACAACCTCACGCTGTCGCTCTCGTCGACGCTGAACATGAACATCAGCCGCAACACCAAGTGGAACGCAGGAATAAACCTTGCCACAAACACCGGCAGACACTATCAGACACTCGACGACTTGCTGGGAGCCAACAGCTTCAGAAATGTCAACACTTACGCCATAGGCACCTACTCGCCAGAGTCGGATGCAGTACAGTACGACCTCAACAACAGAGACGCACAGGTAAGAAAGGGCGACAAGTACGGCTACGACTACACGCTGCTGGTGCGCAAGGCATACATCTGGAGCAACATAGCCACCAACCAGGGCCGCTGGCACCTGATGCTATCGGCAAAAACCGGCGGCACCACCATGCAGCGCGACGGAAAAATGCGCAACGGACTCTTTGCCGACAACAGCTACGGCAAGAGCGGAGTGGCCAAGTTCGGCGAGCTGGCCGGCAAGGCTGCCGCCACACTCGACATGGGCAAGGCTGGCGTGGTGCGTGTAGGCGTGGGCTACGAGTGGCGCGCACCGCAGACAACAACCGCTTTCGTGTCGCCTGAGATGAACAACAACTTCGTCAACAACCTGAAAAACGAGCGAGTGTTCAGCACAGAGCTCACCTACCAGTTCCAGAATCCGTGGCTCCAGGCCAACGTGAGCGGATACTACTCGCACCTCGACAACGTCACTGAGTGGCAGAACTTCTACTTCGACGACATCAACTCGTTCTCATACGTCTCAATGACAGGCATCAAGAAAGCATACTATGGCGTGGAAGCCGGACTGAGGTTCAAGATAAACAACAACTTCAACATCACGGCTGTGGGAACTATCAGCGAAGCCAAGAACCTGAACAATGCCACCGTGCGCTACCTGAGCAGCACCAAGGCCACCTACAACGATGCCAACAACGGCAAGGACGAAGTCGTATATAACAAGGATATGCGCGAAAGCGGCACGCCGCTCACGGCACTGAGCATCGGAGTAAACTACTCGCGACACGGATGGTTTGCCTCGCTCAAGGCCAACTACTACGACCGAATCTACCTGAGCTACTCGCCAAGCTACCGCTACGAGAGCACGCTGAAGGCGCGCTACAAGGCCGGCGACCAAATCTACGATATCATAGACCTGGTGCAGACCACCGACATAAGCAAGAAAGCCCTCGAACAGGCTAAGGGACACGGCGGAGTGATGGTCGACGGCTCGATAGGCAAGAGCTTCAGAATAAATCGGGGCAAGTCGATTATGGTGAACATCATGGTGAACAACCTGCTCAACAACCGCAACATCGTAACCGGTGGATATGAGCAGAGCCGAAGCGACTACACCGCCTCGCCTCGGGCAACGTGAGAGCCTACAAGTTCTCGAAGAACCCGAAGAAATACTATGCCATGGGCATCAACGGCATGATCAACGTAAGCTACCGCTTCTAACCTAACACACAGCAGCTTTATCAAAACATCACGAAAGAAATGAAAAGCATAAGAAACATAGCCTTGGCCGCAGTAGCGGTGATACTGGCCTCGTGCATGGGAAACTATGACGACGAGCCAACCATGCAGCTGCCACCCTACGGCAACAACAACATCAATGAAGAGAACATAATCTCGATTGGCAAGCTAAAGCAGATATTCGACAAACAGCTCTCTACCGACCAACGCGACGGAGTGAGCTATGCGCAGGTGCTCAACGACATCAAGATACGCGGATGGGTAACTGCCAACGACATCGAAGGCAACATCTACAACGAAATTGGGCTCAGCGACGACACGGGTGCCATACTGGTGTGCATATCGCAAGGCGGACTGTTCGGCTATCTGCCCGTGGGAACGGAAATCATCATCGACCTCAACGAACTCTACGTGGGTGCCTACGGACTGCAACCCGAGATTGGCACACCATATACCAACAAGAACGGACTGACCTACGTGAGCCGAATGAGCCGCACGCTGTGGGCATCGCACTTCAAGATTGTAGGTGCCAAGCCAGCCCATGAGATAACGCCTATGACCTTCGACAAGCAGAAAGTCACAGATGCGGCTTATCTCAAAGAGAACTGCGGCAAGCTGATGACCATCAAAGATGTGGAGTTCAGCGATGCCAAAGACGGCCTGACCTTCGCTCCCGAGGAAGAGAAGGATGCTGCCAACTGCGTGGCTCGCCCGCTAAAGGGCATCAACGCGTCGAACCTCGTGGTGCGCACAAGCACCTATGCCGACTTTGCAGCAAAGCAGCTGCCAAAGGGTAAGGTCAACATCACGGGCCTCTTCACTCGCTATGGCAGCACATGGCAGATACTGCTGCGCTCGTCTAAAGACGTAGAACAGGCGGAAGCACAGCAAGAGTAACACTAAGCCAAGCTACAAAAGCCTTTACACCTATATTATATATAGCCTCCAAACGGCGACCATACAATCCATAAGAACCTTCATCGCCATCACCGCGACAGTACTCATGCTGACAAGCTGCGAAGACGTGCCTGCACCCTATGAGCTGCCCTGGGACGGAACGATAATGAAAGAAGCCTTCACGGGAAGCTCCTATGGCGACTTCAGCATTATAACTCCCGAAGGTGTGTCGTGGAGTGTTGGCAGCACCTACATACAAGGTTCGGGCTACAACTCTGCCACAAAGACCAACACCGTTACACGGAGCTACCTGATTTCTCCAGAGATTGACCTTAGCTCTGTCACTTCGGCCTACCTGCAGTTCAAGTACATCTTCCGATATGCCAACAACGAGGGAGAGAACAAGGTGCTCATAACCGACAGCTATACAGGAAACCCGGAGACTACTGAGTGGACCGACATAACAGGCCAGCTCACCGAGTCGAGCGACTGGAACACATGGAGCACATATGCACGCAGCATACCTAAAGAATTCATCGGCAAGAAGAACGTGCAGATAGCTTTCTTTTTCTCAGGCACCGACAAAGGTTCTCGCACATGGGAGATGAAGCTGCTCTACGTCAGACAAGGCGAGCCGGCTTCCGGTTCGGACGAGCCTGAATACTCGGAGCTTGAAGACGGACAGTATCTCAACGAGAGCTTCGAGAAAGACTTCGGTCGCTTCAATCCCTACACCATCAAGGGACAGCCATGGACAATCAGCTACAGCACTGCCAAGGCATCGGGCTACGTCAGTTCTTCAAAGTCGAACGTAGAGAGCGAGGCTTACATTGTGTCTATCCCTGTAGACCTCACTGCATCGCAGGGCGCAATGCTTGAGTTCGACGTGCTGTCGGCTTATCCCGACAACGAAGGCGAAATGCGAGTGCTCGTTACCGACAATTTCAACGAAAACGAACCCAATGCCGCACAGTGGGTCGACATAACTGGCAATACAGACAAGTGGGCTACTGGCGACTTCAACACCTTCGTGAAGTATCAGGCCGACATACCAGCCCAGTTCATTGGTAAGGACAATGTCAGGGTGGCTCTCTACTACACTTCTCCAAATACAAGTTCAAAGACATGGGAGGTAAAGAACCTCATAATGAAGGAGGGTCAGGTGCCGCCAGCCTACGGAACCTACGAGCTTCCGTACACCGTTGCCATGCTTAAAGAGCTCAAGGCAGAGGAAGATGGCTACGCCAAAGGCTTCATCGTGGGCTATGTAAACGACAATGGCATTGCCACACTGAGTGCCGAAGGTGCGAAAGCAGCTTCCTGGCTTCTGATTGCCGACGCAGCAAGCGAGACGAATCCCTCCAAGATGGCTGCCGTTTACCTCAATTTGGGACAGGTCCGCAACAATATCAGCCTCAACAAGAAGCCTGAGAACCTCGGCAAAGAGGTAATCCTCTATGGCAAGGTGGGTGCTGCGAAGGACAACTTCAAGGCTGTCAACAACGTGTCATACGCCGAGATAGACGGTTCTGCCTACGGCACAAAGCCTGAAAACTAAAAAAAACAAGAATAATTTTGCAGGGAGCGGAAATCTTTGTAATTTTGCGCCCTGCAATGTTTCCTTGCAATTCAGACTTCTCCAGAACCTGTTTAGGAACGTGCACAAACGGCAGCAGAACACTGCTACCCTCTAATGAAGAATTATCTATTTAACAAACATCAGAAATTAAAATGAAAAAAGGTATCCATCCCGAAAACTATCGCCCCGTCGTATTCAAAGATATGTCCAACGGCGATATGTTCCTTACAAAGTCTACTTGCAAAACAACCGAGACAGTGGAATTTGAAGGTGAAACTTACCCAGTGGTAAAAGTCGAAATCTCAAGCTCTTCTCACCCATTCTATACTGGTAAGAAGACCCTGGTTGACACCGCAGGACGTGTTGACCGCTTCATGAGCCGCTACGGTAAGCTGAAGAAATAAAGTCGAGATTTACCTTCAGATTAACATAAAAGTGCTGTCAAGCGTAGTTGCATATGCGTCTTGATTGCACTTTTTTGCTTACAAGCAAAACCTTAAAAAAACACACAACTATGAAACACCTGCGCCTTCTAATCTATGCTCTTGCTGCCATGCTGAGTGTCACCGCCTGTAACGACGACGAAAACGAGTCTACCGGCACCATCGACAGCAGCCAGGAAGTGCTCAACAAACTGAAAACCGAAGACTACGGCAGCAACGACAACAGCAACGACCTGTCAAATGAGGTCTACGGCAGGCTCGAAATGCCGCGTATCAACCCCGACAAGTCTGACAATCTGGTAATTGCCCACCGTGCCGTAATGGACTATTCAAAGAACAAGACCGACATAAACTACTGTGTAGAGTGGAATATTTACCTGAAGTCGCCTCGTTGGGTGTGCTACGTGATGAACGGCACCAACCGCGAAACCAATACCAGCCGTTACTATGCCGATACAAGCAAGGGCGAAGTGCAGTATCCGCAAGACGATCTGCTGCCCGTAGAGTATCAGTTCCCCGAAGACCCCTTCTGGGGAACAGGCTACGACCACGGACATATATGCCCTTCAGCCGACCGTCTGTGCTCTAAGGAAGCCAACATCCAGACATTCAACCTCACCAACATGATGCCTATGGCAAACGGCTTCAATGCCGGAGTTTGGTCGAATATGGAGTCAACGCTCCGCAACTGGGTAACAGCCGGCTCCGACGATATCATGTTTGTAGCTAAGGGCGGCACCATAGAAGACAATGCTGTCACCACCGATGCCGTAATCAAGATTACGGACAAGGGGCTTCTCGTTCCCAAATACTACTGGATGGCTGTGCTGAAGTTGAGCCGCGGAGGCTTTAGCGCCATGGGGTTCTGGGTTGAGCACAGCAACAACGGCGATGCGCGACTGCTGAAATATGCCATCAGCATAGACGAACTGGAACGCCGCACCGGGCTTGATTTCTTCTGCAACCTGCCCGACAAGATTGAAGACAGAGTTGAAAGCACATTCATCCCCGACTTCTGGGGACTGAGATAAAGCAACAAGGGTGTCCCTCGGGGCACCTTAATTATATATTATGACGAGGAAACTGATTACAATTGCAGTATGTCTGCTGCTCCTGACTGGTTGCCAAACTGCCAAGAAACAGCCCAGCAAGCGCTCCATGTATTATTGGAGCACCACATTCAAGCTGTCGACAAACCAGCAACATTTCCTCAAGACACAGCACATCAGCCGTCTCTACGTGCGCTTCTTCGACGTAGTAACCGAGCCCGACGGCACCCTCATGCCCAATGCCACCATCAGTTTTGCGTCTCCCTTTCCCGATAAGGTTGAACTGATACCCACCATTTTCATCACAAACGACTGCATGAAGCAGCCGGGCAACACCGACCTGGCAGAAAAAATCCTCCGCCGCACGTTGCAGATGTGCGAGACACACGACCTCCCCCACCCCAAGGAAATACAGATAG
Organism: uncultured Prevotella sp.; assembly: GCA_900318625.1. GTDB lineage: Bacteria > Bacteroidota > Bacteroidia > Bacteroidales > Bacteroidaceae > Prevotella. The sequence continues at coordinate 11,346 of ONLG01000059.1, forward strand.
ACTGCGACTGGACGCTGTCAACGCGCAAGCGCTACTATGCCTTTCTTGCACAGTTGCAGCAGCTGGCGCGTGCCAAGAACATCTGTCTGAGCACCACCATACGCCTCCATCAGCTTACTCAGCCAGCCCCACCGGCAGACAAGGGTGTGCTGATGGTCTACAACACGGGCGACATCACACGCTTCGATGAAGCCAAACCCATTCTCAACGCTGACAGCGTGGCCAGCTATCTGTCGCGCCGCAAACCAGCCTACGACCTTCAGCTCAGTGCAGCCTACCCCATCTTCTCGTGGAGAGTGCTCTTCCGCGGCACTCGCTATGTGGGCATCATGCACTCCGACGACGAACTGCCGGTGATTGCCGGCGACACAATAGTTACCCGTCAGCCAACCATCGACGAAATACTTCGGGCAAAAGACATTGTCGAACGCTGGAAAGCATCGGCCAACAACGAAGTGATACTCTTCGACCTGAGCAGCAACAACATTACCAAACATAATAAATCAGATTATGAAAAGATTTTTAGCCACTAACATTGCGGTGCTTCTGTCGCTTGCCACGGCTTTTGCCTGTGGTTCGGAAGTCACCCACAACTACTATCTGTTCAGCGTTTTCCCACGCGAAATGCTCAACAGCATCTATGAAGAACGCCTCAACGAGCAGTGGAGGCAATATGTAGGCACAGCCGATACCGACTTCGCCTACAGGTGGAACAAGGACGACATCATGGCCAAGGCCAAGAAAAGCGGCGACCGCGAAATGATGGCCTACCTTGAGCATCTGAACAGCTATCTCGACATCAGCGAATCCATGCAGAACTCGTGGGACTACCCCACCAAAGAGGTGCTTGCCGAGCGCAACAGCCGCATACAGCAGCTTCTTACAGCCGCAAAGAGCTATCGCGGAAAGAAGCTGCGCCCGCAGTATGCGCTGCTCCAGATGCGTGCCAATATGCTCCTGAAGCGCTATGCCGACAACACCACATTCTGGGTAGCTACTGCCTCGCTGCTGCCGCAGAGCATCTACCGCGACATGATGCGCAGCATCTATGCCAACGCACTGCTGCACACCGGCAACAAAGAAGCCGCCATCGAGATATATGCCGAGCAGGGCGATATGCTCAGCCTGAAATGGTGTGTGCGCAAATACCGCAACCTTGCAGGCATACGCTCCATCTACGAGCAGAACCCCAACTCGCACACACTGCTCTACCTCGTTCAGGATTTCGTTAACAACGCTCAGGAAACGCTCGACCGCCAGAGCTACTACGCCGACAGCGAGTTTGCCAATGAAGAATACATAGCCGACGACATCAAGATGGTTGGTGCCAGCCCCGTCTACACAGCAGAGGTAAAACAGTTCATCGCCTTTGCCAACACGGTGGTTGCCGAGGGCAAGACCGACAATCCAAGCCTGTGGAAAGCTGCCGTGGGAACTCTCAACTTCTTCCTCAATAACAACCAGCAGGCCGTGAAAGACCTCGACGAAGCCATCACGCTCAAGGGAACCGACCGTATGCACGACAACGCCCGCGCCATACGCATCGTGGCATCTACTAAGGTCAACAAGCTCGACTCAGAATACCGCGCATGGCTTCTCGGCGAAATGACATGGCTCGACAAGATGATTGCCGCCGAGCGCGGAAGCCTTGACATCTACGGCAACCACTACACTGAGCTGAAAGACAGACTCATATACCAGAACCTCGCACCCAAGGCACAGAGCGAAGGACAGGCCGAGCTCTCGCTTGGACTGATAGGTATGCTCAGCGAGGAACCGCTCTACTACGAAACTGGCAACCCACGCTCGCCACGCTTCAAGAACGACGACTGGAGCTGGAACGCTGACTACAGCAACCTGCTGTTCAGCGAGCTCGACAAGCGGCTTGCCATCAGGGTGCGCGAATACTACACCATGCTCACCTCGAAACCCAAGGACGACTTCTATGCCTACGTGATAAAGGCCAACTACAACGATGCCGACTACTACAACGACCTCATCGGCACCAAGTATCTTGCCGAGGGCAACTTCAGCGATGCCGAGCAATACCTGAAGAAGGTGAGCCTCAGCTTCCTGAACAAGCAGAACATCGGCGGCTACATGGCAAAGCGCGACTGGAGCCGCGAGCGCTGGTTCGGCAAGCAAAAAATCAAGGACGACAATATCGAAGGCCCCGGTCATGCCACACTGAGCAGCAATCCCAAGTTGCTCTTCTGCCAGAAAGCAAAGAACGTGGAGTCTGAATACTTCCTTGCGCGCGGCGAGAAACGCCTGCAACTGGCCTACCAGCTGGCCTCGCTCTACTATCAGGCATCATGGCAGGGCGACTGCTGGTATCTCACCCACTACGGACATAGCTGCACCGACACTGCGCGCATTGGCGAGAAAGACTACGTCACCGATGCCGTTCGCCTGCTGGCAGAGAGCAGCCGCACCACCAACACCGACCTGCGTGCCAAGAGTCTCTACGCCTTGGCCTTCATTCCCGTTGACCCCTGGGCCACGGTTGAGATGACCTGGGACGACAGCCGCAACGACTACATCACCACTTATCATCCCAACCCCAAGGCAAAGCAATACCGATACCTCTATCAGCTCAACCAGCTTCTCAAGACCAAGCGTACCGCAGTTGACGCCTATGCCTCGCGATGCGACGTGCTGAAAGCCTTCCGCAGGCAGACACGAGGATAGAACCCTACAGATATGCTTATCTCGACAACCCTTATAATCTATATGCTGGTGCTGTTGGCACTCTCGCGCCTCACGGCGCGGAAGTCTTCCAACAGCACCTTCTTCACGGGTGAGCGCCGCTCGCCTTGGTATATGGTAGCCTTCGGTATGGTGGGAGCCAGCATCTCCGGTGTGTCGGTAGTGTCGGTGCCCGGCATGGTAGGCTCCATTGGCATGACCTATCTGCAAACCTGCATGGGCTTCATTGTGGGCTACTTTGTCGTGGCGTTCGTGCTGCTGCCCGTCTACTACCGTCTGCGCCTCACCACCATCTACTCCTACCTCGGTCTGCGCCTCGGAAACAATCCCATGAAGACCGGTTCGGCATTCTTCCTGCTTTCCAAGATGGCCGGAGCAGCCGTGAAGTTCTATGTTGCCTGCATCATTCTGCAACGCTTCCTGTTCGACAACTACAACATTCCCTTTGCCCTCTCGGTCATACTGATGGTGGCCGTTATATGGCTCTACACCCGTCGCGGCGGCATACGCACCCTTGTATGGACCGACTCATTCCAGACACTGTGCATACTCCTTGCCTTGCTGTTCATAGGCTACCACCTCTGCCACGAGCTAAATCTGAGTGCCGGCCATGCGCTGAGCACCATAGCCGCCGACAGCCGCTCGCAGGTGTTCGTGTTCGACGACCTCTTCTCGCGCCAGAACTTCTTGAAACAGTTTGTAAGCGGCATATTCATCGTGGTGGTGATGACAGGTCTCGACCAGGACATGATGCAGAAAAACCTCACTTGCAAGACCCTCCGCGAGGCACAAAAGGATATGTGCAGCTACGGCTTCGCCTTTCTGCCAGTCAATTTTCTGCTGCTTGCGCTCGGCATACTCGCCTCCAACTATGCAGCAGCCAAGGGCATCGCACTGCCCACGGCTGGCGACGAACTGTTGCCCACGGTCGTGGCATCAGGCGGACTGGGGCCTGTGGTAGAAGTGCTGTTCGTGCTCGGCATCGTGGCAGCCTCGTTCTCGACAGCCGACTCGGCACTCACCTCGCTCACCACCTGCTTCTGCGTCGACATAGCAGGCCGTCCCGACGACGAACGGCTGCGCCACCGCACCCACATAGCCATGGCAGCCGTATTCACCGTGGCAGTAGTGGTCTTCCGCTACGCTAACTCCACCAGCCTCATCGATGCCGTCTACACCATCGTGTCCTACACCTACGGCCCCCTGCTCGGCCTCTTCGCGATGGCCCTGCTCACCCGTCGCAGCGTGAGCGGTCGCTGGGCACCGGCTGTGTGCGTGGCTTCGCCGTTCGTATGCTACGGGCTGAACGCCCTCACCACGTCGCTCTTGGGCTACCAGTTCGGCTATGAGCTGTTGCTGCTCAACGGGCTTCTCACTTTCTGTGGACTTTACGCCTTTTCATCACCACCCCTTCCCGACATGACCGGCCAATAGGCAACCCGTCGGCAACGTCAGCACGTTTGTTGGCTACCGTTATTAAAAAATGCTAATTCGACGAAACTGGAATAAACCAATCCCAATCCAAGAAGTCAAAAAGTCAGTTGCAACAAAACAATAACAAGAAAACAACCAACAAATTAAAACCCGACGATTATGAAAAAGCTGATTATGATGGCTCTTATGGCAGCCATGACAACCGCAATGAGCGCACAGACTGATTTCCAAGGACCCCGCATGATGCACCAGCAGCGCAAGCAGATGACCAAAGAAGAGATGGTTGCAAAGCGCGTGGAGCGGATGGACAAGGAGCTCAAGCTCACCGACAAGCAGAAGAAAGAGATTACCGCTATCCTGAACGAGGACTTCAAGGATATGCCTTCGGCTGAGCAGCTGAAAGCCAAACGCGAGGAAGCACAGAAGAAACGCGAGCAGATGAAGGCACGCCGCGAGGCCACCAACAAGAAGATTGCCGATGTGCTGACTCCCGAACAGCAGGAGAAGTTCAAGAACATGAAGCAGCACCGCGGCGGCAAGGGCCACGGACCTCACCACAATATGTACAAGGACTTCAGGAAGGGCGACTGCTGCCAGAAGAAGCCCGACTGCTGTGAGAAGAACGAAGACTGCTGTGAGAAGAAGGAAGACTGCTGTGAGAAGAAGGAAGACTGCTGCAAGAAATAGAATACTTCTGAAGTCAGAAGAGCAAATAAGTTTAAAAGTTAAGGAGTAAAGAAGTCAAGCCTTTAGTTCTGACACAGGGTAACACCTGCTAAGACTATCGGCTTGACTTCTTTACTCCTTATTTATATAGCATCTACAGCGTCTGCAGGTAGCGCTCGGCCTCCAAAGCGGCCTTGCATCCGCTACCAGCGGCAACGATGGCCTGACGGTAGCGTGGGTCGGCACAGTCGCCGGCTGCAAAGATGCCCGGCAACGACGTGCAGGGGGTGTCGCCCACTGTCTTCAGGTAGCCCGTCTCGTCGCGCTCCAGCCACTTGGCAAACAGCTCGGTATTGGGCCTGTGTCCTATTGCGAGGAAGAATCCGTCGATAGGCAGGTCGTATGTCTGCTCGTCGGCTTCGCCCTTTCGCTTCACCACATGAGCGCCCTCGACACCGTCCTCACCGTAGAGGCCCAGCGTGTTGTGCTCATACAGTATCTCAATCTTCTCGTTCTGCTCCACTCGCTGGCGCATGATGTCGCTTGCGCGCAGATATGGCTTGCGCACAATCATGTAAACCTTCTTTGCCAGCTGTGCCAGATAGGTGGCCTCTTCGCAGGCCGTGTCGCCGCCGCCTACCACAGCCACCGTCTTTTTGCGGTAGAAGAAGCCGTCGCACGTGGCACAGGCCGACACTCCGCGCCCCATATAGGTCTGTTCGTCGGCCAGGCCCAGATACTTGGCACTGGCTCCGGTGGCAATGATAACGGTGTGGGCCGATAGGTTCTCACCCCTGTCGGTGGTTAGCCGGTAGGGGCGCTGGCTGAAGTCCACATCCGTTATCAGTCCATCGCGCACGTCGGCACCGAAGCGCTCGGCCTGCTCGCGCAGTTCCATCATCATCTGGTTGGCATCCACTCCCTGCGGATAGCCGGGAAAATTCTCCACTATAGTGGTCTGGGTGAGCTGTCCGCCGGGTTGCAGTCCGCTGTAGACCACCGGCTCCATGTTGGCTCTTCCGGCATAGATGGCCGCTGTGTAGCCTGCCGGACCCGACCCGATGATTATCGTCTTGTGAGTCATAGCTGCCTATTCGCCTAACAACGGTTCAATATCCTTGGCTATCTGGTCTATCGGGGTGGTAGGTTCGTAGCGTGCCACAACCTGTCCCTTCTTGTTGATGAGGAACTTGGTGAAGTTCCATTTGATGTCGGGCTTCTGCTTGTAGTCGGCATCCTGCTCGCTCAGCATCTTGTCGAGTATCGGCGAGAGGGGGTTGCTATCGTCCCATCCGGCAAATCCCTTCTGCTCCTTGAGGAACTTGAAGAGCGGGTCGGCATCGTCGCCGTTCACCTTGACCTTCTTGAAACGGGGAAAGTCGGTGCCGAAGTTCAGCTTGCAGAACTCGTGTATCGACTCGTCGGTGCCGGGAGCCTGCTGTCCGAACTGGTTACAGGGAAAGTCCAATATCTCAAAGCCCTGGCTGTGATACTTCTTATAGAGTTTCTCAAGCTCGTCGTACTGCGGCGTGAAGCCACACTTGGTGGCGGTGTTCACTATAAGCAGCACTTCGTTGGCATACTCCTTGATTGACACTTGCTTGCCTTTTCTGTCCTTGACAGAGAAATCATAAACTGTTTTCATTTCTTTGTATTGGTTTGTATTGCTGTTGATTGTTTCTAAGTTTTCGGCTACACCCAAGCCTGTCACACCGTTTTGGGCTTCAGCAAAGAGGCCGAAACCGAACAAGACGATGGCTGTTGCTATTGCTTTGCTTTTCATAATGGCTTTCGTTTAGGTGGTTCCTTGAATTGCAAATATACAAGTTTTCCGCCACAACAGCATGGTTTCCGGGCAAAATCTTTCAAAAACGCCCCTCGGACAGCTCCTTTTTCCTATACCCAGATAGGGAAAATCCTATTAAATATATGTGTTATTCATTGGACATATAAGATGCACCACGCTCGAGATACGCAACTACGACATCGACCGCGACCGCTTCTACGGAGATATATGGCTCGGCGACTCGTGGCTGCACTTCAATATGTACCATGTTGACTCGCCTAACTGGAACAACTACAAGTGGAATGGCTACCACTACACGGTGAACAAGGCACCCCAGACGTCGCTCGTGCCAGGCACAAAGCCCGCCACCCAGCCCGATGAAGAACCCCAACGTATGCTCAACACCGACAAGAAGTAAAAAGCAGACAGCCTCGCCACAAAGTAATATGGGCCATATTACCAACCAATATGGGCCATATTACTTTCCAATATGGGCCATATTACTTTCCAATATGAGTCATATTACCGACCCACGGCACTCCCATAAGACCTATAAGTCATATAAGACTCATAAGTACCATAGCGCCAACAAGCCTCTCCTCCCCCCTTATGGGGGGACTGAGGGGGGCTTCTCGGGGGAACTGAGGGGGCTGCAATATGAGCAACAGGAGTAAAAAAGTGGCACTTTTTTACTCCTGTTGCTTTCTTTTTACTACTTTTGCAACCAATCACTGTCATTTAACGACAAAAAGAAAGCAAATCACTAAAACCATTATATAGACATGAACAACCAAAAACGTTTCCTCCTCGACGAGAAAGACATTCCTACAAAGTGGTACAACATTCAGGCCGACATGCCAAACAAGCCCATGCCGCCAATCCATCCGGCTACCAAGCAGCCGCTGGGAGTCGACGACCTGGCCCACATCTTCCCAAGAGAGTGCTGCGTGCAGGAACTCGACACCGAGCACCGCTGGATAGACATACCCGAGGAAGTGCTCGACAAGTACAAGTACTATCGCAGCACGCCGCTGGTGCGCGCCTACGCTCTGGAAGAAGCCTTGGGAACTCCGGCACACATCTACTTCAAGAACGAGTCGACCAACCCTCTGGGATCGCACAAAATCAACTCTGCCCTGCCCCAGTGCTACTATGCCAAGCAGGAGGGCACGACCAACGTCACCACTGAAACGGGTGCCGGACAGTGGGGTGCAGCCCTGGCCTACGCAGCAAAGATCTACGGTTTGGAGGCCGCTGTCTATCAGGTGAAGATCACCATGCAGCAGAAGCCCTACCGCTCGAGCATAATGCGCACGTTTGGAGCAGTGGTTGAAGGCTCGCCTTCAATGTCAACCCGTGCCGGAAAAAACATTTTGACCAAAGACCCCATGCACACCGGCTCGCTGGGCACCGCTATATCTGAAGCGGTAGAGCTGGCTACCACCACCCCCAACTGCAAATACACACTGGGCTCGGTGCTCAATCATGTGGCACTGCACCAGAGCATCATCGGTCTGGAAGCCGAGAAGCAGATGGAGATGGCCGGCGAATATCCCGACATGGTGATTGCCTGCTTCGGCGGTGGAAGCAACTTCGGCGGCATAGCCTTCCCCTTCATGCGCCACAACATACTCGACGGCAAGACAACCGAGTTCATCGCAGCCGAACCCGACAGCTGTCCGAAGCTCACCCGCGGCCAGTTCCGCTACGACTTCGGCGACGAAGCCGGCTACACTCCGCTGCTCCCGATGTTCACCCTGGGCCATAACTTCAAGCCATCCAACATCCATGCCGGCGGCCTGCGCTACCACGGCGCCGGAATGATTGTCAGCCAGCTTATCAAAGACGGCCTCATGCATGGTGTTGACATTCCTCAGCTCGAGACCTTCGAGGCAGGCATCCTCTTCTCGCGCACCGAGGGCATCATCCCTGCACCCGAGAGTTGCCATGCAATAGCCGCCACCATCCGCGAAGCAAAGAAATGCAAGGAAACGGGCGAGCAGAAGGTTATCCTCTTCAACCTCTCCGGCCACGGACTCATCGACATGCCGTCCTACGACTCATTCATCAAGGGCGACCTGCAGAACTACACCGTCACCGACGAGATGATTGCCGAGAACCTAAAGGCTCTTGACTAAAGCCCCCTAAGAGTGTGGAACTAAAATAGGGACAGGCTGATTAAAGGGATGCATCTTAGCGGTGCATCCCTTTGCTTTGTCTTACGCCTGCTTCTTGTTTTTATTCACTGACGAGAATAAATATAAAAAGTTTGTCAGTTCTCTATAAACTATACTTATACTTTGCCAGTATTCAAAATAGGCAATGGGACTGCAATTCGATGGAAGTTCCATAGACAACTGTCTTCTATATTTAGAAAATCTTCCAACCGTTTGCCCTTAAACGGGTTTTCTTCCTTGCCTTCTATGGGATAGATAATCACGCAAGGAATATTTGCGTCCGACTTTGTAGGAAATATCCACTTATCACGACTATATCCACTCAACTGCCTGACAATATAAGTATCAATATTCCCATATTCAAACCTCGGTATATATTTAGTGTCAAGCACTACTTTTGGCGAATAGCAAACAAAATCAGGATAACCTGTATGACCATGCACCTGATAATGTATCTTCTCCCCATAAGCTTCACGAAGCAATCCTAAGACATAGTGCTCATACAACATGGCCATATCAATCCAGAAAACTGGACAATACTCTTCTTCAGCTGTTGTTATATTGGTGATACTGTAGTCATATCGATGGAGTATCATCTGAGCAAGCATGACAGCATCATCATATTCTTTGAAGATATTGTGATGCTTGACAGCCTTGACTTCCCAGACCTCAATCTGATCACCTACATTATTAAAAGCAGCCAAGCACTCATGTATGGTGTGCTGCAAAGAAAGTAGGCTTTCTGAAATTCCAGTTATTTGCAAAACCTGTTGAGAAAATAATAGTGCTTTCTTTATTAACCTATTCTCTAACGTGTCCTCTGAATATTCTTGGTAACGACAAAACACCTTATCAAATCGTTTCTTCAAGATATTCATGCGTTCATTCCTGGAAATATCTATGCGCCCCTTAATTTTTTTAAGATTGTCTTCGCGCTGAACATAGCCTTTCTTCAATCCGCGCTTGACTATCTCCCTGACAACAGAAAGGAAATGGGTCACAATAAGAGGACTTAAAACACTTTTAAGTTCCGGTGCTTTGATACGAGGTGCCTCCATATCAACCGCATAAATCTTTGAGAAATGTTTGGTCTCAATGCCACTATTTAAACAGACACTAAACATTTTTAAGAAATCAATGCGGTCACAACCATGCTTGGTTGTTATGACGAGAGGCATGGTTTTTGCTTCATCAAACCACTGTGCGCCTATGACGTATGAAGCATAATAGCCAGATTCCGTTACGACAGGCTTTTCAGAATCTTGTTCATCATCTACTATAGGATTATATTGCTGTCCGCTAAAACTTTTTTCTTGATATAAAATTAGGCTGAAGCCCTCGTTTGGGTTTCAGCCTTTTTGTTACCTTTGTTTTTACCACAA
>ONLG01000052.1 GCA_900318625.1 uncultured Prevotella sp.
CCTTGCCGAAGCTCAGACGCAGCACCAGACCGCCGGCCATCTTGTGAACCTTGTCAACCAGACGGAAATTGGTGGTTGTGGGAGCCACTGTACGGTCCTGAGACTGAGGTATTCCTCTGAGTTCGGCACTCAGGATACTCATATCCCTTACGTCTTCCACATCGAATTCGCCCATAGTAGCAGATACTCCCTTAGCCTTGGGAGCCGTGTTCAGGAAGCCATAGTCAAAGTAGAGACCTGTGTAAAGGCCAGTTCCGTTGCCCAGAGTCCAGCGCATACCAACCTCAGCTGAACCCATAACGTCGAAACGCTTCAGGCCGATGGTGCCGCGATAAGACTCATGTATTTCTCTTTCAGGATCATAAGCCGCACGTGTCGGAGCATTGTAAACCGGATGGTATGTTGCCTTTGCGTCAGCAATCTGCTTGTAGTTGTCCCACAGGCGCATACCGAACTTACCACCGAGAGCTACGTAGAAGTGGTTCTTTCCGGCGGGAGTCATCCACTGAACCATCAGAGGAACCTGAGCGTAGACAGCGCGCTGCTTCTCCTGAAGTTTGCCATCAATATCAATCAGAGTTTGGTCGCGCATATAAATTCCGTTCAGAGTGAAGTCTTTCTTGGCTTTGGCATTGTAGAGAGCAGCCTGAACGCCGAGGCGCAAGCCCCAGTGCTTGCTGAAGTGGTAGGTCCAGTCGAGTCCGACACCGCCGCCGAGGCCCATCTTGCGGTCAACGCCGTCAATGTAGGGGTTCTGTGGAACGTTCACCTTGTAGTTAAGGGTCGACAGTCCACCGAAGCCGCTGATCGAAAATTCATGTTTCGGTACATAGTTCTCGGTCTGAGCACTAACCGAAACAGCCATAGCAATAGCCGACAGCACTGCTGCGCCACGCTTGAAATTCATGAAATGTTTCATACTTCAATGATTTTAGAGTTGTTATATGAATAAAAGTTTTTTAGTGTAAGTTACTGTTACTCAGGCTTCGCAGCCCGACAGATAGTTCTTCGCAGGGTGTTTTACGAGTGTTAGTACAACTCTTAACAAGTGCAAATATAGTCATAAAAAGATTAAATACAAATATTTTGTCGTTTTTTTCGCGCTCAGCTCAACACAGCATCAGGCAAACGGCAAGCCCCCCCAGCCCACTTCCTAAAGTAGGGGGAGCCGAAAGGCAAAGTAATTTGGGCCATATTACAAGCCCACCCCCGCCCCTCCCCAAGGGAGGGGGAGCCGAAAAGCAAAGTAATATGAGTCATATTACAAGCCCACCCCCGCCCCTCCCCAAGGGAGGGGGGCCGAAAGGCAAAGTAATATGGGCCATATTACTGACCAATATGGGCCATATTACTGACCAATATGGGCCATATTACCGACCAATATGGGCCATATTACCGACCACCCTCAACCCCTTTCCCAAGGGATGAGAGCTGAAGGAGAAGCGCCAGAAGGTATTATAGCACCTCTAAAATCAATGTACTCACACTCGAAAAAGTAAAAACTATTTTGCTTTTCGCTCGCTTAATCGTACCTTTAGAGAATGTACTTGCGTTCGGCAAAGCAAAAAATGAAGACTTTTCGGCCTTCTTTTTTTGCTTTGCGCTCACTTAATCGTACCTTTAAATAAGGTACTCACGCTCGAAAAAGTAAAAACTATTTTGCTTTTCGCTCGCTTAATCGTACCTTTGCAATGAAATGCGAATAACTGAAATATTAGACAACAACAGACAAAAGCGGTGCTTCTCGTTCGAGGTGTTGCCTCCACTGAAGGGCAACGGCACGTCATCGCTGTTCAGAACGATAGACAAGCTTGCGGGCTTTGGCCCGTTGTTCATCAACATCACTACCCATCACAGTGAGTTTGTCTACAAGGAACTCGACAACGGACTGCTTCAGCGCAGCCGCATACGCCGCCGACCGGGAACCATCGCCATAGCCGCAGCCATCAAGCAACGCTACGACATACCGGTGGTGCCGCACGTGATATGCAGCGGCACGACATGCGAGAACATCGAGTACGAACTTCTGGACCTGCAGTTTCTCGGAGTGAACAACCTGCTTCTGCTGCGCGGCGACAAGGCTAAGGAAGACAGCCGCTTCGTGCCGACACCGGGCGGCCATGAGCACACGGTGGACCTGATACACCAGGTGGAGCAGTTCAATGCCGGAGTGTTCGTCGACGGCAGCACTGCCAAGAACCCCGGCGAGCCTTTTGCCTACGGCGTGGCCTGCTACCCGGAGAAGCACGAGGAGGCTCCCAACATCGAACAAGACATCTACTGGCTCCGCGAGAAGCAGCGGCTCGGCGCAGAATATGCCATCACGCAGCTGTTCTACGACAACCGCCGCTACTACGACTTTGTGGCCAAGGCCCGTCAGCAGGGCATCACAATACCCATCATACCGGGCATCAAGCCCTTTGCCAAGCTCTCGCAGCTCTCGGTGGTACCCAAGACGTTCCACTGCGACATTCCGCAAGAGCTGGCAGCACTGGCAGCACAGTGCCAGAGCGACGACGACGCACGCCGACTGGGCATAGAATGGACCACTCGTCAGGTGCGCGACCTCTACGACCACGGAGTGCAGAACATCCACTACTACACCATGTCGGCTGTTGACAGCGTGGTGGAAGTGGTAAGACGCACGCTGGGCGACAAGCAATAACCTTCAACCGACTCACCATCCACCAATGTACTGGCAAGAAGCAATAGGACAAACCGACGTGAAGGAGCGGCTCATGCAGCTGGGCAGCCAGCACCGTGTGCCTCATGCGCTGATGCTGTGCGGCAACGACGGCGTTGGCAAGATGGCCCTGGCCCTGGCCTTTGCATCCTATCTGCTCACCGAGGGCAGCCGAAGCATCAACCCTTCGCTGAACATACAGATGCAGGAAGCCATGCTCCGCGGATGGGCACACCCCGACCTGCACTTCTGCTACCCCACGATAAAGCCCAAGTCGATGAGCAGCGACCGCCAGCCGCTGGCTGCCGACTTCATCAGTGCATGGCGCGAGCTGCTGGCCCAAGGCCCATACTTCAGCATGGAGCAGTGGATGGAGGCCATGGGTGCCGAGAACCAGCAGGCCATAATCAATGCTGCGCAGGCCGACGAGCTGGCACGCGCCCTGTCGCTCAAGGCCAGTCAGGGCGGCTACAAGGTGGCTGTGGTGTGGCAACCGGAGCGCATGAACATCACCTGCGCCAACAAGATACTGAAGCTTCTGGAGGAACCACCCAGCCAGACGGTGTTCGTCATGGTGAGCTCGCACCCCGAGGCTCTGCTCGAAACGATACGCAGCCGGACGCAACGCATCGACGTGCGCCCCATAGCCACCGCCGACCTGCAGCAGGCACTCGTCCAGAGGCGCGGCCTCGACGACGACACGGCACGCCGCGTGGCACGCGTGGCTGCCGGAAGCTGGCTCAAGGCCGTGGCAACGCTCGATGCCGGCAACGAACGCCGGCAGCTGTTCGATATGTTCACCATGCTTATGAGGCTGGCATATATGCGCAACGTGAAGGAGCTGAAGAAGTGGACCGATGCCGTAGCCACCTATGGCAGGGAGAAGCAACGCCGTATGCTGGAATACTTCATGCAGCTGGTGAGGGAGAACTTCATGCATAACTTCCACATCTCGGAGCTCTGCTATATGACACGCGAGGAGGAAGCGTTCGCCGAAAAGTTTGCTCCCTTCATCAACGAAGCCAACGTCGTGGAGATGAATGAGCTGCTGGCTGCTGCCTACCACGACATCGGACAGAACGCCAACGCCAAGATCGTGTTCTACGACATGAGCTTGAAGATGATTGTTCTGCTGCGACGACAATGACAGGCCACTGGCCTTAACCATAAACCCATATCACTATGGACTTCAAAAACATGAAATTCAAGATGTTCACGGGCTGCGACCGCGGGCTATGCAAAGCCGGATGTGGTCGTCAGGACCGTCAGCTCAATACCTACGACTACCTTGCCGACGTGCCGGGAAACGACCAGTCGACCGACCTCGTGGAGGTGCAGTTCAAGAACACACGCAAAGGTTACTACCACAATGTGAACAACCTGGAGCTCAGCAAGGGCGACATCGTGGCCGTGGAAGCAAACCCCGGACACGACATTGGGGTCGTCACGCTCACCGGAAGGCTCGTGGAGCTGCAGGTGAAGAAGGCCAACCTGAAATCGCCCGACGACATCAGGCGCATCTATCGCCACGCTCGACAGGTGGACATGGAGAAATATCATCAGGCCAAGGCACGCGAACACGACACGATGATTGAGAGCCGGCAGATAGCCAAGCGGCTGGGATTGCAGATGAAGATAGGCGACGTGGAGTATCAGGGCGACGGCAACAAGGCCATCTTCTACTATATCGCCGACGAGCGAGTGGACTTCCGCCAGCTCATCAAGGACCTGGCAGCAGCCTTCCACGTAAGGATAGAGATGAAGCAGATTGGTGCGCGCCAGGAAGCCGGGCGCATAGGAGGCACCGGACCGTGCGGAAGAGAACTGTGCTGCGCCACATGGATGAAGAACTTCTCGTCGGTAAGCACCAATGCCGCACGCCTTCAGGATCTCTCGCTCAACCCTACGAAGCTCGCCGGAATGTGTGCCAAGCTGAAGTGCTGTATGAATTACGAGGCAGATACCTACATGGAGGCCGGACGCAAGCTGCCCGGACGCGACGTGGTGCTGCAGACTATGGACGGCGACTACTTCCTCTTCAAGAAGGACATTCTGGCCGGACAGCTCACCTACTCCACCGCCAAGGGTGTGCCTGCCAACCTTGAGGTGATAAGCGCAGAGCGAGCCCACGAAGTGATAGAGATGAACCGCCGCGGCGAAAAGCCCGACACGCTGCAGGAGGAGAGTATGCGCAAGGCTCCGAAGAAGCCTATCGACCTGCTGGCAGATGCCGACATAAGCCGCTTCGACAAGGCCAAGCGCAAGAAAAAGAACAAGCAAAGACAGGCCAACAACAACCGGCAGCAGGGCGCACCCAAAGGTCACGCACAGGAAAAGGGCAACCGACCCGCTCCGAAACCAAACCGACAGGGACCGAAAAGAGCCGAGCAGAAGAACGAATGATGCGCAGGAGCTACACCTTATTATATATTATAGCACTCCTGACAGGCCACTTGCTGCTGTCGGCCTGCAACGACGGAAGGGTCTACGACACCTACCGGCACGTGGATGTGGCTGGTTGGGAACGCAACGACACGCTGAAATTCAGCATCGGAGTGAGCCAATCGGGGCTCTACAGCCTGAATATCGGTATGCGTACCAATACCAGTTTCCCGTTCCAGACACTGTCGATGGTGATGACAAGAAGCCAGAAGTCGGAACCGAAGCAACACTCGGACACCGTGAGCTGCAACATAGTGGACCGCACGGGCAAGCTGCTCGGACGCAACGGAATAAGCAGCAATGAGGTGCGCTACCACGTCAGGGACATTGCTATGGCCGACAGCGACTCGCTGTTTGTCTGCATCAGCCACTGCATGAGGCGCGAGTCGCTGCCCGGACTGACCGAGGTGGGACTGCAACTCGTGAGAACCAACCAATAAAGAAGCCATGAAACAGAAACCCGAACACCATAGACAGCAATTAGCCAGGCAAGGCATCGTAGTGCTGCTGCTGGCCTTGCTGCTCACCGGATGCGGCACAAGCAAGGAGCTGCGGCGGTATGCCATGATGCCGGCTCTGGAGAAACGACCGACGACAAGCAAGGCATCAACGAGCGGCAATGCCAGAACGAGGTACTCGTCGTCGGACATGAACTACAATCCGCCACCTCCCTTCTACGGCACAAGCACCACTTTCGCCGCAAGCAGGGTGTATATTGATCCGCAATACCACTTCGGCGACATCAACTCCACACAGCTCTCGGCTGCACGCAAGTATGGCATCACTCCGCTGGCAAACCGCCAGGAGGCTGCCGAGTCGGTGGGAAGCCTCTGCCGTGTGGGCGACAATGCTTACTACACGCTCGCTCCAATGTCGCACTCCGTGCCATACCTCACTCCGGGAGCGGCCTCGCTGCTCTCGCTGATAGGCCAGCGTTTCCAGCAGGAGCTTGCCAAGAGTGGCTACAGGAAGCACCGCATCGTGGTGACTTCGCTGCTGCGCACCGAGGCCGACGTGCAAAGGCTGCAACGCACCAACAGCAATGCCACGAGCAACAGCTGCCACATGTATGCCACTACGTTCGACCTGAGCTACGTCAGGTTCAACAGGATAGACACCAGCGGCTCGTCGGTGGACAACAACACTATGGCAAACATCCTCGGCAGGGTGCTGAACGAGCTTCGTGACAGCGGTCTTTGCTACGTGAAATACGAGACTCAGCAACGCTGCTACCACATAACCTCGCGCCGCTGAGCACTCCGCAGCTACATTGTTTCGCCACGACAGCAATACAGTCGCCAGCGTTTATCGCCCGGAATTGCACGTTATCACTACTTTTGCAGCAAATGCGAAGATTTGATTTTCTATTATTGACTTGCCTTGTATGGCTGTCGGGATGTACCAGTACCGAGCGGCTTGACATGATTGTAGGCAGCAAGCTCGAGCCTTGCGACCTGCTTTTCATCGTCAAGGGCAGCGGAAATGCCATCACTGCCGTCACCAACGGATGGCACTCACGGGCCATAGACCACGTGGCAATGGTAGACAGTGCCGGCCCGGAGCCCACCGTCTGCGATGCTACACCGCGCTACGGAGTCTACAGACGGAAGCTGAGCGAGTTTCTCAGCGCAGCCAGAGCCGACTCTGCGATTAGCGAGATAATCGTCGGAAGGGTCAGGGTGCCTTTCGATGCCGACACCGTGAGGGCAAGGTTGCAGCTTCTGCAGGGACTGCCCTACGACTCACTCTTCCTTCCCGACAGCCGCGCCATCTACTGTTCCGAGCTGATACAGAAGGTGTTCGTAGACAAAAGGGGGCACGAAGTGTTCACCACCATACCGATGAACTTCCTCGACAGCCAGGGCAGAGTGCCCGAACAGTTTGCCCGCTTCTACGCCCTGCATGGTATGGTAGTGCCACAAGGCGAACGCGGCACCAATCCCGGACAGCTCTCACGCAGCCATAATGTCAGCATAAAGGGCATCATCTATCGCCGCTGAAGGAGCAACGACGGGGAAAAACGGTTTTTTGCAATCTTTATTTTGACATATTAGAACTTCTTTCTAACTTTGCGCAGCATAACATTCAGCATCTACTATGGACAACAAGAAACTACAAGAGATGAAGAGAAAGGTGGAAAACACCGTAGATCCGAAGCATAAAAGGTTCTTCCATACCCGTCTGTTCAAGGTCTTCGCAACGTTCTTCGCCATCGTCATAGCCCTCATACTCTATAATTGCGTGGTTCGCGACACGCCTTCAACTCCCGAGGAGGAAGCCGAACAGCAGGCCAAGGAGCAGTATCTCGACACGTTCGATGTGGTGGGCGACTACCTTTTCAAGACTCCACAGCAAACCAATGCCAAGAACGAGGATGAGGAGAAGAAGGACGAAGACGACAAGCAAAAGAAAGAAACGGCCAAAGAAGACAAACAGGGCGACCCTGCTGCTGGCATACCTGCCGGTGAAGACATCATAGAATCGGCTGACCTGTCGAGCGACACCAAGCCTGCACCACCTGCACCAGAGCCTAAGAAGACGCCGGAACCTTCCATAGAGAAGATTGAATCACCGCAGGTAACTCCGATTGAGTGATTTTCACCCCCACTCTATAGTACTTTTACCAAAAACACTCCCTGCAATCTCGAGGTTGCAGGGAGTGTTTGTTTTCCCACCGTGGGGAGAGATTATCGTGTAAGCCGTGCTACTTCACGGCCACCTTCTTGCCGTTCACGATGTAGATGCCTTTCTGCACAGGCTTGCCGCTCAGCTTTCTGCCGTCTATGGTATACCATGCGCCAGCCTCGTTGCCAGTTGCTGATTGCGAGTTGTCAACTGAGTTGATGCCCGTCGGGTCTGTTGGCTCCCACTTGTAGCTGTAAACCTTTACGCTGTTTTCGGCTGCCACTGCTCTGGCTGCACCCATTGACCTTGCTGCCTGTGTACCCGTTCCGGCATAGATATAGACGTAGGTAGGCTCTGCTACGCTGTAGGGTATCTCCACCGTCTCGCGCTCAGCCAGCTGGAAGGCTTGCGCCGTCTGGCTGCCAATCTTCACCATCAGCGAGCTTGTGCCGAGCGTCTCGGCATTGATGCTGACTGTACCCGTTCCTGCCGGCACCATGAAGATGAAGCCCTTGAAGGCAGCTTTCACACTCGCATCGCTCACGTCCTTGCCGACTAAGCCGTCTATAGCTTCATCGGTTGTCGTAGTGTTGATAACCACGCAACCGTTCTCGCTATCCGCACCGTCGCCGTTGTCCGCATCCAGCACATAGTATGTGTCGCCTACGACCATGCCGTTCAGACTTATCTGGTCAGGCACAACGGCAACATCCACTTCCTGTGGTTCCGTTAATGGCTCTATGCGTTCACCACCAAACTCTATAATGTTAGTAAAGTCCTTCCAACCACCAGTACTTTGGTACTTTTCTTTGGTACTTGCTGGTACATATAAAGGAATGGACTTATTTACAAAATCCCAACAATAGTAACCTGTTTGAAATGGCTCTTGCATATATGATGTGATTTCATTCAGCCCTGTGCAATCATAGTATTTATATATAACTGAATTTCAACTTATTCCATTCTGAATGATAGAAAAGTGATGGCGTAGATTCTGTGAATGATAATAAAGTCGCAGATTTAACACTTTTAACTTTTTGAAAGCACGAAATGTATGAAAAAGTGCAGATTTGGGGTTGTTATTATCGCTTATATGGATAGTTTTTTAGATGACGAGCCATAAATGCGACGGACTGTCACGGCTTTACTTTGGGGATATACAATAAAAATATTGTATGTTTTTTGATAGACATGAGAATTTGTCATAAAAACACATAAAAGCAGTCGAAAGGATTCTTTTGAGAACTTCTTTGCAACTTTTAGAACAATGATAATCTTTGTGTATTAAAGTTTGAATAGTAAACGCATCAAGCGGCCTTCGGTCTAAATCGTTCATCAAGAAGTCTCCTTAAAGACTCACACCATCCCCGACATTCAACACACTCTTCTTGAGAACACAGAGCAGAATCATAATCAGCCTTCTTACGTAATGGTAACATCTTATCACGAAATAGCTCATTCATCTTTTCTATGTCCTTACGTCCAATTAAACGTAAGGTTATGTCCTCAAGTGTACGCTCATGAATATTTTCGTCCAATGGATTTTGATTTTCATAAGCCATTGGACGTAATGGAGAAACGGTTAAGGAATACCACATCTTTTGAAGGACAGAGTAATAGAAACAGGCTATGCTCTGACTATACAACCGTTTCGAGAGAAGTTCTATACCTGCATTATAATAGACGTCGCTTCTTTGATTCATAATCATTAGCGTTGCGACATGTTAAGCGTAGGCAATATTACAGGTTTTACTCCCGAAAGAGAAGAAAGTGTTGTAATGTATGCTCTCACATAAGGAAAAAGAATTGCAGGGGCACTGGTACGGAAGAAGATATCTTTCTCTTTCGGATTTAATTCTGATTCGAATTCAAAGAATCCCTGAGCCTTTATCTTAATAACGAGAGCATTATTTTCATCATTAATATTTGCCGTCATCTCTAGGCGCATATTATGACCTTCTTCATTAACTCCAATTGTTTGTTCAAACTCCACATTAAGGTTCTGTGACGTTTCTTCTTCAGGGTTCGTTGCAATATAAGATTCAACTATTTTATATCCCTTAAAACGGAATTTTGCTATTTGTTCTGCCATAAATTATGCGGCTAATGCGTAGTAATTATTATCGAAACTTATTTTTGTATTATCTAAATGCACTTGAAAAGAATCATATTGGATATAGCCAAAACTATCCGAGAAGACCTTCTTCTGTGGAAGAATTTTCCAAACAGGTTTTGTTTCAAACAATACGTTAGTCATATCATTTGCATCCGATGGAGCACATATCAAAAGACATTCGTCGGGATACTGTTCCATAAAGTCCATCCATAATTGCATCTCTACTTTCTTGTAATCCGCACTTCCGCGGCGGATTTCTTCAGGTTTTACCTCTACTATATGATACTCTGTCACTGCATCATAAGCATACTTTAACTTAATACCTTCAAAAAGTGATTCCCACACCTTGAGAGTTTTTTTTAAGAATTCTTGAGCAGTCATATTAGTTTAGTAAAGATTAAAATAATCATTGATGCCTTTTACGAAATTACGAGCATATTTAACGTTATCTTCGTAGATGGGCTGTGGCAATTTTTCTGGTTTGTAATCTGCTTTATTTCTTAGCATATTCGTTTGGTTGAACCATTGAACGAAGTCGTTTGGCTCAAAGTTTGACACGGTGTTCAAACATTCAGTAAACTTTTTGATGAATTTTTGATGTGATTTGGGTCCATTTACAAGAATCTTTTGTTCATCATGTCCAATGCCAAAATATGAACTCAGTAATTCTTCTGAAAGAAAGTATATCGAATAGTAAGCAGAATGAGCAGATGCCTCATACAAATTACCCCCGACCAAGCAGTCTGCTGCAGCAAGGTTATCTTTTGATTTTTGTATATAAAGATTCATAATACTTTCTTAATACATTTTTCCCACATAAATATTATGTGAGTTTTACCTGCTTAGGGGAGGCAAATGTACTACTTTCTCTTCAAATAGAGCATATTTTAAAGAGATTTAACGCGAAGTAAGGTGCTTTTTTAACAGTTAAAGGATAAAATCCTTTGTCGTTTATATGAAAAGATTTCTTTCCCCTGCAAATTCATCACCTCCTCGCATACATGCTGCACGTCACCAAGTCCTTTAACAATGCCATCATTATCTATGCCGAAGAAAAGGGAACCGCCCAAGCCATTGGCGAAGGCACTTACGCTCTTCAGCCAACTCTTAGGTTTCTTCTCTTCAAGCATCACCTTGAATTCGTATGCTGTACATTCCGCTATCAGAGTCTTTAATTCCATTGTATAAAAATACACGTTTCTTATCATGCAAAGGTACACATTTTTATAGAGAACAATGCATAAAAATAGTGTTTCGCGCGTTATTTAAGCAAGTTTTATCTAAAACCACACCTATGTGACACTAAAAGTAGCGATAATTGAAGTTTTTTGAGTACCTTTGCAACGCATAGTGGGCGAAGTCTGCTTTGCAAAGACATATTGCTCGATAGTCACACAATCACCACCGTTGAAATACGAGCAAACCTTCATATTGGGACTGTCCCGTTTACGGGCGCAGATTTCCCATATTTGAAGGTGGTTTGTGGTGAACCGTGTGACGTATGGCGAATGTCTGCGCCTCTTGCTTTCAAAATGTAACAAACATTTTTTTCAATAACGGAATGAAACTTAAACAGATAGATGAATACGAATATAAGCAAATGCTTGATTCAAAGCTATGCTCCAAGCAAGATATGTTTAGGCTTGCTTCTTTTCCTTATGTTTCGCTATTGTCAAAATACAAAAACCTAATGAGCTATGAACAGCGTAAGATAAGAGAGATAGAGGATGATAGCGTATTTGCCTTCTTTCATATATTAAGCCTTTTGTTTGGTATCGGTTCCCAAAGTGAGATTGATACAATAAACAGAAACATGAATGTAGAGCCATTGCGCTCTGCTGTTATTGCAGCAAGACAGGAATTAGACCCAGCAGAAAGAGCACCTAAATATTTTGAGTTAGCTTGCAAGATATTGTTGTCTCTTGATGAGCGGGGCTATAGTATGATGAATGTTATAAATATAAGAGTTCGAGGCAAGATACCAGGAATGCCCTTTTCAAACCGTCAGAAAATCGCTGATGAATGGTTCAGTAATTTCGTAAATCTCAAGCTTGAAGGAATGAAAAAGGTTTATAGAGAACTGGGAGTGGAAACGGCTTATACTTTTGTCGTTTCCTCCACATTGCATTCCCTATATCATTTTGCACCAGAAAGATACCATATAGAGTATTGTCAATCTGAAGACGAAGCTTTACATAAAGTATTAAGGATATTTACAGAATTAAAAGACAAAAGATCATGAGACTATTTGCAAAAAGAGTAAGAGACCCAGAAGTATGCTTCTGCCAAAATGTTGTGGAAGTCATTAATGGTTTGTCCCAAGCAACGACCAACGTTGCATGGTTGGCTATTGCCAAGAGAGTATTAACAGAGAGAGGGCTGATAGATATTATCGCCAAACATGCAGACAACTTAGGAGGGTATATTGTTGAAGAATGCTATCCTTCCGATAGAAATGTCTTGTTGAATCAGGCAGAAGCTTTGTTTGAGATTAGCAACTGTGAAATTGACTGGAAAAGCAATCCTAGTGTTACCCTTGCATTAGGCAGGGTGATTAAGAAGATGGGGCTTTATGATTCAGAGAAAAAAAAACTGATAATAAAGTACATGTTCGGCGGTGAAAACTCAGAAGTTAACAACATGCTTGCAAATAAGATGTTAGATCTGTTCTGATTGAACAATATATAGAAAATGGCAAAACAAATCATTTCTATTGGACCATTAGGTGGCAATTCATATATAAAGCTATCTCCATTGCAATCGTTATGATTGACAGGAGGGAAAGGGAACCAACAATGTAGAAGACTCTTGTTGAAATCCATACACCCTCGTTGTTCTTCACGATGTCTGTGAGTCGTTGGCTATGCTTCTGCCAACTCTCTTCCTGCTGCCTGTAGTGGTCTTCAAGTGTCTGTTTTTCCTGTTCCAGCCATTGGACATGACTGTCATGGAGCTGTTTCAGGCTCTCGTCATCAAGCCTCGTTTTGACTGGTGTCAGTCAACTCTTGTACCCCTTAGTAGTCCCTTGTCAACCCTGTCCACGAGATGGCAAAATAAAAGCCCTCAAAATTCTCCGCGGTAGAAATGCGTTGCAAAGGTAAGCGGATTTTTGAGAACCACCGTAGAAATGCGTTGCAAAGGTAAGCGGATTTTTGAGAACCACCAAAAAGCAAGTCCGAAGTGTTAAAATCTAAAGAATAGTTGATATACAGGAGTTTACCTCTATGTGTTTTTCATTGTTTATGGTTGTTTCAGGTTCGTCGCCTTGATTATTATTCCACAGGCAAAGATAAAATATTATTCTGCAAGTAAAAAGAAATGAACAAGTATTTTTTCAGGTGATAAAGATTAAAGTTACGCACCTCAACCTGTATTGGGTAGAAAATGAAGTTTCGGCTGCATGGGAAAGACGGACTGAGAGGCCAACCATCCTATAGTCCAGGGCTATGGGATTGTTGCCCCTTCGGGCTGCTCTTTTAAAATATAACAGCCCTTGGAATTTGTTTCTGCAATTTTTGTTTTGTTGTTTTTGCGGTTAACCTACATTT
>ONLG01000050.1 GCA_900318625.1 uncultured Prevotella sp.
CTTGTCGAGGCACTGAAGGCTCACGAGAGCGCAGTGGTGGTGCTCGACTACACTCTGTTCGACATTGCCGACGAAGAGCAGCTGCTCATTATCAGCGAACGCTTCGTGATGGCTCAGTGGCTGCTGCTGAGCGACGAGCTGACAGCCGCCTTTCTGCGCCGCATAGTCTACAGTTCCCACAGGTTCAGCATAGTGTTCAAGGACGAGCAGCTGAAGTCATTGCGCGACGCGCTGCGCTCAGCCTCTGCCGGACAACGCTTCATCAGCCAGAGGGCGATGGAGATTATCCTCGCTCAGCAGACCGAAGAGAAGCAACCCGACGTGCTGACAGCTACCGAGAGAGACATCGTGAGGGCTATCGCCAAGGGTCTCAC
The DNA here is from genome assembly GCA_900318625.1 of uncultured Prevotella sp. Lineage (GTDB taxonomy): Bacteria > Bacteroidota > Bacteroidia > Bacteroidales > Bacteroidaceae > Prevotella. The sequence goes on from ONLG01000050.1 coordinate 375, forward strand.
CACAAAGGAGATAGCCGAGGAGCGCTTCTCGAGCGTACACACCATCACCACCCACCGCAAGAACATCTTCCGCAAGCTGGGCGTGAACACTGCCCACGAGGTGGTGAAGTATGCGCTCAGGGCCGGACTGGTAGAGAGTTTTGAGTTCTGATTCCTTATCTTTAGGGGCAAGGGGCAGGGGGCAAGGAGCAAGAGGATAGTGTTATCTTGCCCCCTGCCCCTTGCCCCTAAAGATGCTCCTGCCTGTCCACCACCTCGCCACGCACTATCCTGAACGAGTTGAGTCTTGGCTCTCCGCCGAGCAGCGAGAGTATGGCATAGCGTATTGAGGGGTCTTGGGCCAGCCGCAGGTCTTCCTGCGAGGGTCGCGACGGCGATGCCGGGTGCGAGTGCCAGTTGGCAAGGATGGTCAGTCCCTTGGAGCGCGCATGGCGCAAGGCAGCAAACTGCTGCCGAGGAGCGAACGAGAAGTGCTCCGCTGAGTGGTCTATGTTCTCCATGGGATAGTTTTCGCTGACGTTGTCGCCAGTGCCCATCAGGTAGCCGCACGACTCTATGGGCGCGTCGCGTTCGGCTTGTTCTATCAGTTCGTCTATGATATGCTGTGGAATGTTCATCTTTCCTGATTTTTTGATTGGTGATTATGGCTTGTGCAGGTCGCAGGCAGGCAGTTCGTAGTCGATAAGATGGTCTATGGTGGGGTGCGAGCCGCAGATGGCACACGTGTCGCGGTGGCGCAGGGGCACCGTGCGGAACTGCATCGAACGCGCGTCGAACGTGAGCAGGCGGTCGGTGAGCAGCTGCCCCACTCCGGTGAAGTACTTCAGCACCTCGGCTGCCTGTATGGTTCCCAACATTCCGGCAATGGCACCGAGCACTCCAGCCTGGCTGCACGTGGGAACAAGCCCCGCTGGCGGCGGCTCCTTGAACGCGCAGCGATAGCAGGCTGTGCCGGGCAAGTGGGTGAAGGTCTGTCCGTTGAAGCGCAGTATGCCCCCGTGCGAGAAGGGCTTGCCTGCCATGACGCAGGCATCGTTTATCAGGAACTTCACAGGGAAGTTGTCGGTGCCGTCTACTATGAAGTCGTAGTCCTTCACAATGTCCAGCGCATTGGCCGAGGTAAGGAAGTCGTAGTAGGCATCTACCTCCACGTCGGGGTTTATGGCCTGTATCTTCTCCTTTGCACTGAGCACTTTCCTGATGCCTACATCCTTCGTGAAGTGTATCACCTGGCGCTGAAGGTTGGACAAGTCCACAACATCTCCGTCGACAATGCCTATCCTGCCCACTCCGGCAGCAGCCAGATAGAGGGCCACGGGAGCCCCCAGACCTCCTGCTCCCACCACGAGCACTCTGGCATCGAGCAGTTTCTCCTGCCCTTCCACGCCCACATCCTGAAGCAGAATGTGGCGCGAGTATCGCTGTATCTGTTCTTCTGTAAAATCTCTCATAGCTGTTACCCTTAGTTCTACGCCGCGCTTCCTCCTCCCATGAAGTAGAGAAAGTCCACGCTGTCGCCTTCCTTTATTATAATGTCGTCCCATTGCTCGCGCTCGGCAAACTCTTCGTTCACCTGCACGCTCACCATTTCGGGTGTTTCCACTTGCTGTTGCCTGATCAGTTCGTTCACCGTGAGAGGCAGACTGACGTCCTGCGCTTCTCCATTAACATAGATTTGTGCCATAGTGTGTGATGCTTTTGTTATTCGCTGCAAAGTTACGGCTATCTGCCTTGTGCCGGAATCCCACACACGGGGTAAACGGCATACCTCAAACATGGTATGCCAAATGCCACGAAAGGGCTATTACGAGGGTGGCGCTTTCGCCGTAACTTTGCCGACGTAAACCAAAACCGCAAACGAATGACACAGATAGCAAGAAGCCTTACCGATCTTATAGGCCACACTCCGCTGCTCGAACTGTCGGGCACGGAAAGCGAGCTGAAGCTCAAAGCGCGCGTCATTGCCAAGCTGGAGTATCTGAACCCGGGCCGCAGCGTGAAAGACCGCACAGCCCTGGCAATGATTGAGCGAGCCGAAAGCAAGGGACTCCTCGGAGCCAACACCACTATAATAGAGCCTACGTCGGGCAACACCGGCATCGGACTGGCTCTGGTAGCTGCCATACGCGGCTACAGGCTGGTGCTCACCATGCCCGACTCGATGTCTGTGGAACGGCGCACCCTGCTGAAAGCCCTCGGTGCCGAGCTTGTGCTCACTCCCGCCTACGAGGGCATGGCCGGAGCCATCAGCAAAGCCAAGGAGATAGCCGCGCAGATAGGCGATGCGTATATCCCGCAGCAGTTCGAGAACCCTGCCAACCCTGAGACCCACCGCCTGAACACGGCGGAAGAGATTGTGCGCGACACCGACGGACAGATTGATTTCTTCGTCAGCGGTATCGGCACGGGCGGAACCATAACGGGCGTGGGACAGCTGCTGCGCCAGCTGGGCGGCAAGGTGAAGGTCATTGGCGTGGAGCCCTACAGCTCGTCGGTGCTCAGCGGCGAGCGGCCAGGTCCACACAAGATTCAGGGAATAGGCGCGGGCTTCCTGCCGCGCATACTCGACACCACCATCTACGACGAGATACTGCGCATCAAGGACGACGAGGCATTTGCCGTGGGTCGCCTTCTCGCCACGAAAGACGGACTGCTGACGGGCATCTCGAGCGGAGCGGCAGCGGCGGCAGCCATCAAGCTGGCACGCAGGCCCGAGAACGAGGGCAAGACCATAGTGGTGCTGTTGCCCGACACTGGCGAGCGATACCTGAGTACACAACTGTTTCATTTCGGAGAATAGCAATATGGCAGACACTAAGAAACTCTCAATCATAGCCTTCAGCGGCGACTACGACAAGCTCACGGCTGTGTTCACCCTCGGAACGGGTGCGGCAGCTGTGGGATACGAGGTAAACATATTCTTCACCTTCTGGGGACTCGATGCCATCAAGCAGAAGCATGGCAGGGCTTTCATTGGTTCCAACTGGCTTACAAAGACATTCGGCTACATGATGGGCGGCCTGAAGGTGACTCCCAACAGCCGGTTCAACTTCCTCGGAATAGGCCCGAAGCTCTTCCGATACCTCATGCGGAAGAACAATGTTGCCACTCTCGAAGAGCTGGTAGAGGCTGCCAAGGCTCTTGGCATCAACCTCTATGCCTGCGAGATGGCCATGCACGTGCTGGGACTCACCAGGCAAGACTTCATCCCCGAGGTGAAAGACGTGCTCGGCGTGGCCTCTTTCCTGAAGCTGTCAGAAGGCGGACAGACATTATTCATATAGCAAGCCCCACACCTGCACACCATAAAGGAGCAACAAATCAACGTTTAACGACAAAAAGGACAAGCATCATGGCATTATTCAAGCAACCGCAACACCATCCGGAAAGCAACGGAGGACGAGTTCATGTGTTAGACATTACTAAGGAGCACTGCCCCATGACATTCGTAAAGACAAAGATAGAGCTGTCGAAACTGCAGCCGGGCGACATCCTCGAGGTGCTGCTGGCTGAGGGCGAACCGCTCGACAACGTTCCGCGCAATGCCCGCGAACAGGGCTACAACGTGCTTGGCGTGGAGCATATAGAGGGAACGACACACAAGGTAACAATTTTAAAATAAGAAAGAAAGACTATGGCAGATTCAAATCTTCAGCGCAGTGTGACCACTGCCACCGCCAGACGACTGGCCACCACTACCAAGACAGCCCCACAGATGGGCTCCATCACTCCTCGCCTGCTGCTCAAGCTGCTGCCGTGGGTGCAGGTCTCGGGAGGCACCTTCCGTGTCAACCGCACCAAGGTGGAGCTGCGAAAGAGCGAGCGGCTGCCAATACAGTTCCTCAACGGAGTGCCGTCGTTCTCGGCAAAGAGCCTGAAGGCCATTCCTCTGTTCTCCGACTTCGACGACGAGATAGTTACACGACTGGCACGCTCGTTTGAAACCAACGAGGTAGAGATTGGACAGCTCTTTGTAGAGGAAGGAAAAGACAAGCAGAAGTTCTTTATCGTTGCCAGCGGACAGGCTGAGGTCATCAGCAAGGGTCCTCACGGCGAGGAGCTGCGCATCGCACTGCTTGGCGACGGAGAGTATTTCGGAGAAACCGACCTGCTCGACGAGGCCGAGTCGACAGTCTCGGTAAGAGCAGTCACACCGACGGTGTTCCTCGGACTAAAGCAGAAAGAACTTGAGAAGTTCATCCGCGAGGTGCCCGACTTCCGCGAGACATTCAACAAAGCGGTCGACAAGCAACTCCGCCTGAAAGCTACGGTGAACGACCACGGCGAGAAACACATCGACCTGGTGAGCGGACACGAGGAGGACAACATCATTCCCGAGACCTACATCGACTACGAGGAAAACCCGACGGAGTATTCGCTCAACACGCTCCAGACCGTGGTGCGCGTCCATACCCGCGTGAGCGACCTCTACAACAATCCCTACAACCAGCTTGAAGAGCAGCTCCGACTCTCAATCGAGAGCATCAAGGAGCGCCAGGAGTGGGAACTCATCAACAACAAGAAGTTCGGCCTGCTGGCAGCGGCCAATCCCGCCTACCGTATCACTACCCGCTACGGTGCTCCCACGCCCGACGACCTCGACGAACTGCTGTCGCTCGTGTGGAAGGAACCGGCTTTCTTCGTGGCTCATCCGCGTGCCATTGCCGCCTTCGAGCGCGAATGTACTTGGCGCGGAGTGCCCCCTGTCACCACCGACCTCTTCGGCACGAAGGTGATACTGTGGCGCGGAGTGCCCCTCATACCGTCGGACAAGGTGGAAGTGGAAGGCCAGTACCTCACCGGACGTGGCGTGGGCACCACGAAAATCATCCTCGTCCGCACCGGAGAGCAGAACCAGGGCGTGATAGGTCTTCACCAGAGCGGCATACCGGGCGAGATAGCACCCAGCCTGAGTGCCCGGCTGATGGGACTCGACAAGTTTGGAGTGGCATCATACCTGCTCACTAAGTACTTCTCGCTGGCCTCGCTCACCGATGACGCCATTGCCGTTCTCGAGAACGTGGAGGTGGGCTACTACCATGACTATCAAAAGAAATAGCTCAAGCCTCTCCTTCCTCCCCACTCCACTCGGCTGATGGGGAGGAAGCTGCAAGCGACGGAGCCTAAATAGACTTTAGCATGATTGATATAAAGAACATAAGCGGTTACGGCATCGAAGACCCGGGCTTCGAGCTGCTCCGGCAGGTGGCACGCAAGTACTGCCCTGAGGAGAAGCCCGTCACCAGGGCTTCACAACCAGAAACCGACAACTACCTCGAACGGTTTGTAAAGGAAGCCGGGCTAAGCTCTCCGCTCTCCTCGGGAGAGCAGACAGGGGTGCTGCCTCTGGGCAGCGAGCTGCATAACCTGCACTACGAAGAAGCCGACACGCTCAGCTCAGAGCAGATAAAGAAGGATTTCCCCGTGCTCAACCAGCAGGTCAACGGCCACCAGCTCGTGTGGCTCGACAACGGAGCAACCACGCAGAAGCCCTTGCAGGTGATCGACAAGATCTCGGACTACTACAAGAACTATAATTCCAATATCCACCGAGGTGCCCACACGCTGGCTGCACGCGCCACCGATGCCTACGAGGAGGCCCGCGAGAAGGTGCAGCACTTCATCAACGCCGCTTCGCCGGAGGAGATAATCTTCGTTCGCGGCACCACCGAGGGTATCAATCTCGTGGCGCAGACCTACGGCAGACAGTATCTCACACCAGGCGACGAGGTGATAGTGTCCGAACTCGACCACCATGCCAACATAGTGCCCTGGCAACAGGTGTGCCACGAGCGCGGATGCCTGCTCAAGGCCATACCTACCGACCGCAACGGCGACCTGATACTGTCCGAACTCGAGCGCATAATCACTCCGCGCACGCGCTTTATATCGGTGGGCCATGTGAACAACACCTTCGGCACCATCAACGATGTGCAGCGGATAATACAGATCGCGCACTCACACAACATTCCCGTGCTCGTCGACGGCGCACAGTCGATAGCCCACACACCCGTTGACGTGCAGAGACTGGGAGCCGACTTCTTCGTTTTCTCGGGCCACAAGATATACGGTCCCAACGGCATCGGCGTGGTCTACGGTCGCAAGGAGCTGCTGGCAAAGATGCAGCCGTGGCAGGGAGGCGGCAACATGATAAAGGATGTCACCATTGAGCGCACCGAATACAACCAGCCACCGGCACGCTTCGAGGCCGGTACGCCCAACGTGGCCGACGCCATTGGCCTGGGAGCCGCACTCGACTACGTGAACAGTCTGGGCATACGCAACATTGAGCACCACGAACACCAGCTCACCGAATATGCCCGCGAGCAGCTTGCACAGATACCGGGGCTAACCATCATCGGCAATCCAAGAAACCGCGTATCGGTGGTGAGTTTCGTGCTCGACGGCATACCCGTGCCGGAAACGGGCCAGCTGCTCGACAAGGAGGGCATTGCAGTGCGCGCAGGCCACCACTGCGCACAGCCTGCACTCAGGGCACTGGGCTACGAGATGAGCGTGCGCCCCACCTTTGCGCTCTACAACACGAGAGAAGACGTAGACCGCCTGGTCGTGGCTGTAAGGAAGATTGTCGGTAACAGGAAATAATGAGGTGAGAGGTGAGTTCTAAGACGGTTAGGGGTGAGACGGTTAGAGGTGAGAGGATAGTGCCTCAAGCTGTATAAACTGCCCTCCAATCGTCTCACCACTCACCTCTAACCGTCTGAATATAATCAAAAACCAACATGAAATACGAAACAAAGATACTCAGCACACGCTATCCGCGCCCCGATGCCTACGGCTCGCTGGCCATGCCCGTCTACCACACAGCTGCCTTTGAGTTTCCTTCGGCCAAAGCCATGAGCGATGCCTTCTGTGGGCGCTCGGCAGCACCGTCGTACTCGCGCATAGCCAACCCCACGGTGAGCCATCTCGAGGAGCGGGTGCGCCAGTGGACAGGGGCTCTGAGCGTCACGGCACTCAACACGGGCATGGCGGCAGTGGCCTACGCGCTGACGGCAGTGAGCGCGGCAGGGCTCAACATCGTGGCCTCGCGCCACCTCTTCGGCAACAGTCTGTCGTTGCTGCGTGACACGCTGGGCACGCTCGGGGTGGAAGCGCGCTTTGCCGACTTCACCTGCCCCGACGAGGTGGCGGCCCTGACCGACGACAACACGGCGGCTCTGTTCTTCGAGGTCATCACCAATCCGCAGCTGCTGGTTGCTGACATACGCGCACTGGCCGCCGTGGCTCACAGCCACGGCGTGCCGCTGATAGCCGACACCACAATAGTGCCGTTCACCGTGTTTCACGCACGCGACTTCGGCATCGACATCGAGGTCGTCAGCAGCACTAAGTATATCTCAGGCGGAGGAACGGGCCTCGGTGGACTGCTTGTCGACTATGGCACAATTGACTGGTCGAGCCATCCCTCGCCTCAGATGCAGAGCCGCATACGCCGGGTGGGACGCAAGATGCCGTTCACCGCACGCGTGAAGACCGAGCTCGTGACCAATCTTGGCGGTCTGATGGCACCGCAGGCGGCTTACATGGAAACGCTCGGACTCGACACGCTCGACATACGCTTCCGCCGACAGGCCGAAACCACGCTGTGGCTCGCAAGGCAATGCCGCGAGCTGCCCGAGATAGCGCGTGTCAACTACACCGGCCTGGAGGATAATGCCTTCAGCGAACTGTCGCTCAGACAGTTCGGACCGCTGCCCGGAGCTGTCTTCACCATCGACCTCGCATCAAGACAGGCAGCCTTCGACTTTATCGACAGTCTCAAGCTGATACGCCGCGCTACCAACCTGTTCGACCGAAAGTCGCTCGCCATACATCCGGCATCTACCATCTTCGGAACGTTCACCGACGAACAGCGCCGCGAAGCATCGGTAGACGACACCACCGTGCGCCTGAGCATCGGATTGGAAGACTGCCACGACCTGCTGGAAGACATAAAGAACAGTCTGGCATCAACCCAATGACAAAGAGAACCGAACACCGACAGAAAGTAATATGAGTCATATTACTCACCAATATGAGTCATATTACCGACCAATATGAGTCATATTGCTTTCTCCTTTCGGCTTTCCTCTGAGGAGAAGGTAGAGGAATGTGTCGATATTTGGCTGAAATAAATGAGCAATTGTACTGTTGCTGTCGGAAAAACAATGTATATTTGCGACCACAAACGACTCATAGAAAGCCATATAAACGCAACATTGCATTGACAGACCATTATATACTCGGATTGCTCGTCATATTAGCTGCCATCAATTTGATAGCGGCTATCAGACATAAGTATATTAAAAAAGCCAAAGCAATTGACGAAAACATCGCTAACCTGTACGAAAGTAAGTCCACTGACAGCTTTAGCCAGGCACATGAGAGATTGGAACAGGAACGCGACAGAGCTTTCATAGACATAGAAACCATATTAGAACACTCGTTCAACGACCGCGTTATAAGCGGCACAGAAGAAAAGCAGTTTACCAATCAGTTCCAAGACGTGTTCAGCGAAGCCTATTCGCTAAGAAAGAAGTTGGAGTTTTTCCGCATAGAACCATCCGAAATGATGCAGAAGCTGATTGACGATTTCCAACAGATACACCTTCTAGCGCAAAACCACAACGAAGCGGTCGTCAAAAGCAGGCTGGATGCAAACCAAGATTTCTTCGACCACTGTCTGGCTTATCCCTTAGACCAGCAACAAAGACGCTCTATAGTGTCAGAAGAAGACAACTGTCTTGTTGTGAGCAGTGCCGGCAGCGGCAAGACTTCATCAATAGTAGGAAAAGTAAAGTACCTGACAGAACGCAGGAATGTTGACCCTAAGAATATCTTACTCATCAGCTACACCAACAAAGCAGCTGCCGAGCTGACAGTTAGAATGGGTATCGCCGGGCTAAGAGGCTACACGTTTCACAAACTTGCGCTCGACTTAATAAGTAAAACTACAGGGATAAAACCTTCTATCTGTGAGAATACAGATGCTCTGTTTGTTGAAATCTACCGCGAACTACTCGACGACAATGATTTCAGAAAGGGAGTGCTGGAATATTTCATAGACTATCAAGTGCAAGAGGACGATTGGGAAAGACGGAAAAAGGAGCAGCTACAATCATTAGCAGAACAGAAAGCCAGCAAACTGAAAGCCTTGCTGCCGGATATGGATGGGAAAACCGTATATGTAAGAAGCAAACAGGAACAGAAAATTTGCTTTGCATTGTCAGCACTGGGCCTGAAATTCCGCTACGAAGAGCCATACGAGCATCCTGTGGCTAACGAAATGTATTCTCAGTACAGGCCCGATTTTTCCATTTACTATGAAAAAGATGGATGCTTGAAACGAATTTACCTTGAACATTTCGCCGTAGACGAACACGGTCTGGTGCCCTTATGGTTTGCAGAAGACAAAGGCATCACTTACGAAGAAGCCAATCAGAAATATGGAGACGGCATTACGTGGAAAAAGGAAGTCCACAAGAAGTTTGGAACCACGCTTCTCTCTACATCAAGTGCAGACTTTCACTACTATGACATACGCGAGAAGCTTCGGGAAATGTTCTCCGAGGCAGGCGTTCAGACCACACCCAAATCAGACAAGGAACTCTACGACCTTATGCTGCAAAAGGACAGCAGACGAGAAAAAGCATTTATTAGACTGTGTGCTACCTTTACAGCTCTTCTGAAATCAAGCTGCAAGACCATAGAAGAACTATTGAGCACCGTTGAAGACGACAGAAGCAAGTTTATCATAAAAAACATCTTCCATCCAATAATCAACAGATACGCTGAAGCTCTGAAGCAAAAAGGACAAATAGACTTTACAGATGCCATTATTCAGGCTACTCAAATATGTAACAACAGCCACCCTGTGCAATACGAATACATTATCGTCGACGAGTTCCAGGACATTTCGGTAGACCGTTATTACTTCCTGAAAGCCTTGCGCGACAGCAATCCCCCAGCAAAACTATATTGCGTTGGCGACGACTGGCAATCCATCTATCGGTTCTCAGGAAGCGACATGGCTCTGTTCAACCAGTTTGCCGACTATTTCGGCCCCACGGAGATAAACAAAATCGAAACGACCTACCGATTTGGAGAGCCTCTTGTCGGACTGTCTTCACAGTTTATTCAACGGAACAAAGTTCAGATAGCCAAAGACATAAAACCCTTCAACAAACAGCTCATAACAGAGCTGAAGTTCATTGCTTATGAGCAAACACACTATTGCGATACCATTGCGCAGGCAGTAGCTTCCATCCCAGCCGACAAGTCTGTTTTCCTATTGGGCCGCTACTCTTTCGATGACTACTATTTATCAAGAGTCTATAAGAGTTTCAGCGAGCGAGGGCGGTTCTATTACGTTATCGGCAACCGAAAAATAGAGTTCCTGACTGTCCATAAGTCAAAAGGGCTGGAAGCTGACTATGTGATTGTCTTGCAATGCAATAAGGACTGCTTTGGCTTCCCATCAAGAATAAACGACGACCCAGTGCTCGACTATGTGCTGACAAAAAGCGACCAGTACCCCTTCGGCGAAGAACGGCGTTTGTTCTACGTAGCCATCACAAGGGCAAAGCTCAAGACTATGGTTCTCTACGACCAGCGTTGCCCCTCTGTATTCGTTGATGAATTTCTAAATCCAGAAAGAGTATCGGAAGTAAACTACATTATACATCCAAATGCAAACAAAAGATGGACCCAGAGTGCTGACAATTTCCTTTTGTCTCTGCACCGCGAAGGAAAAAGCATCAGGTATATTGCCGAGAAAATGGGGCGCAGCCAAACATCTATCATTATGCGATTAGGGAAGTTGGGAGCTCGATAAGTTAGTGAATTAGAAAAGTATTCTTGGTTTAACTCTTCGATGGATGAAAGCTGCAACGGCTTCTCAATTCCTTAAATTCAGAATCTTGAGTTAATATTTTCATAATAACGCCCCGCATACAAGGATAATTATTATATTTGCAGATGTACTCCACAGAGTACTTAGACATACGCTCAATAATCTCTCAATCACCACACGAGAAAACGACGAGCAAACTATCAATATTGGGACTGTACCCCCGAACGGGCGCAGCATCCCCATATTTGATAGTGGCTTGTGGTGAGCCGAGAGATGTATGGTGGAGTCTGCGCCTCTTGCTTTTTATAAGCAACTAAAAACCTAAAGATATGAAGAAGTTAGCATTAGCCATATTACTGTGCTTTTCTACAATGGCATACGCACAGAAAGAAGTAACCAAGTTTCTCGGTATTCCAGTTGACGGATCGAAACCTGCAATGATTGAGAAGTTGAAAGCTAAAGGCTTCAAATACAACCAACGTCTTGACTATCTTACAGGAGAGTTCAACGGTTGTGATGTAAATGTTTATGTTAAAACGAATAACAATAAAGTATACCGCATAGCGTTAGTAGATGCTAATGCCCGAGATGAAACCGGGATTAGAATCCGTTTTAACAATCTAATTCGACAATTTAATAACAATAAGAAATATATACCAGACAATAAGAAATATATACCAGCATATGCAACTGCCCCCACAATAGATGATAGTGAGGATATTTCTTACGAAATGTCTATCCGGAACAAACGCTACGGAGCTGCTTTCTACCAGAAAGCAACCAATAGCGACAATAAGCTTATAAAAGAATCTGATAGCAATTCTGCGACCGACAGTGTTTCTGTAGAAGAAACGTGGGAAGAAATTGAGAGTAACTTAAAGCGTTCTGTATGGTTTATGATTGGCCGTAATTACAGCGATTACAGGATTTATATGTTCTATGACAATGAATATAATCACTCTGACGGCGAAGACTTATAACATTTTCAACAAAAAAGTAACGGTTATAACTCCTCAACTCCCATGCTCCTTAGAGAATAAGTGAAAGAGAATTATTCCATGACTGTCTTATGAATATTATATATGGCGAATAGAAAGAACACAGCAAATACAGGCATAGAACAAACGGCAGGCTTCGACAAGGAATACTACGACTGGATTTCGGAACTAAGTTCGCGCTATCGTAAGAGCCAAATAAAGGCTGCTGTCAAGGTCAACAGTGAAATGCTCCTATTCTACTGGTCCGTCGGGAAAGATATTGAGGAACGACAGTTTGACAACAAGTATGGTTCCCACTTCTATGAGAACCTTAGCCGAGACCTATCGTTGGCTCTGAACAAAAAGAAAGGCTTTTCGCCTACAAGCCTAAAGTACACGAAGTACTTTTACAGCCTGTATTCTCCTTTCTTTGAGAATCGTCGGCAAGTTGCCGACGAATTGCAGTCAGTAAATATTCAACAAATTGTTGGAAAATCGAAAGTCTCTAATCGTCGGCAAGTTGCCGACGATTTGGAAATGCTGTTTTGTATTCCTTGGACACATCATCAAAAAATCATCGACAAGGTGAACGGCGACAGCCAGAAGGCTCTTTTCTTTGTCCGCAAGACGATGGAGAACAACTGGAGCCGTGGAACTCTGTTGAATTTCCTTTCCACCGACCTCTATGAGCGGCAAGGAGCAGCACAAAACAATTTCGCGCTTACCATGCCGAAAGCAGAAGGCGACTTGGCACAAGAGTACTTCAAAGACCCTTACCGCTTCGATTTTGCACAACTGAACGAGGAATACACGGAGCAGGAACTGAAAGACGAGTTGATAAGCAAACTAACACAGTTCCTTCTGGAATTGGGCAAAGGGTTCTCATTCGTTGGTCGTGAATACCGCTTGTCGGCAGGCGGCAAGGACAAATATCTCGACCTGCTCTTCTACATCATCCCGCTCCACCGGTATTGCGTCATTGAGGTTAAGATTACCGAGCTCGATTTCCCAGACATCGGTCAGTTGGCTGGTTACACCGCTATGATTGACGACCTGTTGAACACGCCCCAAGACAATCCCTCCATTGGCTTGCTGATTTGCAAAGAGAAGAACATAAAAGGATGGAAAAGAGTTATCGAGAAAAAGAACATAAATTGGACTTAATGATGGAATTAGAACGATTGAAGGAATTAAAATTCCAAGAAGATA
>ONLG01000075.1 GCA_900318625.1 uncultured Prevotella sp.
AGTCAACATGGGAAGGTGCCGACTGTGGTGCCAACATCTATGTGACTGACACAGAGCCTGCTGCTGACGGCACACTCACCGGAGCTACGCTCATTGCAACCTTCAGCAATGCCCAGGATGCAGCAAAGAACGTAGGCGTGACCGTTGAGAACAGTGGTCGTTACATCGTTTTCGTTCCTACCGATGCCACTAACTTCGGCTGGGGCGTAAAGATTCGCACTTTCGCTGCTTTCGAGAAAGAAGCATCGGTGCTGACATCGTTCGAGGTAAGTCCTTCCACCGTTAAGGTGAACGAGGAGACAGAGCTCACGCTGAGTCCGAAAGACCAGCTTGGATTGGTTATCACCGAAGGTGTAAGCTACACGGCGAGCAGCGGTACGCTCGAAGGCAACAAGTTCACAACCTCTGAGGTGGGCGACATCACCATCACTGCCTCATACAACGGCGTGGAGAAGACAGCCACCATCAAGGGCATCAACATTTCGGCACCCACCGAGAACCCGACAGAGCCTACCGACCTTGCAGCCAACGTTATTGCAGTCTACAGTGCCAAGTACGGCAAGGGCATCAACGAAAGCAACCCGACATGGGGTGTCGGCGGCGGTGCTCCTAATCCGCTCTATGCCTCGGTAGAGGAAGTAGAGATTGCCAACGGTCACAAGGTGGTTCACGTCAAAGGAACAGGCTTCAACAGCCGCACTGCTGGTGGCGTAGGCATTACCAATGACTACAGCAAGGTTTATGTAGCCCTCTATCCCTTCTCGGCTACTCAGGCCAAGGTGTTTGGCGACAATGCATACGCCAAAGCCCAGACTGTAGACAATCTCGTTCCCGGACAGTGGAACTACATAGTTCTCGACAACGAAGAAAATCTCCCCAACTATATGCTCGTTGAGCTTGTTGGCGAGACAGAGTTCTATCTCGACCACTTCTATGCAGCCAAGCCAGCTGTTGAGGATGACGAGGCTCCCGTGCTCGAGACTGCTGAGCTTGCTGCCGCCGGTATTGGCAGCCTTACTCTCAAACTGAAGGGCACCGACAACAAGTCGGCACAGGTAACATACGTCATCACCGACCAGAACAATGCAGTATATACCACCAAGGGCAACAGCGGCGCGGAGATTAGCTTCGCTATCGGCGACCTTGCTTTCAATACAGAGTACACATTATCTATTATAGTTAAGGACGATAACGAGAACTCTTCTGCAGCACAGACCGTAACCGGTACTACCACTGCTCTCACCGCAGCACCCGTTCCCACTAAGGATGCCGACGATGTAATAGCCCTCTTCAGCAATCCTTATGCCGGTGCTACCGATTGGAACGCAGGTGGCTGGGGACAATCTACAGTCCTGACTGCGGTTTAAGTAGGTGAGGACGACATCCTGAAGTTCTCTAACTTCAACTATTTCGGCTTTGATGGTTTCACCAACCAGATTGACCTCTCTGGTATGGATTACCTGCACATCGACATCATGCCCACGCAGGCCATGGAGTTCGGTATCACTCCTATAATGACAGGTGGTGTAACCGAGAAGTCGACCTCTGTTGGCGCTCTCACCGCTGGTGAGTGGAACAGCATCGACCTGCCGCTTGCCGACTTCGGATTTGACTTTAGCTACAAGATGTTCCAGCTCAAGATAGACCGTGGTACAGGTGTAGAGACTGTTTATGTTGACAACATATACTTCTGGAAGGAAGCATCAGCCGTTGTTGACACCGAGGCTCCCGTGATAACCAAGGCCGAGGCCACTACCGTATCTGACAAGAAGGCTACTCTCACACTCAGTGCTACCGATAATTCGGATGGTAATGTCACCTTCACCGTGCTCAACGGCACCGAGCAGGTGGGCACCGCCACTGTTAAGTCGGGCGAGGAAGCCACAGTCGAGATTACTTCTCTCACACCCGAGACAGCCTACACGCTTAGCGTTGTAGCCAAGGATAAGAGCGGCAATGAGTCTACTGCACAGGAAGTGACCTTCACCACAACCGAAGAAGTGGTCGAGCCTACAAGTGGCGAGGGTACCTACACCATTCCTGCCGGACTGAATGTCGGCAAGGAGCTGGCCTACACATGGGCTTTCACTCAGACGGGCAGCGACGTTAACGTTACCTTTGCCTGCAAGAACGCCACCGACATCATAGGTATCGTTGACGGTTATGTGTTCGACTACACCGATGGCTTTGCCGAGCACGAGGGACTCTCGTACACTTGGAATGGCTGCACAGAGGGACAGGTAATCACTGCCGCCCACAAGTGGATGTTCGCCGAGGGTGACTTCGTCACACCGCAGTTCACATACACCGTTCTCGATCCCACCACTACGGGTATCAGCAGCCTGAACGTCAACAGCCGTATCGAGGCCGGCAACATCTACGACCTTCAGGGCCGCAAGATGTCTGCCAACGGCAAGCTGCCTAAGGGCATCTATATCATCAACGGCAGCAAGTTTGTAATAAAATAAATAGGTATATGACAAAGACGGTTATCCATAAACCATCTTTCAAATAATTAAGGGAATAGGCAGCGAGCCGAGCTCGCTGCCACTTCCCGTTGTACAGAGTCAGCTGCACAACACAAAGGCAAACTATTTATAGTAACAAAAATATAAACGTAATGAAAACTAAGAATTATCAACATCCTTCAATCAAAATCCTGACATCAGGGGAATCCGAGCCAATGCTCGCAGCCCTTTCAGGAAATCTTAGCGATAACCCATATTCGGGTGTAGCAGGTGCGAGAACAGCTGAAGAAGTCTTCGACGACAACGCCGATTACAACTTCTCACAAAGGAAAAGTGTCTGGGACGAGTAAGCAAATCTCAGAATCTGAAATTACAAAAACAAACTATTACTCATTATGAAGAAATTATTACTCGTCACCGTTGCTTTACTGGCAACTCTGACAACATTCGCCCAGAATAATCTGACCTCCGGAAAGACGGTTTATCCGTTGGGAGGTCTGAAGTCATTCCTCCCTGAAGATGTGGTGACTGAGGATAATCTGCAGAAGATTACCCAAGACGGCAACACCAGTAACGTTTTTCTCTTCCCAGAGAATGGTGCTAACCTGGCATACAACCAGACACTGGGTATTCAGGGCTTCTATATCGACCTTGGTGAGTCGAAGACTATCGGTGCTATCCAGTCAACATGGGAAGGTGCCGACTGTGGTGCCAACATCTATGTGACTGACACAGAGCCTGCTGCTGACGGTTCGCTGACTGGCGAGACACTGATAGCTACGTTCGACAACGCTCAGGAGAGTGCCAAGAATGTGGCTGTGACAGCGGAGAACAGCGGTCGATACATTGTTTTCGTTCCTACCGTAGCCACCAACTATGCCTGGGGCGTGAAGATTCGCACTTTCGCTGCTTTCGGGAAAGAAGCATCGGTGCTGACATCGTTCGAGGTTAGCCCTTCAACAGTGAAGCTTAACGAGGAGACAGCACTCACCCTGAGTCCAAAAGACCAGCTTGGTTTGACCCTTACCGACGGAGTGACTTATGGGGTGAGCAGCGGTACGCTCAATGGCAATCTGTTCACACCCGCTGCTGTAGGTGACGTCACCATCACTGCTACCTACAACGGTGTTTCCATACCTGCTACCATCAAAGTTATCAATATCTCTGCTCCTACTGAGAATCCTACTGAACCCACCGACCTTGCTGCCAGCGTTATTGCAGTCTACAGTGCCAAGTACGGCAAGGGCATCAACGATAGCAATCCAGGCTGGGGTGTAGGTGGCGGAGCTCCCAATCCGTTCTACACAAGTGTAGAGGAAGTAGAGATTGCCAACGGTCACAAGGTTGTTCACGTCAAAGGAACAGGCTTCAACAGCCGCACTGCAGGTGGTGCTGAAATCACCAGTGACTACAGCAAGGTTTATGTAGCCCTCTATCCCTTCTCTGCTACTCAGGCCAAGATTTTCGGCGACAACCTGTATGGCAATGCAAAGACGGTGGACGGCCTCGTTCCTGGACAGTGGAACTACATCTCTGTCGACAACACAGGCAGCTTCCCCAACTATATGCTCGTTGAGCTTGTAGGCGAGACAGAGTTCTATCTCGACCACTTCTACGCAGCCAAGCCAGCTGTTGAGGATGACGAGGCTCCCGTGCTCGAGACTGCTGAGCTTGCAGCCGCCGGTATTGGCAGCCTGACTCTCAAACTGAAGGCCACCGACAACAAGTCGGCACAGGTAACATACGTCATCACCGACCAGAACAATGCAGTATACACCACCAAGGGCAACAGCGGCGCGGAGATTACATTCGCTATCGGCAACCTTGATTTCGATACAGAGTACACCTTGTCTGTTATAGCTAAGGACGATAACGAGAACGCTTCTGCAGCACAGACCGTAACCGGTACTACCACTGCTCTCACCGCAGCACCCGTTCCCACCAAGGATGCAGCCGATGTAATATCTCTCTATAGCAATGCCTACACAGCAGCTACCACATGGTATGCTGGCACCTGGGGACAGTCCACTGTTATGAACACGGTTGCAGTGGATGGTGACGACATCCTGAAGTTCTCTAACTTCAACTATTTCGGCTTTGATGGTTTCAGCAACCAGCTCGACCTTTCTGATATGGTTTATCTGCATATCGATGTACTGCCCATGCAGGATATGAACTTGCGCATTACACCGATTATGACAAGTGCACCTATCGAGAATGCTACAACTGTAGGAACTCTGACCGCAGGAGAATGGAACAGCAAGGACATCAAGCTTTCAGATCTCGGACTCGACTATGCCAACGCTAAGGCGTTCCAGCTCAAGATAGACAACGGTAACGGCTCTGACATTCTCTTTGTTGACAACATCTACTTCTGGAAAGATGGTGGCGACGAGCCCGACCCACAGCCCACAGAATTGATTGACAACGGTGCCGATGCCAACGGTATGCACAAGCTCACCGGTCCGTGGAGCGACGAGGCTTTCGCCGCTATCGACGCTGTCGCCAAGGCCAACAGCTACGACCTGACAGACGTGAGCCACGAGGGAACCATCAATGTGATTGACAAGACAGCCAATCCTTACTGCCTCTTCGTCACCTCTGCACCGGGAACCGTCAACCGCAACGAGCTTGTTGCCGAGGGCGAGGGCTACCACGGATATGCTCTCTACTTCCAGGAGAACTGGAACGACAGCAAGACCTACGACATCAACACCGCACTGTCGCCAATCAGTGTTGACAATCCGTTCTTCCAGCGAATGTTCGACCGCGCCGGCTACTATGTGACGATAACCGTTCCGTTCGACTACAACCGTATTCCTGATGCTGCCGCCGGCACCAAGTTCTACGAGATAGCAGCCTCTACCGACAACAAGAGCATCACCTTCCGCGAGGTGACTGCCATTGAGAAGAACAAGCCCTATCTGGCTTACGTGGCTACTGGCGGCATCACCATCCCCGATCCGGGCACAGTGACCATCGACTTCGCTGCCGCTACCGAGCAGTCTGGCAGCATGTCGTTCATGGCAAACTACAAGCAGCAGACCCTGAGCACGGGCTACGTTCTGCCTTTGGGTGCCCTGGCTGCCGACGGGCTGACCTTCTCCAAGGCCGATGGAGCAACGCTCAGACCTTTCCGCGCCTACATCGCCAATGCTTCAGCCGAAGCACGCATCAGCGTTCTGTTCGACGAGACCACCGGAGTGCGTTCGGCTACAGCCGAGGAGCTGGGCAAGCTGTTCAACGTCTACAGCATCGACGGACGCGTAGTGCGCGAGCAGACCAAATCCGCAGCCAACCTGCCCGCCGGAGTCTATGTAATCAACGGCAAGAAGGTTGTTGTGAAGTAAGCGAAGGCCGTTCGGCTAAAGACCATAACCCAAGCCTCTCCGCCTGAACGGTGGAGGGGCTTTTCTGTTAACACCCACCTCCATCCCCATTCTTCGACAAGCGAAGCGACTCCGTTGATTACCCCAAGGGAGGGGCTTCGTTCAGGCGGATATGTTATCCGCCTGCATGGAATATAATTTGATGCCATTTTTTCTTGCTTTTATATTTCAAAGTTACAGCAAGAAAGCATAATATA
>ONLG01000072.1 GCA_900318625.1 uncultured Prevotella sp.
TTTTGTGGTAAAAACAAAGGTAACAAAAAGGCTGAAACCCAAACGAGGGCTTCAGCCTAATTTTATATCAAGAAAAAAGTTTTAGCGGACAGCAATATTCTTTTATACATTTGCATCATAAAAGCTTAATTCTAACATCGATGAAATCAACTATTCTGAAACAACTTCTTCTGCTGTTTGTCCTTGCAGCAGGCTTCATTCCACTTGCTGCCCAGCAGCAAATCAAAGTAGGTAAGGGCAGCTATGCCTCCTATTCACCACTGAGCAAGAGCCGCTCGTCCGAGCATGGCGGAGACCAGAGCCGCTATATGCAGTATCGCACACTGAATATCCGCGAGGCCGACGACCGGCCAATACCGACAAACGACTGGTGGACCAACCTGATAAACGGCGACGACAAACACTCGGGCCGCGAGCTGACCGGCCATCTGTGGAGCTATCCGCAGTATGTGCAGGGCATGAGATACGGTCTGGACATCCATTATCCGAAATACTGGGTCGACAACGGCACCGAGATGAAGGCTCAGTCGAAGCTCTCAATCATGTGCGGAGAGCATTTCGCGCCGCAGCGGCCCATGGCTGAGTCGTGGAGCGACTGGACTATGACCTTCTCCGATGAAGACGGCTCGCAGAGCCTGCTCACCACACTGGCCCACGGCGTTCCCTTCACGTGGGTTGAGATGAAAGGCATAGAGCCGGCTATCACCGCTGCGGCTACCGGCAACGACGGTGCCGACAACCGTCTGCGCGAGAATGTGAAGGTGGCTTTCTGCGATGCGGCTGGCAACACGCTCGGCAGCGGTGCCTACAGCCAGCTCGTGGTGCGTATATATAATAATGTGACGGAAGATCTCTACGGCATATATCTGCCCGAAAGCACCACGGTGAGCATTGCCGACGGAACGGCAAAGCTGAAGTTCAGCGGCGAGCGGCAGTTTGTTGTCGTGGCTCTGCTGAAGAGCACCTCCGACCTTGACACATACGCAGCTTACGCTTACAGCAAACCCACCGACACAAAGGTGGCTTGGAACTACAGCAATGGCACCTTGACGACAAACTGGAACGTATCGGCTGAGGACCTGCGCACAGGTGCAGCCACCACCGACGTGCTCCAGGGTCTGCTGCCACACCACTACCGCCAGCGTTATGCCACCTACGGCCACCAGTTCCTCGGCCAGAGCTATGCCACGCCTCGCGGCAAGCTGATGCTCGCAGCCGCAAACAACCTCAGCATCAGCTATAAGTTCAGCGGAATGTTGCCGTGGTATGCCGTGCCTACCGACGAGAGCGGCGACCATCCCTTCCTGCGCGACCGCATGATAAGCATGATTCAGCAGTATGCCAAGACCGGAACATTCGGCAACGACACCTACTGGGGCGGCAAGGGACTTACGCAGATGGCGCTGAACATGACCTTTGCCCGCGAGATGGGCGACGAGCAACTGTTCCGAAGCTGTCACGACAGGCTGAAAGAGGCTCTCGTCAACTGGCTCACGTGGACTCCCGGCGAGGATAACTTCTTCTTTGCCTACGACTCACGCTACCACGGACTGATTGGTTACAACACAAGCTACGACAGCGACACCTATAACGACCACCACTTCCACTACGGATACTTCACTCTGGCTGCTGCACTGCTCGCTCTTGTCGACGACGACTTCCGCGTCGGCTACGGCGACATGATCAGACTCGTGGCTCGCGACTATGCCAACTACAAGCGCGACTCGTGGAGCTGCTTCCTTCGCATGATGGACCCGTGGGCCGGCCACTCCTACGCCGGCGGCATGGGCGACGGAGCAGGCAACGGACAGGAGTCCACATCGGAGTCGATGCAGGGCTGGGGAGGCCTCTATCTGCTTGGCGTGGCCTTGCGCGACGACGAGATGCGCGATGCAGGCATCTTCGGATGGGTGTCCGAGTCGCGTGCCACGGCTGAATACTGGTTCGACCGACACGGAGAAGCCGTCGGCAACGACTTCCACACAGCCAGGACCGACGACTACAACATCGACTACTCTAAGTTCACGCACACCAATCCCGACTACACGATACCTTATTCCTCAAATCTCACCAGCCACGGAGTGGGTTGGTGGACGTGGTTTGGCGGCGACCCCGTCTTCATGCAGGGCATACAGTGGATGCCCATCTCGCCCGCGCTCGACTATCTGGGCGAGGACAAAGCCTTTGCCGACTGGGACTACAAGCGCCTGATGGAGCTGAAGGAGCACGTTGGCTGGCAGGACTACAGCGGTTCTGATGCCTGGCTGGGCAACAGCGACTGGGGCAACGTGGTGCTGAGCTACCGGCAGTGGAGCGATCCCGACGATGCTGCGGCCATCTTTGAACAGGGCTGGGAGAGCGGATGGCCTACAATGACCACAAGCTCTACCAACGGCATCACCTACTACGTCACTCACTCGCACCGTTCGTGGGGCGACATCGACTGGAGCGTTACCGCCAACTATCCTACGGCACGCACCTACACCAAGAACGGGCAGAAAACGCACATCGCATACAACCCCACCGATGCCGAGATAACCGTCGTCTACAGCGACGGAACGGTTCTCGCCGTTCCTGCGCGCCAGATGAAGGTGGAGGGAGTCAGCTCTACGGCCTTCAACTACGTCTATCCCGTCGACGACAGCGAGCCTGACCTGCGCGAACGGCTCGTCATGCGCAACCTTGCATTGCAGAAACCATGCACAAGCAGCAGCGAGGAGAATGCCGGAACGGTAAAGGCCAACGCCACCGACGGCGACACTGACACCCGCTGGGGCAGTGCTCACAAAGACAACGAGTGGTTGCAAGTGGACCTTGGGGTGCGGGCAAGTATATATAAGGTACGCGTGAAGTGGGAGAGTGCTTTCGCTTCGGAGTACCGCATAGAGTTCCGCGACAGCGAAGACGGCGAAGTGGTTTACAGCAAGACCGGCACCGGCAAGAGCAACGACTGGACAGAGCTGCTCATGGACGACCGCAGCTGCCGCTATGTGCGAGTAGTGGGAGTGCAGCGCGGCACGCAGTACGGCACCTCGTTCTACGAGCTTGAGGTCTACGGCCAGCCCGAGACAGCTGCCGCCACCGACCTGATGGGTGTCGAGATAGCGAGCGACCGGGATGTGCTGAAGCAGGGCGAGGCGTCAACGCTCACCGTGCAGGGCTACAGCTATGCACGCAACCCGATGGAGGTGATTCCAGTGTGGAGCAGCACCGACGGCACGTTCAGCGGCAACGAGTTCACACCCTCGGTGGCTGGCAAGGCCACGGTGACAGCTGCCATCGACGGGATGACCGTCAGCAAGGAGCTTCCCGTAGAGGAAGGACTGCACCTCACCAGCATGGAGCTGAATGTTCCCGGCGGTGTGGTTGTCGGCAAGCCATACCAGTTCAGCGTTGAAGGCAAGGACCAGTTTGGTGCGCCTATGGCTGCAAATCCGACCTACACATCAACTCTCAGCATCGACTCTAAGAACAAGCAGCTCACTGCCACAGCCCAGGGCGTTCATACTATCACTGCCCGTCAGGGCAACATTCAGCAGACCCGCGAGCTGATAGCCGTCGACGGGGCACCGTCGGCTCCCGAAACGCTCAGCGACAAGGTTCCCGTATTCGTCAGAAACGAGCTTACGTCGATGAACTTCACCTACAACGGCGGCTCGCAGCAGGTGGGCGATGCCTTCTGGCTCACCGACGACTGCCGCACCATCTATGTCAAGCAGCTCGGAACCTTCGGTTTCGGCGCGCTGGGCAACCAGGACCTCAAGGGAGCCAATATGCTCCATGCCGACATCTATCCCCTCGACGATGCACCGCAGTTCAGCGTTCACATCGAGGGAGCACCCGGCAACAGAGAGTATGCCAAGAGTCTGAAGGGCGGACAGTGGAACAGCATCGACCTGCCGATAACCAACACCACCGTGAACTGGCTGTTCTTCGCTTTCAGCAACTACCAGGCAGGCACGGGCAGCGCGCTTGTAGCTAACGTGTACTTCTACACCGAGAGCGGCAACCGCATCTATGTGGGTGAGCCCGACAGCCGTGGCCTCGTCACCGTAACAACCTTTGGCAGTGGGCTCGACGACACCAACGCACAACAGTTCCTTGCCGACGTGGCTGCACTGCCGACTAAGGCCACGGCCATCGACCTCAGTACGCTGCCCATGAACAACTCGGTGCCGATGAACATAGCCACTCCCAACAATCCCAACACAATCATCATACTCAAAGGCTGCGGCGGCGACGACCATGCCGCTTCCGACCAGCTCGCGCGAATAGCCAACCGGCAGAACATCATCTACGATGCCGGAGGCTGGGCGCTGCCTCTCGAAGCCACCGACTTCAAGGTGGTGTTCAGCGACGGCTATCCTGTCTACCCCGTCAACTTCGGTCGCCAGACCACGCTCACCTATTCGCGCACGATAGCCGCAGGCGAGTATGCCACCGTCTGCCTGCCGCGCGAGCTGCCTGTGCCCGATGGTCTCGAGGCTTACGAGCTGAGTGCAGCCACATCCACTGCCATAGAGTTTGTCAAGGCCACTGGTTTGTCGCTGCGCCCATACGTGCCCTACGTGGTGCGCAACGTAAGCGGTGCCGATGTCACTCTGAAGATTGACGGCACAAAGGGCAATGTGGAACTGGCCCGGGGCGTGGGCGAACTCACCGTGACGAAGGACGGAGTGAGCCTTACGGGCAATTTCCGGCAGCTCACAGCCGCCGACAGCGAGGGCCGCGCTGCCCTGCGCAAGAACGGTACCGTGGCATGGCTCAGCAGCGGCACTGTGGCAGTAGGCGCGTTCCAGGCCTATCTCTCCGGACTGACCGACATCCAGAGCAAGACTCTCTCGTTTGGCGGCGACATCGTGACCGGCATCACCGAAGTGGAAGGCCGCAGCCGAAGCACTGACGGCACCGTCTACAACCTCAGCGGACAGCGCGTGGCAAAGCCCTCAACGGGAGTCTACATCCGTAACGGCAAGAAAATGATTGTTAGATAAGGCATCTCAGAGCAGCCTTGCCAAGTAGCAGTGGCGAGGCTGCCTGCTCTCTATAAACCAATATGAGTCATATTACCGAGTAATATGACTCATATTAGTAAGTAATATGACTCATATTGCTGAGCAATAGTGGCCATATTGTTTTGTTGTTTGCTGCTATGCCAGTTCTGCTTTCTCGAGTTCGGCAACTGTTGCGGTCAGTTCGTCGTACCATTCGCTGCCGAAGCGGCGGATAAGAGGGTCGCGCAGGAACTGCCATACCTTTATCCCCTTTTCCTTTCCCAGCGCGCGGGCATCGCGGCACACGTCCCACTGATGGTAGTTCAGTGCCACGAGATGGTTGCTCAGCTGCTTTTCGCGGATAGGGTAGAGTGCGCACGAGATGGGCTTGACGAAGCGTGTGCGACCTTGGCGGCACGCTTTCTCGAGAGCACACAGGCATTTGTCGCCGTCGTAGCAGGTGAACACGCAGTCCTTTCCGCCCACGATGCTCGTCACGAGGTCGCCGTCGCGGTCGTTGTATGCCACTCCCTGGCGGTCGACCACAGCCTGTGCCGATGCCGACAGGTCGCCCCACACGGCATCCAGACTGTCTTCTATGGCAGCAATCTCGTCGAGGGTGACGGGTGCTCCGGCATCTCCCTCCACGCAACACACGCCCTTGCAGCGTTCGTAGTCGCAGCAGAAGTGCTCGGTTATGATGTCGGGCGAGAGCAGCACGTCGCCCACCTGTATTATCGGCAGCATATCGGTGGTGGGTAGAGGTTGGTCTTTCAGTCTTCGTTGAGGCCCTCGAAGTCCCTTATGGCCTTGGCCCACTTCTCTGGAATGAGTATCGACTTCTGTTCTTCGAGGTCATAGAGCACCATCACCGACAGGCAGTGGCACTTCACCTCTTCCGAATCGGCATCGATAACCTCCTGGTCGAGGTGGAAACTCTTGTTGCCCACGTGCTTCACGCGCGTTCTCACGGCGATGTGGCTGCCTGCCTTCACCTGTGCATAGAAGTCGGACTCGATGTGAACCACCACAATGGCGTACTTGTCCCAGTTTACACCCTCGCACAGGCTGGCTATATAGTCGGTCTTGGCTGTGTCGTAGTACTGAAAATAGACAGAGTTGTTGACGTGTCCGAACTTGTCTACGTCGTTCCAACGTATCTGCAACGGCATTACGTGGCGGTAAACCACAGTCTCTTCCTGAATTTGCTGTGTCATCCTAAGTCTGTTTTTTGTTGATTAACTGGCTGCAAAATTACAAAAAAAACAGCTATTCTTTGCAGCTGCAATATTATTTCAATATATTTGCCAATACAAAGTATGGGTATGAAAGCGGACGAAGTAATCCTCTTAATACGAAAGCGAGCCTTCGGGAAATGTCTTCCGAAGGCTCGCTTTGCTATTGTAGCTTGTAGGAAAGGTGTCAGAGCTTCTGCTCTACCTCTATCTCCATGAAGGTTTCGATGATGTCGCCCTCCTGAATATCGTTGAAGTTGACGAGCGAGATACCGCACT
>ONLG01000058.1 GCA_900318625.1 uncultured Prevotella sp.
GAAATCTACATTATGACAGCCCACTGGAGCATCGTCATCCCCGTGGCTCTGGGCTATCTGCTGCGCATGAGCAGGTACACGGCGTTGTGGCGCACGGCAATTGCGGTGCTCACAACGTGGCTCTTCATCCACAACACAGGGATGCTATTCAGTGTGCTTCAGGCGTGAGCGAACGAACTGGGTGGTCTCTTTCAGGATGTGGGCACCGGCCAGACGCATGACGAGATAGTAGACCGCTGCCGCCATCACCACCCTCGCGAGCAGAAGCAGCCACAGACTGTCCGATAGCGGAAGCGTGGCATAGTGGGTGAGCACCATTGTGGCTGCGGCTGTCAGGGCAAAGGGCAGCACGTCGGCAAGCAGCTGCCAGAGGCTGTAGCCCAGCTGCCGCCACACGAAAGCGTGCCACACAAAGAGCCACAGCACGTTGAGCAGCGCATAGACCACCACCATCGTGCGTATGCCGTGGCTATAGAGCAGCATCATCGACACCAGTTCCAGAACGCCAAGAAGCAGTGTGCCGCCGAGATAAACGTCGGAACGACCGCGGCTGATGATGTTGTTGGCCAGCAGTCCGCACAGCGGCATCACCGCACCGCTCACACAAAGCACCTGCAGCAGCGACGCGCTGAAGAGCCATTTCTCGGTTATCGTGATTACGATAAACTCGCGAGCCACCAGCGCAAAGCCCAAAAGCAAGGGAAAGGCGACGAACGACGTGAAGCGCACGAGCTTGCGAAGCGCGCGCAACTGACGCCCGCTGTCGCCCTTGAGGTCAACGAACACGGGCTGGGCAACGGTCTGAACCATTCCCTGAAGCAGGTTAGAGGCTTTGTAGTTCCACTGGTAAGCCTGATTGTAGTTGCCTGCATCGCGCGGTGAAAAGTAGTGGCCGAGGAGTATGTTCAGTATGTTGTTGTTCACCTGGGTGAGTATTGCCGTTGCCATAATCTTGCAGCTGAACGGGAACATACGCATCACTGGCCCGGCACTCCATCTCAGCGACGGCCTCCACGGGGAGTAATGCCAGTACATCAGCGTGCAGGTGAGGATATATACGTTGGTCTGCGTGGCTATCGACCAGTAGGCATAGCCCTGCCACGCCATGATGATGCCCACGGTGTTCGACACTATGATGGCCGTGATGCCGCTCTTGGCCTGCTGCTTGGTGAGCAGGTTCTTGAAGAGATAGGCCGACTGCGCCAGCCCGAAGCTTGAGAACACGAAGCCCAGGAACGCATAGCGGCACAGCGGCACCAGCTCGGGGGTGTGGTAGTAGGAGGCTATCAGCGGTGCCGAGAAGAACAGCACGGCATAGATGGCGGCACCCACGACGATGTTGAACCAGAACACCGAGTTGTAGTCTTCGTGCCGGGGATGGGGCAGGTTGGTGAGTGCCGTCTTGAAGCCGCTGCTCTGCAGCTCGGTAGCCACTACCGAGAAGATGGTTATCATGGCTATCATGCCGTAGTCGTGGGGCGAGAGCAGCCGCCCGAGCACTATGCCCACGGCAAGCCCGATGAGCTGTTGCACACCGTTGTTCATGCCGCCCCAGAACAGGCCGCGCGCCGTTTTCTCCTTCAATGTCTCGTTTTGCTCCATTCCTTATATGTCTTTTCAGAAAGTAGTGTTATTCTAAAGCCTCACTTCTGTCCCCTTCGAGAAGCCCCCTCAGTCCCCCAAAGTGGTGTGAGGACGACTTATAAGACTTATAGGACTAATGAGTCTTATAGCACTTATAGGTCTTATGAGAAAACCTTTCGGCTCCCCTCCCTTGGGGAGGGGTTGGGGTGGGTCGGTAATATGGCCCATATTACTTTCCATTTAGCCTCCCCTCTCTTGGCGAGGGGTTGGGGGTGGGCTTGCAATATGGCCCATATTGGTCAGTAATATGGCCCATATTACTTTCCATTTAGCCTCCCCTCTCTTGGCGAGGGGGCTGGGGATGGGTCTATACTCAGCTTCACCACGTGTGATGCGGCAGCCTTGTCGAGGTCGGGCAGCTGCATATAGTCGCCGTAAAGCCCTCTGAGCAGGTGGTCGGCATCGTGGGGCACGGGCAGCTGGTGGCCTTCAAAGGTGTGAGTAGTCAGCGGAAAGATGTCCTCGGCATAGCGCGGGTTATGGAACGGCACTCCCAGACCGCTGGTAATCACCCTGCTGCACGTCAGCCGGCACGTCAGCCGCAGCAGCGGATGCACCACCCACAGGTTGAAGCCGAGCCACCGCCGTATGGTTCGCAGGCTGCGCAGGTCGTCGGAGCCTGTGCGCCACACCTTATATATATGTCCCACTGCCTTCTCCGACAGGCGGTGGAGCCACATCCGCTGCCGTTCGAGCGGAAAGATGTCGATATACACTCCTCTCTCGCGGCAGGCGCGGTCGTAGCCTCCCTGCTCTTCGAGGAAGCTGCGGCGGTCGCGCACCTTGGCATAGCAGAAGAAGTAGGCCGGATCGGTGTCCGAAGTCTGCAACGCCATGTGGGTGGGCAGCTCCGCGGGCAGCACCTCCATGAGCCGCAGATAGTCGGGGCGCATCATCTCGATGTCGAGATCGTCGTCCCAGGGTATGAAGCCGTCGTGGCGCAACGCCCCTATCAGTGTGCCGCTGCTGAGCCAGTAGCTTATGCCGTGGCGCTTGCAGATGCGGTCTACTTCTAAGAGCAGCTCCAGCATACGCAGCTGTTGGCGGCGCAACAGCGAGCCGTCGGGATTGAACCGGCGGCGCAGCGCCTCGTGGTCGATATTATTGTTTGCCATAGTCAATCATTTTCTGTCCCCAGCGAGCCACCATCTGCATCGTCGGAACATCCAGCCCGCAGTTGTGTGCCTGCCTTATGAGCAGGTCGAGACCGTAGGGGAAGTCTTCCTTGAAGTAGCGGCTGCCGAGGTCGGGGGCATATCCGCCGTCGCACTCCACCATCGGAGCAGCTATTGCGCGGAACGCTTCTATGCTCCGCAGCTTGGCGGTGAGAGCCTCTACGGTGTCGCTCTCATAATAGCTGAGCACCGAGGGCAGGCTGTCAGCCGGCATAGGCAGGCGGCGTATCAGCCCGTGGAGCTCGTCGTCCATGGCCACGTAGATGCGCGAAGCCTCGTCGGTCCACTCGGCATAGAACATCGGGCATCTCGGATAGACCGTTCCCGGCTGCCAGTCATGCCATAGCGAATAGAGTCGGGCTGGATGGAGCAGCGGATTGGAGTTGCTCAGGCTGGCCTCGTAGCGCGAGGAGAGTAGCTCTACGGGGGTGTCGAGGAGCGACGCAAGGCTGTCGGCAAATGATTGCGGAGCCTCCACTCCTTCTGTGGCGACGCGCAGCAGCTGCTTGCGCCCGAGCAGGCAGGCGATGCTGCCATAGACTTCGGTGCGCGCTATGAACGGTACGCGCTGGAAGCCGAACAGCTGCGAGTGGGCCGGAAGCAGTCTGAGTGCCTGGTCGAAGAAGCCTGTCGACGACACTACGCTGCCCACCAGCGTGGTGTGGGCAAGGTGCGGGGCTATCGTGGCGAGCACGGGGGCTATGCTGTAGCCCGGCAGACAGAGCAGCACCATGTCGGCACCGCTGACAGCGCGCCGTGCATCGTCGGTGACAGCAGCCAGCCTTGCCGTCTGCGAGCCTCCGTCGGGAAGCCTCAGCAGCAGCTCGCTATGCCACAGGGCAGGCTTGCGGGTGAGCAGACGCACCTCAAGGCCGTCCTTGGCAGCCAGATATGCCGCCACCACATGACCCAGATTGCCGCCTCCACAGATTGTTATCGTCTTCATTTCGCCAAGATGTTGAGGGCCTCGAGCAGGGTGTCGTTGTCGGCCTGGTTGCGTATCGACACGCGGATATAGTTCTTTCCGGCCAGTCCGGTCTTGCAGTCGCAGTCCTTTATCATAATGTTGAAGCGCGCAAGCAGCAGCTTGGTGAGCTCAGCCGATGTGTAGCGGTCGGTCACGCGGCAGCAGAAGTAGTTGGCCTGCGTGGGCAGCACCTTCAGATAGGGTATCTTTCTGAGTCCGCGCTCGAAGCGTTTGCGCTCGGCTACGAAGCGGTGGCACGCCTGGCGGTAGTCGGCCTCGTACTTGTTGAATATCTGCATATAGAACTCGGCAAAGCTGTTGATGTTCCAGATGGCAATGTCCTTCTTTACAAAGTCTGTCAGCTGCTTGTCGCAGCTTGCCATCACGCCGAGGCGCAGACCCGGAACGCCGTAGCTCTTTGATATGCTCTTCATCACAACGAGGTTGCTGTTTGCGGCAAGGATGTCGTTGTGGAGCAGGCTGTTGCGCTCGAAATTGTCGGTGAAATCAACAAACGACTCGTCCACCACGAACCTTATTGCGCGCTCCTTGCACCACTGGCACAGCCTCAGCACATCGTCGACGGGGATGAAATTGCCCGAAGGGTTGTCGGGATTTATCAGCAGCAGGGTCGAGATTTGCTTGTCGGCATAGAAACGCATGAGGTCGTCGGCAGTGTAGCTGAGGTCTTCGCTCTCGGGCATATAGGCCACTATGCGGTCGCGGCTGAGCCGGTGGGGATATTCCTCAAAGGTGGGATAGACCACTCCCACGCCGCCCTGGCACAGCTCCATCATGCTTTTTATAAGCTCGGCGGCACCGTTGCCCACCACCATGTACTGCTGCTTCACTCCGAAGTACTTGCCCGCCAGCAGCGAGTTGACGAACATTCCCGAGGGATACTCGCACAGCAGCGTGTCGAAATTGGCGCGCAGCTCATCGCGAAGGTGTGGAGTGGGGAAGTATGGATTAACCAGATAGCAGTAGTCGAGCATCTTGGGGAAGCGCCAGTGGCCCCCGTAGCGCATATTGAAACGGTGGAGCATCTCGTCGTCTTCGGCGAAGATGGTCTCTGCTATGTCCAAGTCCTGAACGTCGTCGATCTCATACCACTTCTCCTTGCCTATGGGCAGGGCCTTGATGGTGTAGCCGCTGACGAGCGTTATCACGCGAAGCACCTCCTCGTAGTACTGGTTGCGGCCCAGCACGGCGCAGTAGGCATCGAGGAAAGGCACATAGACGTTGCGCGAGAAGTTGGCCGAGAACTTGTAGATGTTCACAGTCTTGTAGTACTTCGACGAGTCCTCGAAGTTGAAAGCCTGCTTAGGCACGAAGTTGACGATATTGTTCTCGGCGTCGATGCGCACCATAGTTCCGTCCATCCACGACTCGTACTTGGCCACGAGAGCCACGTCGGGGTTGTCGTTCTCCACTATCATGGGCAGCAGCCGGTCTGAAACGACGAGGTCTGACTCAATGAGCAGCGTGTCGTCTTCGGTCAGTTGCTCCTTGGCGAGCGAGAGAGAGTAGATGTTGTTGGTCTTGTCGTAGATGGGATTGTCTACAAACTCCAGGTTCAGTGGGCCGTGGTAGTTGTCGCGAAGGTGGCTTCTGAGGTTGTCGCCCTTATATCCCGTGACGATAACCACGCGCTTCAGGTCGAGCTTGCCGAGCTGCGCGAGCAGGCGGTCGATGATTTTCACGCCGCCCATCTCCACCATGCACTTGGTGTTGTCGCGTGTGTAGTCGCCAAGGCGGCGACCCATTCCGGCGGCCAGAATTATTGCTTGCATATCTTCTGATGTGTTATTGTTCTTATAAATGAGTCAGTGCAGGTCACATACAGGCCATGACCAGCATCTGTGCAATGACCACTCGCAGGAAGAGAGCCGCCGGATAGACGGTGGCGTAGGCTATGCTGGGTGTGTCTTCGCGTATGGTGTCGGTGGCATAGCTCAGTGCCATGGGGTTGGCCATGGCTCCGCAGAGTATGCCGCAGATAGTTCCGAAGTCCATCTTGTGGGTTTTCAGTGCTGCCCATCCGAGCAACAGCAGCGGCACGATGGTTATGATGGCTCCTGTTGCCACCCACAGCAGACCCTCGGGGCGCATCACCGTGGACAGGAAACCGTCGCCGGCATCGAGTCCGAGGCACGCCAGATAAAGGGCCAGACCGAGCTTTCGCAGCATGAGCGACGCGCTGCGTGTAGTGTAGGAGATGAAGTGGAGGCGCGGCCCGAGTGCTCCGACGAGTATGCCGACGATTATCGAACCGCCTGCCACGCCCATAGTGAGCTGCCCCTTGATGCCGGGAATGGCAAGGGGAATGGTTCCCAA
This sequence comes from uncultured Prevotella sp., assembly GCA_900318625.1. Lineage (GTDB taxonomy): Bacteria > Bacteroidota > Bacteroidia > Bacteroidales > Bacteroidaceae > Prevotella. Next base: position 6,124 of record ONLG01000058.1, read on the forward strand.
GGCCACTCCGAACAACATTCCGAGGAAGATGCTGCCCAGATTGGGCTCGTTGAGGGTCTGCACGGAGTTGCCTAAAAACGCCTCTGCATGTTCCAGGTCCTTGGGCATACCCACCACCGTGAGCCTGTCGCCATACTGCAGGCGCAGGTCGTCGGTGGCAAGAAGCTTCACGTCGCCGCGCAGCACGCGGCTCACGTTCACTCCGTATGCCTCGCGCAGATGGAGCTCGCCCAGCCGCTTGCCGTTGAGCCGGGTGCGGCTGAGCACTATAACGTGGCTCTCAACCTTAGAGTCGATATGGTTCCAGTCGATGTGGCTGCGGTTCCAGTCCACCTTTTTCTTCTCGCCGAAGAGCATCTCCATAGCGGCGGCATCATTCTTGTTTGTCACCACGAGCACATTGTCCTTGAGGCGGAGCTGCGTGTCGGCATGGGGCACCACCACCTGTTTGCCCCGCCAGATGCGCGAGACGATGAACCGCTCCCTTACCGACTGTGCAAGCATTGCCACGCTCTTGCCTTCGACGGCGGGATTGGTTACTATATACTGCCCCACGAAGGTGCTGTCGTCGGTTCCGCTGTGGCGCAGCTGCAAGTCGTCGTCGCTTACGCAGAAGCGGCGCAGCAGGGCTATGACAATGATTACCCCGAGCACACCCATCGGATAGGTGACGGCTGTGGCAAGGGCGGCACGGTTGGCCAGCGTGTCGGAGTCCTTCATCACCTGCTGTGCGGCTCCGAGGGCCGGCGTGTTGGTGGTTGCGCCACACATCACACCCACCATGTCGGTGATGGGTTCGCTGAAAACAGCCGTCAGCACCACCGTCAGCAGCGTGCCGGCGAGCACCACAGCCAAGCCCCACGCATTGAAGGGCATACCCTCCTTGCGCAGAGAACCGAAGAAGTTGGGGCCTACGTGCAGCCCGAGAGTATAGACAAAGAGCACCAGACCGAAGGTTTCGCAGTAGTTGAGCATATCGCTGTTGACCGAAAGCCCTACGCTTCCGGCAACGATACCCATGAAAAAGACAAATGCTATGCCTAACGAGATGCCCTTGATGCGCACCTTGCCGAGCGCCAGACCAGCCGCACATATCATCGACACCACGACAACGGTCTGTAGGGCCGATGGCTGCAAGAGTAGTGTTTCAATCCACTTCATGGTCTGTCAGGTGCTAAGTGGATGGCAGTATCTCGTCGAGATACTTCTCAATGAGTATTCCGCGGTTCTTGTCTTCCATGTCGCGGTTGAGCCAGATGAGCTTGTAGACCACGTCCATGGCCAGGCGCGTGCTCTCCTTCAGGGGCTTGCCACCCAGCAGACTGCCCATGAGGATGGCGGCAAAGAGGTCGCCTGTGCCGTGGAAGATGCCGGGTATCTCGTCGTATTCCAGGTGGAAGTACTCTCCTGAGTAGTGGTTGTAGGCGGCTACGCTGCTCTCTCCGTCGATGCGGCAGCTCGTTATGAGCACCGACTTGGCTCCTATCTGGCGCAGCTTGTCGATAAGTCGGCAGGCTTCGGGCCACGTGAGGCCGTCGGCAGAGAAGTCATCGCCTGCCAGATAGCAGGCTTCGGTGTAGTTGGGCATAGCCAGATGGGCCACGCTCACCATGCGGCGCATCAGCTCCACGTGGTCTTCGGCCATACCGTTATAGAGCCTTCCGCCGTCGCCCAGCACGGGGTCTACAAACACGGTGACGCCATTCTCAGCCTGTTCGCGGCAGTAGTCGGCCACAAGCTGGGCCTGTTCGCTGCCGTACATCCACCCTGTGCAGATGGCATCGTAGCTGAATCCCAGCTCTTTCCACACCTGGAGGGTCTGGCGTATGTAGGCCGTGGTGTCCATAACGGCAAACTTTCCGTAGTCGAAAGTGTTGGATACGAGTGCCGTGGGCAGGTTGAACGTAGGATGTCCCATATACGACAGCACGGGTATCATGGCTCCCATGCCCACCTTGCTGTGCCCTGCCATGTCGTTGACGAGCAGTATCTGTTTTCTCTTCATTGCGTGAGAGTTATCTGTTTATGGTTATCTCGCCCGTGTCGCTGATGCGGATGGGCGACGATTGTATGTCGGCTTCGGTGAGCTGCTTTATCTCGCGTGCCACGCTGCCCTGCGGATCGTGGCGTGGTCCTACTCCCTTGGCCTGGATGAAGGAGTGTATCTGTCCTTGCCTGAAGCTTCCGTCGCCGCCTACCTGTATCTCCACAACGGGCGAGAAGCCGCTGATGCCGGTCAGACTGATGCCGTAGGGCGTGCAGAAGTTGCCGAGGCTGTAGGCAATGAAGCGGTCTTTGTAGACCTCCATGGCTCGCACCACGTGGGGGCCGTGGCCGTAGACCACGTCGGCACCGTTGTCAATGCAGAAGTGGGCAAAGCGTCTGAGGTCGCCACGGTTCTCGCCGAGGAAGGTCTCGGGGCCGTAAGGCAGATGGTTCTTGGTGCGTCCCTCGGCTCCTCCGTGGAACGACACGATGATGATGTCGGCCTGCTGGCTCAGCTCGTCGAGTATCTGCTTCACCTTGTCGAGGTCGCTGTGACGCAGCGTGTAGCTGTTGTGGCCGAACGCGCAGAGGCCGTAGCGCACGCCGTCAAGCTCCACTACGGCCCACTCCTTGTGCCCCTTGATGCCCGAAAAGGCTATGCCCTGCTCGGTGAGCACGCGCTCCGATGAGGCTATACCCTCGTCGCCGAAGTCGCGGGCGTGGTTGTTGGCAAGGCTCAGGTAGTCGTAGCCGGCATCCTTGAGCAGCGGTGCGTAGCTCGTGGACATACGGAAAGCATAGCTGTTGGGGCCATTGCCCTTGGTGCTGCGGCCACCGTCGCACACGGCTCCCTCGAGATTGCCAACGGCGATGTCGGCGCGGCGTGTTATCTCACGGGTGTCGCTAAACAGGTCGCGACCCTCGTTGGCAGGCAGCTGCACCTTGGGAAAGGTGGTGCCCATCATTATGTCGCCCGTCATAGCTATGGTTATGGTCTTTGTCGTGGGCAGACTCACACGTGCGTTATCCGCCGATGTGGTGTCGTTTTGGGCGGTTTCATCGACAGGTTGAGCCGTAGTGTCATTACCTTTGGTGCCGTTTGGCGTACAAGCCATAGCCGCCGAAACGAGCATCATGGCCAATAAGGTTGCTTTCATTCTCATATTCTGATCCGTGAATGTTTGTATAATAATGTGGCAAAGTTACGCAAAACGAGTGCAATCGACGCAAAAGAGCTCGCTTTTTTGCGTCGATTGCCGAGCGAAAGTAACTTCGGCGAAGCCAAAGCGAAGCAAAACGAGTGCAATGTGGAGCAAAACGGTTCGCTTTTTTGCGTCGATTGCCGAGTGAAAGTAACTTCGGCGAAGCCAAAGCGAAGCAAAACGAGTGCAATGTAAAGCAAAACGGTTCGCTGTTTTATGCGTGCCCGAATGAAAAAATCCCCTCGGCAGCCATACTTCTGGCCCTGAGGGGATACGATGTTGTGTGCCTTTTCGGGATAGTGGGGCTATCTTTTGATAACCTTTCGCGTTGTGCCGTCGCTCATCTTCACTATGTTAACGCCGGGCTGCAAGGCATCGCGGCGGCGACCGTTGAGGTCGTAGATGGCTGTGATTTCCGCATTGCCCACACTCTCGGCAGCGACAGCTTCGATGCCGGTCACGTCAACCTCCTCGATATTGACAAAATCTTTCCACCCATCTGCCTGCCTATAATCATCCTTTGAACCTTTGGGAACCTTTAGTGTGCAGAGAGATTTATCTACGTACCCAAATACTCCAGCATTGCAGATAGGCGGTATCGAAGCCAGACTAACAATTTCTGTCAGACCTGTGCAATTATAGAACGCGTAATTGCCGATGCTCGTCACGCTGTTGGGGATAGTAACGGAGGTCAGACCGCTACAGTACAGGAACGCTCCACGACCGATGCTCGTCACGCTGTTAGGGATTTCTATTGATGTCAGACCGATGCAATTCTGGAAAGCATAATCTCCAATCGTCGTCACGCAGTTGGGTATGGTGACGGAGGTCAGACTACTACAGCCATAGAAGGCATAATTGTCGATGCTCGTTGAGCAGTTGGGTATGGTGACGGAGGTCAGACCGCTACATCTGGAGAATACAGAATAGCCGATGCTCGTCACGCTGTTAGGGATTTCTATTGATGTCAGACCACTACAGCCTGAGAAAGCAAAATCTCCGACGCTCGTCACGCTGTTAGGGATTTCGATTGATGTCAGGTCGCTGCAATCAGAGAACGCACAATAGTCGATACCCTTTACGCTGTTTGGGATTTCGATAGAAGTCAGACTGCTACAGCCATAGAACGCATAATCTCCGATGCTCTTCACAATGTAGGTCGTTCCATTGTATTTTACCGTAGAAGGGATATTTACAGTACCTGTATATTCATTATAATGTGAATCGTAGTAATTTCCTCTATAACTAACAGCAAGTCCTGCCTCGCTGGTTATCTTATAGTAGATGGTTACTCCATCAGCGTTCTTCACTTCAATGTCGTGAGCGGATGCTCCAATTCCTGCCATGCTCAAGAGTATGGTGAGAAAGAATGTAATTGTAATGTGTTTCATCTGTAGATTTTATGATAATGTCATGCCCTGCCCTCCACACGCTTAAGCTGGCAAAGTCTGTACAAAGATAGAAACTATAAGTGACCAAGCAAAATATAATGGGGATTTTTAATTCAAAGTTTTGCTGCGCGGCCCAACCTGTATTGCCTGATAATAATCAAGCAGGAACCATAATGAAACCTACTCACCGGGATTAGTCCTGATTAGTATGCTGGCGTATCAATCCCACCTTCGGGGTGCTCTTTTAAAATATAACAGCCCTTGGAATTTGTTTCTGCAATTTTTTTGTTTTGTAGTTTTTGCGGTTAACCTACATTTCCAGCGTAAGCGGCTGTGGATGTGTGCGTTGTAGAGGTGTAGGTGAATTTTCGCTCATACACATCCTACATTAGCAAATAAGGAGTTAAGACGTTGTGGGTTAGATGATTGCACGATTTTAGAGTGTTTTATTCCTCTGTAAAGGATTTTCAAGTGGGGCTTTACTTCATATCAGACAGAAGGACAGGATACCCCCTTTTTATCTGACAGAAGGACAAAAGGACATGATACCCCCCTTTATCTGACAGAAGGACAAAAGGACATAATACCCCCTCCATATCTGACAGAAGGACAAAAGAACATAATACCCCCTCCCTTCGGGAGGGCTGGGGTGGGCTTCACATCACCCCCGACCCCCCCCCAAGGGAGGGGAGTGTAGACGGTTGGGGTAAATACGGCCTGCGCTCGAGCTTGCTCGCTTTCAAAACAAAGTGGAGAAAGAAAGGCCAAAACAAGTCAGCCCATGGCAACGCCTTGGGGATAGTTAGCAACCAACATTCGCCCAGAATGGGCAAAAGAATTATTATTCCGCTCACTCCCTTTGCCACTCTGTAGTGGTGGGGTGTCATTCTTTTGCCCCCTTCGGGGGCGTATCCCTGCTGCATCCTCTCCCCCCGGGCGCTGCCCGGGGCTGGCATATCAATGCCCCATTCGGGGCGTAAACCTTCCCCAAATATATATCCGCAGGGCGATGCCCTGGACTGACGTATTGTTG
>ONLG01000049.1 GCA_900318625.1 uncultured Prevotella sp.
CAAACCAGCCGAAGGGTGAATCACTCCGCAGAAAAGTTCCTGGCCCGGAGTGTGCATCAGTATGTCCGCAGCCCTCGACCACTCGGCTCTCGGATAGCCTGCCGCCGGGCTGTTCTGCGCCGATGCCATCACAGCCAGCAGCATAGCTAAAGCAATAGTCAGTCTCTTCATCTTGCTCTGATACTCTATTATGATTGTTCAGGCCGTTCTCCTTACTTGCTCAAGTCGAAGCCAACGCGCAATCCGTCGTAGCTCTTGGATATTTCGCCCACAGTCTCGATGGCAGTGTTGCCGCTCATCGATGCAGCCACCTGCAAAAGCGTGAGCAGTTTCTTGGCCTCGAACACGAGGCTTATGCCCGACAGCCCGTTGCGCGTTACGTAACCGTTGACACTGAGGATAAGTCCCTTCATCGTAATCTTGCTGTTCGACGCGTCGTAAGTCCAGCTGCCTTCCCAGCTGCGGCCCAGAATCTTAGCCTTGAACTTGCCGTCTTCGGTGAAGCTGATGGTGGTGTTGCTGCTGTTGAAGCCCAGTTTGGCATACTGGCTCTTTAGCTTTTCCTCTATCTGCGTTGCCCCCACTTGTCCTGAAGCCTTAGCCAGTGCATTCTCAGAGGTGAACGCAATGCCCGGCCCATCATACTTCCATGAACCAACGAGCTGGTTGGCAGAGAGCTTGTCGAGTCCTATGATGCCGGCAATAACGTTTCCGGCTGTCTCGCCATTGGTTATTGCTCCGAGTATTCCGCCCAGAACGCTGCCCGAAGAACTTGTCTGCGCACTGGTTGAAGCACCATTCCCGTTTTGTGTTATACCTGACAGCGAACCTACTCCGCCGCACGAAACTAATACCGTGACTGCTGCCGCAGCCACTAAAACCTTAACTTTTTTCATTTTCCTGATGATTTGTTATCTTACTAAAAACTATCTTAACAGTTGTGGGAAGAAGTAGAACACGGCCACCCATTCCTTTTTCACGCCTTTGGCCTTACCGAAGAAGCTGTTGCGCGAATCATAGATGGATCCGTCGTCGCGTATTTCGCCTACCCTGCTGTTGTATGAATTGTAGACGTAATTGCCTCTGATGCTGCCTACAAAGCTGCTGCGCGAGTCGCGAATGTCGTTGCCCCTGATATATCCGGTCGTTGAACCAGATGAATTCGTTATCCTGTCGCCATAGAACCGGCCTATAGTAGAACCGCTGCTGTTGCAAACGCGTCCGTCGCTATAGATATATCCGCACGTGCTGTTGTACGAGTCGTAGACGTTTTGCGCATCGATGCCCATCGAGCACAGCACAAAACCAAGGAGAAACAGTAACTTTTTCATTGTCGCAAATGTTTAAATTGTTGCTGCAAATATACGATTTACTATGCAAACAGCAAAATTCCACATTATTAAATATTAGAGATTAAGCACCACAACGCTGTTGCAGAAAGCCCACCCACCCCCCATCCCAAGGTGAGGAGAGCTTAAAGGGAAAGTAATATGGGCCATATTGGTTAATGAATAATGAATAATGAACAATGAATAATGAATAATTACCTCTTGGGTGACTGTGGAGGGCAAGTAATATGGGCCATATTACTGACCAATATGGGCCATATTACCGACCAATATGGGCCATATTACTGACCCACCCCCAGCCCCTCCCCAAGGGAGGGGAGCCGTAAGGCTCTCCCATTAGGCTTATAAGGCTTATAAGACCTATAAGTCCTATATGACCTATAAGCCCTATATGACCTATAAGCCCTATATGACCTATAAGTCTTCCTCACCCCTTTGGGGGACTGAGGGGGACTGTTCCACCACCGTTAGGGGGCTGAGAGGGGCTTGGAGGGGAACTTAGTAGTTTGCAACCGGGTTGCAAACAGAAACCTATACCTTTGCTGCCGTAAACAGGAGCTATGCTCCCGAAGTATAACAAAACGCGAAACTCATCATGTCACACCACCACGACCATCACACCCATACGTCACACTGCGGTCACGAACACTGCAACTGCGGTCACGAACACCATCACCACCACTCGTCATCAACCCGAGCCAGGCTGGTTTGGATACTGTCGAGTGCCTTGCTGCTTGCACTGGCCGTTGCCGCCGACCATATAGCCACGCTGCCGATGTGGGAGCAACTGCTGCTCTATCTCCCTGCATACCTCCTGATAGGCTTCCCTACACTGAAGGAAGCCGCTGAAGGACTGGCGCACGGCGATGCCTTCAACGAGCATTTCCTCATGTCGATAGCCACCATCGGCGCACTCTCGATAGGCTTTCTGCCCGGAGGCGACGAGGCTTTTGCCGAAGCAGTTGCCGTGATGCTGCTTTTCCAAGTGGGCGAATGGGCTGAAGGCTATGCCGAAGGCCAGAGCCGACGCAGTATAGCGCACCTTGTGGAGATGCGTCCCGACATTGCCCACCTTGCCACCGACGGCGAAGGCAACAGCCTCTCCACCACCGACGTGGCTCCGGAAACGGTTGAGGTTGGGCAGACCATCGTGGTGCGACCGGGCGAGAAGTTCCCTCTCGACGGCATGATAACCAGCGGAAGCACAACCGTGAACAACATGGCACTGACCGGCGAGAGCCGTCCAGTAAGTGCCGACGTTGGCAGCGAGGTGTTCTCTGGCTGCACCAATCTCTCGGGAGTGGTAAGCGTGAAGGTCACTAAGCCTTTCTCGCAGAGCACTGCCATGCGCATAATCGAACTGGTGGAGAACGCCGCCGAGCGCAAAGCCAAGAGCGAGACGTTCATCTCACGCTTCGCCCGCATCTATACACCAGTGGTAGTGGTGCTGGCAGTGACCATAGCCATTGTGCCGCCGCTGTTGTCGGGTGCGTTTGCCGAGAGCTTCGCCACTTGGCTCTATCGCGCAATGATGTTCCTTGTAGTTTCCTGTCCCTGCGCTCTGGTCATCAGCGTGCCGCTCACGTTCTTTGCCGGCATCGGCGGAGCATCACGCGAGGGCATACTCATCAAGGGAGCCAACTTCTTCGACGTGCTCTCGAACGTTGGAACCGTGGTTTTCGACAAGACTGGAACCCTCACCCGGGGGCAGTTTGCCGTTGAAGCAGTCCACGGCAACACGTGCGACAGCGGCAGTGAGCACACCGCCACAGCCGAAAACCACGCCTGCCACGACGCAGCGACCCATCTGCTGCACATGGCGGCCCACGTAGAGCATCACTCCTCCCACCCCATTGCCGAGGCTTTGCGTCAGGCTTTCCCACAGGAAGGGAGTGACGGCTGCCGTGTTGACGACATCGAGGAGATAGCCGGGCAGGGAGTATGTGCCGTTGTTGAAGGCCGGAAAGTGTGCATCGGTAACGAGAAGCTCATGGAAAGCATCGGTGCCGAGTGGCACGACTGCACGCAGAGTGGCACGATAGTACACGTTGCCATCGACGGAACCTACCGGGGACACATCGTCGTGGGCGACAGCATCAAGCCCGGAAGCCGCGAGGCTGTCGAGCAGCTGCGCTCTTTAGGCGTTGCCAGCATCATCATGCTCACGGGCGACAACGATGCCGCTGCACGAAAGGTTGCCGACGAGCTGGGCATCAGCGAGTGGCACGCCCATCTCTTGCCCGAAGCTAAGCTCAGCCGAGTGGACAAACTCATTGCCACTGAGCCACAAGGCAGAAGGGTGGCGTTCGTTGGCGACGGCATCAACGACGCGCCCGTGCTCCGTCGAGCCGACGTAGGCATAGCCATGGGGGGCATGGGAAGCGAGGCTGCCATAGATGCAGCCGACGTGGTAGTGATGGACGACAACCCCGAGAAGGTGTCGGCAGCCATCCGCCGGGCGCGCAGCACTCAGCGCATAGCATGGCAGAACGTGGTGTTTGCCGTGGGCATAAAGGTTGTTTTCCTTCTGCTGGCATCACTTGGAATGTGTACCATGTGGATGGCAGTGTTTGCCGATGTCGGTGTAACGGTGCTTGCAGTGCTCAATGCCATGCGTGCGCTGAAGTGAAAGAGCAATAGGACATATACAATATAATCTTTTTGAAATTTGGCTATTTATCCCTTTTACACTACCTTTGCTGTGTAAAAACCGTGCAAAGATGCAGGCATAAGATTAGTTTATGGCTTCATTCACGGTAGTATACTGTTTTACAGTTGCAGTATTGTTAAGTGACAGCAATGGCATCAAAAAGAGTTCAGAAGATAATACGCTCGTTGCAGCAGAAGAAACAGCGCGAGCTTCAGGCTGCCTTTCTTGCCGAAGGCCCCAAGGTCGTAGGCGACCTGCTGGCTGAAGGCTACCGTGCAAGGATGCTCGTAGCCACAGAAGGCTTTATTGAAGCAAATGCAGACAATCTTCTGAAAGCCAGCAGCGTTACGCAACAGCACCCCGAGATTGTCGTTGTCAGCGAAGACGAGCTTGCCAGCCTTAGCCTGCTCAAGCATCCCCAGCAAGTTATGGCGGTGTTCGATATGCCTCAGGCTGATGCCACGACAGAGCGACAGTACGACGGGAGCACTCTGGCACTGGCTCTCGACGGCGTGCAAGACCCCGGAAACCTCGGCACGATAATCCGCATAGCCGACTGGTTCGGCATCAGGCAGCTTTTCTGCTCGCCAGATACAGCCGACTGCTACAATCCCAAGGTTGTTCAGGCCACCATGGGAAGCCTGGCGCGCGTGCACATCAGCTACTGCCAGTTGGACCATCTCATCGAGAACCTGCCGCCGGATGTGCCCATCTACGGCACGTTGCTCGACGGCGACAACATCTACGAAGCCGACTTGCAGAAAGGGGGGGTGCTCGTGATGGGCAACGAAGGCAACGGCATTTCGCCGGAGCTGCGGCAGAGAGTGACCCACAGGCTGCTCATACCACCCTATCCCGGCGACAGACAGACGGCTGAAAGCCTGAACGTTGCCACTGCGACAGCCATCTGCTGTGCTGAATTCAGACGACGAATGACAACATTTCATACCAAATGACTCGCTAAACACGTAAGATAAACAATGAATCAGGAACTATACAAAAACCGAAGTGTGTCGAGCTGCATGGCCGAAGGCTACAAGCTCTACCTTCACAACAACAAGAACCTCGTGCTGAGCACATGGAAAGAGGCACTGGCAACAGCCCTTTGCTTTGCCGTGCTTGTAGTGCTTGCTGCGCAATATGGCTCCGAAGGCTACTGGATAAAGGTGGGAGCAGGCATTGCCGCTACCCTTGTGGCATATATTTTCTTCAAGATGAAGATGTATCGCAGCATGGAAGAAAACCCACTGAAGTGGAAACCTGTCGGTGTGCTGCGCCGTCTGGGCTTCTACCTGTCCTACAAGTTGCTTGCAGCCGTAATAGCATTGCCTGTTGTGGCGGTGGTTTGCATACCGCTGTCGCTTACCGTCTATGCCACGGTGAGCAACTACTTAGGTCTTCAGTCCGGCGATCCTGACGGGCTGCCAGCCTATTTCCCGTATCTTCTTTTTGTCACAGCTGCACTCACTATGCTGTCCCTGCTCTACCTCTTGGCATGGAACGTGCTGGTACGCTGCTACATACAAGGTTCTATTCAATCAAAAAACGCAAAGAAATGAAACAACGACTGCTATTCATCGACCGCGACGGCACACTCATAGAGGAACCTGCCGACGAACAGATAGATTCTTTCGACAAGCTGAAATTTGTCGAGGGTGCAATAACAAACCTGGCTTTCATAGCTAAGAATCTCGACTTCCGCCTCGTCATGGTAAGCAATCAGGATGGGCTGGGCACCGACTCTTTCCCCGAAGACACGTTCTGGCCGGTGCAGAACTTCATCATCCAGACCCTTGAAGGCGAAGGAATAGTTTTCGACGAGGTACTGATTGACAGGCATTTTCCTGCCGACAACCATCCCAACCGCAAGCCCGGAGTGGGTATGCTGACCCATTACATCGACAATCCTGACTACGACCTTGCCGGAAGCTTTGTCATTGGCGACCGCGAAACCGACCGAAAGCTGGCCGAAAACCTCGGCTGCCGTTCGCTCATTCTCACCTCTTCGGCTTCCGACCACGACATGACGGGCATGACATGGGGCAAGATTGCCGAGCTGCTGTTTGCCGGCGAGCGCACAGCAGAGGTCAGCCGCACCACAAAGGAGACCGATATATATATTAAGGTGGGACTCGATGGAAGCGGAAAATGCGACATCAGCACTGGTCTCGGCTTCTTCGACCATATGCTCGAACAGATAGGCAAGCACGGAAGCATCGACCTGACCATACACACACGTGGCGATCTTGAGGTTGACGAGCACCACACCATCGAAGACACAGCCCTCGCATTGGGCGAATGTCTGCTCAAGGCCCTCGGCGACAAGCGCGGAATAGAGCGTTATGGCTACACTCTGCCGATGGACGATTGCCTTTGCCAAGTGGCTTTAGACTTCGGCGGACGCCCGTGGCTGGTGTGGGATGCCGAGTTCAAGCGCGAAAAGATAGGTGAAATGCCGACAGAGATGTTCCTGCATTTCTTCAAGAGTCTGTCTGATGCAGCCAAGATGAACCTCAACATACGTGCTGAGGGAGAGAACGAACACCACAAGATTGAAGGGATTTTCAAGGCACTGGCTCGCAGTTTGAAGATGGCTGTGCGCCGCGACATCTATCACTATGACTTGCCATCAACCAAAGGAATGTTGTAATTGGTCTATATCAAACCATTTTAAGTAAATTAACGTTCTTTCTTTGTCAGTTAAACTAAAAGAACTAACTTTGTAACCGAAAAGCACAATGACCTAAAAATCAATCAATATTAACTAAAATCTTTTATTATGAACAAACTTTTACGTTATGCGATGCTGTCGCTGCTCGCCGTTTTGTGCGGAACGAGCTACGCAGCACAGGAAGCCAGCTTTGACTTCACCAGTGTTGACAACCTCAAGACCTACGGAGTTACCAACCCACCGACGGAGAATGGAACTGGGGTTGATTTCGTTGCCTTCACAAACCAAGGCGTTTCGTTTTCTACTGTCAACGGTTCAACTCCCACAAAGTATTATCGGAGCAGTCCCGATACCGGTGACGGCGTGATTACTTTGCGCGTTTATAAGGACGGGAAACTTACTCTCAGCGTTGACGGAAAGATTACTTCGATAGAATTTGCCGGAAACGACCTTCAGGAATTCACTGCCAACAACGGAACCTACTCTCCTTCGGCAAAAACAACGGCGTCAAAAGCAACATGGATCGGCTCTTCGGCTTCAGTGACACTCACCGCATCAAAGGCTGTTCAGATACGTACACTGACCGTGAAATACGCTAAGGAGGGCGAAGAGCCTGCCGACCAGAAGGTTCGTCTCTACAAGAAAGCGACCTCAGTAGAAGCTGGCAAGTCGTATCTGATTGTCGGCGACAAAGAAGGAACTTTGCAAATGGCAGAACTTTTCACAGGCAGCTATGGCCGTCTGAAGGCTGTTAACGCAACGGTCAAGGGAGAATACATCACGACAACCGATGCAGACAACGAGTTTACCTTTGAAAGCGTGACTGGCGGATATGCTATCAAGCAGAGCGACGGCAAATATCTCTACGCTGCCTACGACAGCAAGAACAACAAATACTACAACACATTCAACTTCTCGGAAGCTCCGACAAGCGGAAACGTATTTACCGTTACTTCCAATGCAGGCGGAACATTTACCATAACAAACACTCTCAGCAACTACGACATACTCTACAGTGCCACCAACTCAAACTTTGAAGGAAACAAAGACAAGGAAGGCGAAGTATTCCCGTTCCTTTACGAGTTCTACAAAGAAGAGACTTATACTCCAGAAATCACAATCAGTGGCGAACAGGAGTTCTACGGAAGCACAACCGTAACTATCTCTCCGAGCACAGCCGGCAACCATATCTACTACACACTCGACGGCACTGAGCCCGAAGAGTGCGACATTCCGCTGATCTACACAGAGCCTTTCACCATCAGCGAGAGCTGCACCGTAAAGGCTTGGGAGGAGGAAACGGAACTTAAAGCCGAAATGACATTCACCAAACTGGAGTATTCCGTTCTTGGCATTGCTGACTTCAAGAAACTTGAAAAGAAAGCTGTTGCCTGCCTCGACCTTACTAATGCCAAGGTGCTTTATTCGTGGAAGTCGAACAACAACAACGTAATGGTATTCGTAAGAGACGAGAGTGGCGAAGCCCTCGAGCTGTATTATTCAACAAAAGCCTTGGATTGGATACCTGATGCAGGCCAGACTCTCATGGGAACCATCATTATGGCATACGATGAATACAACGAAACACCCGAAGCCGTTGTATGCAAAGACACCAATGCCGACGAAATCATAGCTGTTGACGGCGAAGCTGCCGAACCCGTAGAGTGCTCAATAGCTGATGTTCCCAGCCACATCTGCGACCTCGTATTGCTCAAGGGGCTCACTCCCGAGAAGGAATCGTACACCAGCGGAAGCGGTGACGACACCTTCACGGCATACAATTATTACGTGAAAGAGAACGAAGAGACCTTCATTCCGATATTCAACAACTTCCACATCGCTGCCTACGAGGACGAGACCGACGGCGCAGAAGGTAAAGGAAACGTTATTGGCGGTTATCTCTTCAACATGGATCCCAGCAAGAAATACGACGTAAAGGGTATCAGTAGCCGCGGAACCATCAACAAGCAGAAGGTCAACGAGATCTTCATCATCGAGGTAACAGAGTCTGAGGACACCGGCATCGCCGACATCAAGGCTGCCAAGGGTCTCAACGACAGCCGCTTGTTCAACCTTGCCGGCCAGCAGGTAAGCAAGAACTACAAGGGTGTGGTAATAATGAATGGCAAGAAGCTCATCAACAAATAAGCACCAGAACTAACAGAAACGGCTCCGACAAATCCACTCAAAGGATTGTCGGAGCCGTTTTTCTTTATTGAAACTTAATCTGAAACCAGCGCTTAATCGCGCGGTTTCAGATTTGTAGCCTTAATCATCTCAGCCACCTCGTCGTTGATGCGCCGTGCAAACTCCTCCTTAGTCATGGTAGCCTGCTCGCCACCACCCTGCTTGCGCATAGCCACAAGACCTTCGGCAGCTTCCTTTTCGCCCACGATAACCATATACGGAACACGCTTCAGCTCGTTGTCGCGTATCTTGCGGCCAATCTTCTCGTTGCGGTCGTCCACATTGGCGCGCACTCCCTGAGCATCGAGATACTTCTGCACCTCAGAAGCATAGTCGTTGTACTTCTCCGAGATGGGCAGTATAGCCACCTGGTCGGGTGTGAGCCACAGTGGGAAGTGACCGGCGGTGTGCTCTATCAGCACTGCCGTGAAGCGCTCCATCGAGCCGAAAGGTGCGCGGTGGATCATCACAGGAGTCTGCTTGGAGTTGTCCTCAGCCGTGTACTCCAGCTTGAAGCGCTGCGGAAGGTTGTAGTCTACCTGTATAGTGCCCAGCTGCCAGCGTCTGCCGATGGCATCCTTCACCATGAAGTCGAGCTTAGGACCATAGAAAGCGGCCTCGCCGTATTCAACCTTTGCCTCCAGGCCTTTCTCCTTGCAGGCATCGATGATGGCCTGTTCGCTCTCTGCCCACACTTCGTCGGAGCCAATGTACTTCAACTTGTCGTTGGGGTCGCGAAGCGAAATCTGCGCCTCGACATTGTCGAAATTGAATATCGAGAACACAGCCTGAATTATATCCATCACGCGAAGGAACTCGCCCTTGACCTGATCGGGACGGCAGAAGATGTGAGCATCGTCCTGAGTGAACGACCTTACGCGAGTAAGTCCGTGGAGTTCGCCGCTCTTCTCGTAACGGTAAACAGTGCCGAACTCGGCAATGCGCAGCGGCAGATCCTTATATGAACGCGGTTTCCATGCGAACACCTCGCAGTGGTGAGGGCAGTTCATGGGCTTCAGCATATACTCCTCACCCTCTTCGGGAGTGTTAATCGGGCGGAAAGCATCCTTTGAATAGTGGGCATAGTGACCGCTGGTGACGTAGAGGTTCTTGCCGCCGATGTGCGGAGTGATAACCTCCTGGTAGCCGAAGTTCTTCTGTATCTTGCGAAGCATATCCTGCAGACGCAGGCGCAGCTCGGTGCCTTTGGGCAACCAGATGGGCAATCCCTTGCCTACGCGCTCAGAGAACATAAAGAGTTCCATCTCCTTACCTATCTTTCTGTGGTCGCGTTTCTTAGCTTCCTCGAGCATCACGAGATACTCGTCGAGCATCTTCTTCTTAGGGAACGTGATGCCATAGATACGTGTCATCTGCTCGCGCTCGGCATCACCGCGCCAGAAAGCGCCTGCAGCACTGGTAATCTTAACCGCCTTTATCAGTCCCGTGCTCACCAAGTGAGGACCACGGCACAGGTCGGTGAAGTTGCCCTGAGTATAGGTAGAGATGGTTCCATCTTCCAAATCCTGCTCAATATGTTCGCATTTGTAGGTCTGTCCGTCGGCTGCAAACTCCTTCATAGCATCGGCCTTGCTGATCTCCTTGCGCACGACAGCTTCGTCCTTGCGTGCAAGCTCCATCATCTTAGCTTCGATTTTGGGGAAGTCGCTCTCGCTGATCACGTCGCCCTGCTTAGGCATCACGTCGTAGAAGAAGCCATTCTCGACAGCTGGACCAAATCCGAACTGGATGCCAGGGTAGAGTTCCTTCAACGCTTCGGCAAGCAAGTGAGCCGAGGTATGCCAGAAAGTGTGCTTTCCCTCCTCGTCCTCAAACTTGTAAAGAGCTATCGACGCATCCTCAAGAATGGGGCGGTTGAGTTCCACCGTCTCGCCATTTACTCCGCAAGATACAACGTTGCGGGCGAGAGCCGGCGAGATGCTCTCGGCGATTTGATAGCCGGTAATGCCCTGTTCGTACTCACGAACGGAACCATCCGGGAATGTGATTTTAATCATAACAACTGATTTTTTTGATTGTTTTTTGTATATTGTGCCTTTTAAGCCGAGCAAAGGTAGTGCAACTATTTGACATTGGCAAACAAATATAACCTTTTTGCATAACGAACAATTCATTTATAAAAAAATAGTCGTACCTTAGCTGCCCGTAATATGACTCATATTACCAACCAATATGACTCATATTGCCGAGTAATATGACTCATATTACTTGGCCGGAGGGCAATTGCCGATTTCAGAAGATATATGTATGAAGAACAAACGTATATGCAGCTACAAAGTAATATGGGCCATATTACCGACCAATATGGGCCATATTACTGACCAATATGGGCCATATTGCCTGGCTACATGAGCCTTGCCTGAAACCGCTGCGGCTTTTGCACAATGCAGGAAGGTCGGAAAAGTAACCAGAAAAGAAAATGAACAGACACACAAAACAACATTTAAGAAATACCATAACCATGAAACGCAACTATTTGATACCTACCATGTTCCTGATGCTCGCCTTGAGCTGCACTGGAAAGAGCGGAAATGTCGCCAACATGACTGCCGACACTCATGCAAAAGACACTGTCACGCACACCGTGACGATGCTCTTTGCCGGCGACTTGATGCAGCACGGCCCACAGATACGTGCTGCCAAGACTGCAAACGGCTACGACTACAGCGACGTTTTTGCCCGCGTAAAACCCGAAATCAGTGCTGCCGACATAGCTGTAGCCAATTTCGAGGTGACGCTGGCCGGCGAACCGTATAGCGGTTATCCGCAGTTCAGCGCGCCCGACGACTACCTGCACGCCTCCATCGATGCCGGCTTCGACGTGTTCACGACAGCCAACAACCACTGTTGCGACACCCGCGCCAAGGGGCTACGCCGCACTATAGACATGATGGACTCGCTCAAAGCGGGTCATCTGGGCACCTACAAGTCGGCCAAAGACCGCGAGCATCAGACACCTTTCATAATCGAGAAGAACGGAATACGCATCTGTCTGCTCAGCTTCACCTACGGCACCAACGGCATACCCGTTCCAAGCCCGTTTGTGGTGAACCTTATCGACACCGTGCAGATAGCCCGCGACGTGGCAAAGGCCAAGGCTGCCAAGGCCGACGTCATCATAGCCCTACCCCATTGGGGCATAGAGTATCAGCAGCTGCCAAGCAAGGAGCAGGTGGCTCTGGCCGACTGGATGCTGCGCCACGGCATAGACCACGTCGTTGGTGGGCATCCACACGTGATACAGCCCTTCGAGCAGCGCGAAATCAACGGAACGAAGCATCTTGTGGCATATTCGCTGGGCAACTACGTCTCCAATCAGTCCAAGCCCAACACCGACGGCGGTGCCATGGTGAAGATACAGCTCACGAAGAAGGCCGGCAAGACACAGCTGACCGAGTGCGGATATATGCTCCACTGGGTTTCGCGCCCGGTTGTGTCGGGGCGCAAGAACTACCGCATCTACCCCGTAAGCTATCCCGACACCGACATGAACGCACAGGAGAAGTCGCTGCGCAGCCGCTTCATAGAACTTACCCACCGATTGCTCGACAAGCACAACAAGAATGTCGGGGAAGCTCGCTAACCATATAATGTGATATGAATATGACTCAAAGTACCAATTCCCACATCTTCACAAACAAAGACGGGAATACACTTATGAAAGAGTTTGAAGGTGTGCTACAGAATAACCCACAAATAAGGAATCTTGATGCAGTTGTAGGCTTCCTTCGTGCGTCTGGTTACTTTTCCCTTCGTCCATTCCTTGACAGCATAAACAAGGTAAGAGTGCTTATTGGCATAGATGTGGATAAGTACATTGCAGAAGCTGCTCGCCAAGGCAAACTATTCTTTGGGGCAGAGGATGATGTTAAGCAAGACTGTCTTCGTCAGATTCGCAAGGACATTGAAAGCTCAAACTACAAAAAGGAGATAGAGGATGGAATGTTCCAGATGGTGCAAGACCTTCTTGACGGTAAGTTAGAACTACGTGCACATCCATCAAAGAAGATACATGCCAAAATATATGTACTCTATCCTGACGACTTCAATCAGTACACCCAAGGTATGGCTATAACGGGTTCCAGCAATCTGTCTGGCAACGGCCTTGGCATCACAGAGGAACGACAGTATGAGTTCAATGTGAAGCTGACTCAGCATGAGGATGTTCAATTTGCCAAAGACGAATTTGAACAGCTATGGGAAGAAGCCAAAGGTTGTGAGATTACAGCTGATGACCTGAAGACTTCCATTGACCGAACATATCTGAAAGGCGATGTTTCACCATACGACCTCTACATCAAGATGCTCATGGAGTATTTCTCTGACCGCATACTGGAAACAGACAACGACGACCCATTCGACATGCCGGAAGGCTACACCAAGTATGACTACCAGATGGATGCTGTCATAGAAGGTTATCAGAAACTAATCCGCTACGATGGTTTCTTCCTTGCCGATGTGGTGGGTCTTGGTAAAACAGTCATAGCAACTATGATTGCGAAGAAGTTCTTGATAGAGAATGGCCGCGACCATACTAAGATTCTTGTTGTCTATCCTCCTGCTGTCGAACAAAACTGGAAAACCACCTTCAAAGACTTCGGTATAGATAAATACGCAAACTTCATCAGCAACGGAAGCCTTTCAAAGGTATTGGACGAAGACAACTATAACTATTGGAACGCCGATGAATACGACCTTGTGCTGGTGGACGAGGCACATAAATTCCGTAGCCATACAACCTCAGCCTTTGAGCAGTTGCAAGAAATCTGCAAGATGCCCCGAGTGGAAACTGGCAACATCCCAGGTTACAAGAAAAAGGTGATGCTCATATCGGCAACGCCAATGAATAACACCCCGGCAGATCTTTACAATGAGATACTGTTGTTCCAAGACCCTCGCCACTGCACTATTGACGGTGTCGGCAATCTCACTGCATTCTTTGCTCCTTTGATTGTCGAGTTTAGGAAGCTACGTAACAACCCAGATGCAGACATTCAGGACTTCAAGAAGTTGGCAGAAAAAGTTCGTGACCGTGTAATCAAGCCTCTGACTGTTCGCCGTACACGTACAGACATTGAAAGCGTGCCGCGTTACAATAAGGACGTAAACGGATTCCCGAAGGTGGAACGCCCAGTAGAGAGCAGATATGAACTTAATGAGCATCTTGCCAATCTCTTTGAGCGTGCCATGCAAACACTCGACAAGGAACTGACTTATGCACGTTATCAAGCCATTGCATATCTGAAACCAGAGGTCTCAAACGGTTTATATGATAATGCAGAACTAATCAGCCGTAGTTTGGCTGGCATCCGTAAGAATGGACTTGTGAAGCGTCTGGAGAGCAGCTTTTACGCCTTTCAGGTTTCAATACAGAATTTCCGTCAGGCAAACCAGAATATGCTGGATATGTTTGCTAATGACAAGGTGTTTATCGCTCCAGACCTTGACATTAACCTGTTGTTGGAAAACGGTCTGTCGGAAGAAGAAATAGAAGAGAAACTAAACGCCAAGGCAGAGACGAATCCAAAAAATGCTGTTTTCCATGCCGATGATTTCCGACCTGAATTTATTGAAATGCTGAGAGCAGACCAAGCCATCCTTGAAAAGATGTGGAACGACTGGCAGGACATTTCAGATGATGACGATTCCAAGTTTGCCAAGTTTAATGAACTGTTGAAACACAAATTGTTCAAAGCAGAACACAACCCAGAACAAAAACTCGTGGTTTTCTCAGAATCGGTAGATACCGTAAAGTATCTGCAACGTCGCATCAACCGTTCTGATGTATTGGTCATTTCATCTGGCAACCGTAGTCAGCAGTTCAAGACAATTCGTGAGAACTTTGATGCCAATTACAAGACAAAACTTAATGACTACAACATCATTCTGACAACTGACGTGTTAGCTGAGGGCGTAAACCTCCATCGTTCAAACGTGATTGTTAACTATGATACACCTTGGAACTCTACTCGCCTGATGCAGCGCATCGGACGAGTGAATCGTATCGGCTCCGCATCAAAACACATATACAACTATGTTTTCTATCCTTCGCGTGAAGGAAACCGAGAAATCAATCTCAACCAGATTGCAGTGAGTAAGATACAGACGTTCCACTCTACCTTTGGCGAAGACAACCAAATATATTCTCAGAATGAGATACTTGACCGCAATCTGAGCAAGCTCTTTGATGAAGCCTTGAAAGAACAGAAGAAAGATTTCAACCAAGAGATACCATATTACGAAGAACTGCGTTCTCTCTATCAGACAAACCGTAGGGAATATAACCGAATAGCAAAGCTCTCCTTGCGTAGTCGCACAGGACGCGAGCCTCGCACCGTCGATGGCGTTACGCTCTCTGGCGACACCTTGGTATTCCTCAAAACCAACTTCCGAAAGGTCTTCTTTCTTGTTTCTGAGAATGCCGAGGAAATTTCCGTGCTCGATGCACTGAAATACTTTAAGGCAACTCCTGACGAAAAGCCAGCAGAACGCATCAAGGAGCATCATCAACATGTGGAAAAGGCTTTGGTGAAGTTCCGCACCATCCGCGACACAGAAATTCAACAGGAAGAGACATCAAAGGAAGCACAAGGCAACATGGGTGCTCAGGTAACAACGGCTATCAGCCTTCTTACCAACTTCATGCGTGAGATTGACGACAACGACCTCTATCTGAAAGTGGCTCAACTGAAAACACTTGCAGAGCGTGGTGTCATAACCTATATTGCTAAGCGTTTGCAGCGCATACAGAAAGATTTACGTCGTGTAAGCGGTAAGGCACGTATGACGCATGACGAAGCCTTGGCAGAGATTATTGAAATGGCGAAAAAGTATGCCCCGTATTACATGGCAGAGGAAGCCTTGCTCAATGAGAAAGAGACCGATGCCGAGATTATCTTATCAGAATCCTTCAAATAACATATAGCTTTATGAATTACAAAGAAGTCATAGAATCAAGATATAATCGTGAAGCTTGGCAGCATCTCCTTCACGACATTTTCCGTGGTAAAGTCAGCTTTTGGAACCGTCCGTCAGAGGTTCATGTCAGCAGTCGTCTGGCAAAACAGGCTCTTAACCTTGGTAAGATTTCACTCTCCGATGGCGAGTCCATTGCCGTCTATGAAGTAGAACTCACCGACAACGTGAACATAGAGCGCAACCGTCGTGGCATACGCGATATGCTTACAACGGACTGGCGTAACATGGGCTATGCAGGGGCATTCATGTTCTGCTATCGTAAGAACGAAAGCGTATTGCGCTTCTCGTATGTCAGTGAGACATGGGGATTTAACAAGCATGGGGATTACGAGAAGATTTCAACAGATACTAAGCGTTACACCTATCTTCTTGGCGAAGGACGTGGTTGCCGTACCGCTATTGAGCAGTTCAAAGTTCTTCGTGACAGCAAACAGTCATTAAGTGACATCACTGCCGCGTTCTCTGTGGAAGCACTCACCAAACAGTTCTACAAAGATTTGTTTGAGTGGTATCAGTGGGCGGTTGAACCATCTTCAAATATA
>ONLG01000086.1 GCA_900318625.1 uncultured Prevotella sp.
GGTGGGTTCTATAAATTAGGTTTGAATTGCTCTTAGGCTATTTTCGAGCAGATTTGACTTCAAGCCCGCCGAAGCGTAGCGAGCTACGTTTCAAGGGATAGGAGGCAAAGATGCCGAAAAGAGACAAGAGCAAACAAAGATAATTCATAGAGAATTTGTTAATTATTAGAACCCACCTAATAAGAAAGGGCTGCGCAGGCAGCTTGTGAAATAGCGATACGCATCCTTTTCTTATTTTCTAATTCTCTTAATATCTAAATTTAAGATTATGAAATAGACATATAAGACGCCGGTTGTTAGCTTAGAAACAGCTCAGGCTACGCAGATGCTTGCAGTATTATTAGGAAAGAGCGATACAGGTGCAGACCCGGATATCGTTCTAACAAAAGAGTCCCAAGATGATTGAAATGACATTTGGGAAGAATAAAGTACATTTGTTACACTCGCTATCTCTGAATGGCAAATAGAGCGGCGACTTGGTAAGGACAATGCTATTCCGGCGGCATCCCGAGCTATCAAGAAAGGGAAGATATTCATGTGAGCCTTCTGCGGAAACAGGAAAAGGGGGACGGTCTCACGCTCCACGGAGCATTGGCTTACGCTCCACGGAGCATCGGCTTACGCTCCACGGAGCATACTCCACGGAGCATAAAACACTCCCACTTCAGGCTGTGTTTCGCAACCCTTACCGCAGAGCCTCGCAAGACATATAAGTCTCCTGTGCATGAGATGCTGCAGAAATGGCGATTATCCCCTATACAAACAATTCAACAACAATTATTGACCATGAGAAGAAATGTTTTCTTTATGATGGCGATGCTGGCAGTCAGCGTTGCTGCCAATGGGCAGATTAGCAACGAAACGTTGCCGAATCCCGACAACGAGCCAGCGCCTGTCCATCCTGTGCCGAGCCAGCGACAGCTGCTGTGGCAGGAAACGGAGTTTTATGCTTTCTTCCACTTCGGTATGAACACGTTCACGAATGCCGAGTGGGGCGATGGCAGCGAGGCTGAAAGTAGGTTTGCTCCGACCAAAGTTCCCAATCCGCGTCAGTGGCTCGAAGCCGTGAAGGCAGCAGGCATGAAGGGCGGCATCGCTGTGGTGAAGCATCACGACGGCTTCTGCCTTTGGCCAACAGCTACGACTACGCACAGCATCGTGAACGCAGGCAATCAGAACGGACGCGACACGAACATCCCGAGGGATTTCTCCGAAGCAGCCCGCGAGCTGGGCATGAAGTACGGCTTCTATGTTTCGCCCTGGGACCTGAACAGCGGCTACTGGGGCGACGGCACCAGCAACTATGTCAACAAGGTGTTCCTGCCGCAGTGCCTCGAATTGGCTAAGTACGGCAGCGACCAGTTTGAGATGTGGTTCGACGGAGCAACAGGCGGCGACCATGCCGGGTACTATGGTGGAAACAAAGGCACTCGCACCATCTCCGATGCCTCTACCTACTACGACATCCCTAACCTTCGCGACACCGTTCATGCCATCGCCCCCAACTGTGTCATCTGGGGTGTGGGCGACGAAGCCCGATGGATAGGCAATGAAGCAGGCTGGGCCGGTGAGACCAACTGGTCGATGGGCTATGGCGAGAGCGGCAACGAACACAACTGGAAATGGCGTGGCGGCGAGAGTGATGCCAAGGCAACAAACAAAGGTTGGTTCTGGCACAGCGGCGAAAGCCCCAAGAGCGCATCGGAACTCTTCAAAATCTACTTGGAGACGGTGGGCCGCAACGCTACACTCATCCTCAACTTCCCTCCCGACCAGAGCGGCGAGCTGCCACAGGCCGACGTCACTGTGCTACAGCAGCTTGGAACGATGCTTCAGCAGAGGCTCGGCACAGACCTCATACCGGGAGCTACCGTTACAGCATCTGCCACCCGTACCGCTGGTGCTGCTCGTAACTACGATGCCAGCAACCTGATCGACGGCGACAAGGATACCTATTGGGCCACCAACGACGGCGAGCACTCTGCCACCATCAATGTGGAATGGGCAGAGCCGCAGACGCTCCGCTATGTGATGCTCATGGAGTACATCAAGCTGGGGCAGCGCATCCGCAAGTTCTCTGTTGAGACCAGTCTCGACGGCAGTTCATGGACCAAGTGCGCCACCACAACCACTACTGTAGGCTACAAGCGCATCATTCCCCTAAATAACAGCACCAGCACCTACAGCGGCGTCGAGGCACGCTATCTGCGTATCACCATCGAGGATAGTCGTTCCTGCCCGACACTGCATACCTTGTCGGTGTATTGAAAAGTTGAAAGATTAAAATGTTAATAAGTTAAAGAACAAGCATCATGAAAACAAACTATAGATTTTTCACTTTTCATTTCCTGCTTTTCATAGTGTGTGCCCTTCTGCCTTCTTTGGCAT
>ONLG01000047.1 GCA_900318625.1 uncultured Prevotella sp.
AGGAACGATGTTCTGGGCACCGGCACGGGCACGCTGAACATCACCCTTGCGCTGAGGACCGTCGAGAATCATCTGGTCGCCAGTGTAAGCGTGAACGGTTGTCATGATACCGCTCTGGATGGGAGCGAAATCGTTAAGAGCCTTGGTCATAGGAGCCAGACAGTTGGTGGTGCAAGAAGCAGCCGAGATAACGGTGTCGGCAGGAGTCAGGGTCTTGTGGTTTACGTTGTAAACGATAGTAGGCAGGTCGTTGCCGGCAGGAGCAGAGATAACAACCTTCTTTGCACCAGCGGTGAGGTGGGCAGAAGCCTTCTCCTTTGAAGTATAGAAACCAGTACACTCCAGAACAACGTCTACATCAAGCTTGCCCCAAGGCAGCTCAGCAGCGTTAGGAATAGCGTAGATGGTAATCTCCTTGCCATCAACGATGATTGAGTTGTCAGTACACTCTACGGTGTGCTTTCCCTCACCAATCTTGCCACAGAAGCCACCCTGAGCGGTGTCATACTTCAGCAGGTGAGCAAGCATCTTGGGACTTGTCAAGTCGTTGATAGCTACTACTTCATAACCCTCAGCCTCGAACATCTGACGGAAGGCGAGGCGACCGATACGGCCAAAGCCGTTAATTGCTACTTTTGTCATAATTGAATAATGTGTTATTAAAAACTGTATGAAATGTTGTTTTTCGCTATTGATATGTCTTTTTTACCTTATTGAGAGAGCTTTAACGCAACCGCATCAACACTCCCTCTGCGCAAAATATTACCCTCGGGAGCCACTTTTTGCGATTTACGATTGCAAAGTTACGGAAATTATTTTAACTTTGCATCAGAATTAAGTATTAAATAATATAAAAAAATTAAGCTATGGGATTTATTAAGGAGTTTAAGGAGTTTGCCATGAAGGGCAATGTGATGGACATGGCAGTGGGCGTTATCATCGGTGGAGCCTTCGGCAAGATCATATCTTCGCTGGTAGACGACATCATCATGCCGCTCATTGGCACAGTGACCGGTGGTATTGATTTCACCAACAAGTACATAGCACTGTCCGACAAGATTGTCGACGGAATGTCGCTGGAGAAAGCCAAGGAGGTGGGAGCTGTGTTTGCTTACGGCCAGTTCCTGCAGAACATCGTTGACTTCATCATCGTTGCGCTGTGTATCTTCGTCATGCTCAAAGCCATCAACAAGCTGGCACGCAAGAAGAAGGAGGAAGAGGCTGCCGCACCTGCCGGTCCTACAACCGAGGAGCTGCTCACCGACATACGCGACCTGCTCAAGAACAAGCAGTAAGCAGCAGAAACTACCAACAGAAAGCCACTCAAGCCGCAGCTTGAGTGGCTTTCTTGCGTCATGGCCATCATGCTTTGGGAGTTTACGGAGGCTCCCGTAAAAAGATTCCAGCATAGCTGTAGCAACCTTACGGGAGCTCTGGAGCAATGCTCCAACTATCCCGTAGCATTGCTCCGGGGCTGCTGGAGAAAAGTTACGGGCTTTTTTTAATACGGTTAGAGGTGAGTGGTAAGAACGATAGAGGGCAGTTTTTCCAGCTTGAAACGCCATCTTCCCACTACCAACCGTTCCACCTCTAACCGCCTATAACTGAGGCGCAACCGTCTGAAAATTCAAGAAAATCAATAAGCCTCGTCGTTCTTTATCTCCTCGGCAGTAATCTTCTTGCTGTCGATAGCTCGCCAGGCATAGATGATATAGCCCAGCACGAACGGCACGAGCAGCGAAACGTAGAACATCGTGCGCAGAGTGAACTCACTCGAACACGAGTTTGCCATCGTCAGCGACGACTGCAAGTCGGCTGTCGAGGGATAGTAGGCCGTGTGGTTCCATGCCGAGCAGAGCAGCAGAGCGAGCACGGTGAGCACAGTGCCGATGCCGGCAGGCCAGATGCCGCCGATGTAGGTCTTCGAAACAATGGTCTTGCCGATACCGTAAAGCACGAGTACGACACCTATTAATAAGATGACGAGCAGGTACCACATATCGAGGAAGTTGCTGAGATACTTGTAGGGCTCCATATATATCACTCCCTGGTCGTTGTAGGCAAAGCCGTCTTTCAGCAGCAGGTGTACCAGATAGGCCACGAAGAGCAGCACGAAGGGGATGGCTGCCCCTACGAGGCGTACGGAGCCGCGCGAGCGGATATCCTCGTCATCGACGTTGTTCATTACGTAGAGAATACCCAGCACACGTGCCAGGAACACGACGGCAAAGCCGAACACGAGCACCCAGGGATTGAGCAGGGCATCGAGGCCGTGCGAGGCATTGGCCCAGCGGCTGATGATTGGGGTCATCGAGGTGGCATCAACGAGGTTGCTCTTCTCCACGATGAAGTTTGAACCCTCGAAGAATGTCGCCACGGCACCGCCGAGAAGCAGCGGACCCAGGATGCCATTGAGCGTAAGGAAGAACTGGAAGGTCCTCGGACCGAGCAGGTTGCCAATCTTGTTTTGGAACTCGTAACTGACGGCCTGTAGTACAAAGGTGAAAAGGATAATCATCCACAGCCAGTAGGCACCGCCGAAGCTGGTGGAATAGAACAGCGGATAGGATGCAAAGAATGCTCCTCCGAAGGTTACGAGCGTCGTGAACGTAAATTCCCACTTGCGCCCGGTGGAGTTGTAGACCAGCCGGCGGCCTTCATCTGTCTGGCCGAGGCTGCGCGCCACAGAGTTGGCACCCTGCACGAAGAGCAGGAACACCAGCAAGGCTCCAAGAAGTGCTACTACGAAGCACCAGTAATGCTGCAAAAAATCGTATGTCATGGTAGTTTTCTATTTACTGTTTAACTGTTTATCACTCTCGTATTCAGGTCCTTTCTTTATCTGCTTCAACATAATGTTGATCTCAACGGCCAGCATTGTGGTGAAGAGAACAAGGAACAGGATGAAGGTAATCATCACACTCGACGAGTGCAAGTCGCTCACGGCAGCCCACGTGGGCAGCATATCCTGAATGGTCCAGGGTTGTCTGCCGAACTCAGCCACGAGCCAGCCGCTCTCTGATGCTATATATGCCAGCGGGACGAGCAGGATGGCCAGCCAGTAGTGCCAGGCTGGCAGCCCGGTGAGCCTCGTCACGTCGGCTTCGGTCTCGGGTATGATGCCAAATGCCGCCAGCAGCCTCCGCGTAAGGACGGAGAGCAGGGGAATCTCGTAGGACAGCAGGAACATCACGCCAAAGAACAGGAGGAACAGGCAGCCCATGCCTACCATGATACGGAACGCCCAGAAGTTGACGGGGATGTAAGGCACAAGCTCCGACTTGTCGCGTATGTAGCCGTAGCCAAAATATTTCATGTTCTTTTGCAGCGTAGCCAGCTCTGTCGCGGCTTTCGCCTCGTCGCCCGACTTCTTAGCAGCGCGATAAGCGGCGAGTGCAGCGATGGCTTTCTTGCCCATAGCTATCTTCTCGTCAGCCGATGGCACGCGCTTGCCGTCGGGAGTGGTGTAACCGTTAAGCAGGTCGTTGATGCCCGGCACATACCCGTTGGGGTCGTTAGTGCCCATCACCGACAGCGCGTATGGCATCTCCAGCTTATAGGGTGCACCTTCGTCGTTGGCATAATCGGGCTGCGAAAACGGACTGACGAGCGCAACGGCAGTCAGCCCCTGCCCCGTGCCACCGTTATACAGGGCTTCCATCGCCGCAAGCTTCATGGGCTGAACCTCAGCCACGTCCATACCCGACTTGTGACCGGTAGCGGCAGCCAGCACCGAGGCCACAAGCCCCACCGTGACTCCTATCTTCATGCTCTCGGTGGCGAGCCTCGTCTCGCGCTTCTTGAGCAGATACCAGCTGCATACGGCTACGCAGAACACGGCTCCGATAATCCATGCCGACGTAACGGTGTGGCAAAACTTCGACACGGCAAACGGCGACAGGGCTACGTCGAAGAATGACACCATCTCGTTACGCATCGTATCGGGATTGAACTCGCAGCCAACGGGATACTGCATCCATGCGTTTGCCACAAGAATCCACCAAGCCGAAATCGTTGCGCCCAAGCCTGTGAGCCACGTAGAGGCAAGATGGAAGCCCGGCGACACCTTTTTCCATCCGAAATACATCACTGCCACGAACGTAGACTCCATGAAGAAGGCCACAATTCCTTCTATGGCAAGCGGCGCGCCGAAGATGTCGCCGACAAACCAGGAGTAATTCGACCAATTGGTACCGAACTCGAACTCCAGGATTATGCCCGTAGCAACGCCCATAGCGAAGTTCACGCCGAAGAGTTTCTGCCAGAACTTGGCAGCATCTCTCCAGAACACGTCCTTCGTAAGGTAGTACTTGGTCTCGATGATACCCATGATAACAGCGAGACCGAGTGTCAAGGGAACGAAAAGCCAGTGGTAGATGGCGGTGAGAGCAAACTGTGCCCTGGCCCAGTCAACCATTCCGGCATCGATAGTCAATAGTAGATTTGTCATAGAATCAGGTTGTTGTTTAGGTTATCACTTTGTTTATTTGGCCGAACGCTCTACAAGCTGGGTCGAGACATAGCCCGCCTTGTCGCCGTCGGGAGCGTTCTGCTTCAGGTAATCAGGGAAGAAAAACACCTTCAACACTGCGAAGATGATGAACAACTTAATCAATATCACAGCCCACAACACCCTTCCAAGGGTCATGTTGCGGAAGCCGTCGGCATACAAATCGTATGCCCGGCGCAGGAAACTGGTACTTTTCATAGGCACATGCATCGTAATCAAGGTTAAAGGTTACGGCAAGTATTACTTCGCAAACATAAGAAAAAAAACGGAAACGCTGTAAAAAATTTCAAATAATTATGTAACTGAAATACCAAAAGCAGGCAACAAATGTTCCGTTTTTCCCTAAAACTACTAAAATTAAATAAATTTTTGAAGATGACAGGTCGCCTTTGCAATGTAAACTAAACAAAAACCTTATTTTTGCACCCGATTATTTATATAACCTCTATATGGTAAACAGACGCATACTCAGGCTTTACCGCCTGGTGATTTCGGTGCTGATGCTGGCTTGTCCCGGCTCTGCCTGGTCGCAACAGCCACTGACTCTCGAGCAATGCCGCGAACTGGCACTGAGCAACAACAAGCAGCTCAAGGCTTCAAAGATTGGCGTTGAGATGGCAAGAAGCAATGAAAAAGCAGCCAAGACACGCAATCTGCCAAGGGTGACAGGCGTTGCCGGATATGAGCTTTTCAGCAGAGAGGTGTCCATTCTGAACGCTTCGCAGAAGTACACACTCAACAATCTGGGCACTAACAGCATCGGACAGATGGGCAACGACCTCACTGGAGTGCTGCAGAACATGGCACAGCAGGGACTGATTTCTCCCGAGATAGCCCAGCGCTTGGGCGGCAGAATACAGGAGTTCACCACTCCTCTCGCCAAGACTGTAGACAATGCAGGCGGCAAAGTGGTTGATGCCTTTCGCACCGACACACGAAACATCTTTGCTGCAAACATCGCAGTGACTCAGCCTATCTACATGGGCGGAGCAATAAAAGCCTCAACCGAGATGGCGCGGATAGCCACCGAGATGGCCGGCAACAATGTCGACAACGTGCGACAGAGCACTCTCTATGCCGTCGACAATGCCTATTGGCTGGCTGTTTCGCTGAAAAACAAGCAGCGACTGGCCCAAGAGTTTCTCAATTTGGTAAAGAAGCTCGACGACGATGTGCACAAGATGATCAACGAAGGAGTGGCTACCAGGGCCGACGGACTGAAGGTTGACGTGGCCGTAAACAATGCGGAGATGACACTTACACAGGTAGAGAATGGCGTTTCGCTCGCCAAGATGCTTCTCTGCCAGCTATGCGGGCTGCCCCTGAACGGCAACCAGCCACTTGCCGACGACGAAAGTTCTGAGCTGTCTGGCATCTTCATCGACAATGTCAACGTGTCCGACTCTACCTACAGCAGCCGTCCCGAAGTGCGTATGCTGCAAAACACGGTCGAGCTTAGCCAGCAGGCAACCAAGCTTGTGCAGGCTGTCTACAAGCCTCACGTGGCTCTGACCGGTGGCTTCACATTCAGTAATCCAAACGTTTTCAACGGTTTCGACAAATGGTTCGACGGTGTATGGAACATCGGAGTGCTCGTTCACATTCCTATCTGGAACTGGGGCGAGGCCAGATACAGGGTTGATGCCACCCGTGCCGCTACCCGTATAGCCCAGATGGAGCTGAGCGACATACAGGAAAAGATAAGCCTTCAGGTGGAGCAAAGCAAGTTTAAGGTAGCAGAAGCACAAAAGCGCGTTGTCACTGCACGCAAGAATCTGAGCAGTGCCGACGAGAACCTGCGCTGTGCCAACGTTGGTTTCAAGGAGGGCGTAATGACCGTTACCGATGTCATGGCTGCACAAACAGCATGGCAGAAGGCCCAGACGCAGAAGCTGGATGCAGAAATAGACCTCCGTCTGGCTAAGCTCTCGCTCCAAAAAGCTTTGGGAAATATTTAGAAACAACTGATTTTCAAGATTATATTCTATCGAGATATGTCTGCAAAAACACAACACAACAACATTATTTTTGCCATTATTGGCTTTATTTCGGTTATTGTAATAGTGGCGCTGATTGGTTGGTTTGCCCTCGACCGCACCCCAGAAACCATCCAGGGCGAACTCGAAGTGGGCGAATACCGGGTTGCCTGCAAGCTCCCCGGGCGCGTTGTTGAGCTCAGAGTGAAGGAAGGCGACTACGTTCATGTGGGCGACACGGTGGCAATCCTTGAGATGCCGGAGGTGAGCGCACAGCAACAAGCTTCCGAAGCCACTGTCGACGTGGCCAGCGCACTCAGCGACCTTGCCAATGCCGGCAGCCGGCAGGAGTTCGTCCAGAGTGCTTATCAGCTCTACCAGCAGTCTATCGCCGCCAACGAAGTGGCCCAGAAGACCTACAACCGTATGCAACGCCTCTTCGACGAGGGAGTGATGAGCGCCCAGAAACGCGACGAGGCATTGGCAGCCTACAAGGTGACAGAGGCTCAGGTCGTGTCGGCCAAGGCACAGTATGAGCTTGCCAAGAGCGGCGCACGCGAACAGGAGAAGCGTGCCGCAGCCAAACAGGTGCAAGTGGCAAAGGGTGCTGTGAACGTTGTGAAGTCTATTCTGAAAGAGACTGTGCAGGTGGCAGGTGCCGAAGGCGAAGTCAGTGCCATCTATCCCAAGCAGGGCGAGCTCGTGGGACTGGGCTCTCCGATTATGAGCATATCGCAAACCAAGGATATGTGGGGCGCGTTCAACGTGCGCGAAGACCAGCTCAAGGGAATGAAGGTGGGCGATAAGTTCAAGGCATACGTACCGGCTTTCGACAAGGAAATAGAGATGCAGGTGTTCTCTATGAAAGACGAAGGCTCGTATGCAGTATGGAAAGCCACCAAGACCACAGGCCAATATGACCTCAAGACATTTGAAGTGAAGGCGCGTCCGCTGAAGCCTTTCGACGGCCTTCGCCCGGGAATGTCGCTCATAGTCAAGTAGAATGGCTCGCCAAACGGTCTTTGCAACGGGCATACAGAAGCATGAAACACTGAGAAAGAGATGGGAGTAATCAGAAGGATTTACCAGATTGCACTGAGGGAGTGTGGCATAATGAGCCATAATCCCATCTACCTGTTCTGCATGGTGGTGTTTCCGCTCTTTGTCACGTTCTTCTTCACTTCCCTTCTCAACGAAGGAGTGCCGTCGAAGCTGCCCTGCGGTGTCGTAGACCTCGACAACACGCCCACCACGCGGTCGCTGATACGCCACCTTGACGGCTTTCAGACAACACAGGTTACACATTATTATAATAATATAAACGACGCGCGGCGCGCCATTCAGCGCGGCGAGATCTACGGCGTGCTCTATTTCCCCCGCGGCACGACAGCCGACCTGCTCGGCTCCCGACAGCCCACGGTGTCGTTCTACTACAACGGAGTGGTGATGATGGCAGGCAACATGGCCTACAAAGACATGAAAACCGTCACCACCCTGGCACAGGTAGCCGTTGCTTCGACCAAGCTGTCGGCTCTCGGCAAGACCAAGGAAGAGATTAAAGCCTTCCTCCAGCCCATCGCATTAGACATACACATGATAGGCAATCCGTGGATGAACTACAACATCTACCTGTCCTCCGTCATGGTGCCGGGCATCATGATACTCTTCATGCTCCTCATTACGGCCTACTCTATCGGCACTGAGCTGAAGTTCAGCCGTGCCCGCGAGTGGATGCAGATGGCCGGAGGCAGCAGCACGATAGCCGTTGCAGGCAAGCTGCTTCCGCAATTCCTGGTCTTCGTAAGCATACTGGGCAGCTACGCATGGTACATCTTCGGGTACCTCAACTTCCCCCACCCCGGCGGCAACGGGCTTATCCTGCTGCTCGTGGTGCTCACCGTCATGGCCGCACAGAGCTTCGGAGTGTTCGTCTTCGCACTGATGCCGTCGCTCCGAATGTCCATGAGTATATGCTCGCTATGGGGCGTTCTGAGCTTCTCCACGTGCGGAGCCACCTACCCTGTGGATGCCATGAACCCCATGATAGAGGCCCTGTCGTGGCTGTTCCCACTGCGCCACTACTACATGATCTACCAGATCAACATCTTCAACGGCTATCCCATGGCCGACGCATGGCCCTACTACGTGTGCCTGCTGGCTTTCATCATGCTGCCTATGCTCAACATACACCGCATAAAGAAAGCCATGCTCGAATACGTCTACATACCGTGACCATGCAGAAACTGCACTACCAAGCAACAAGAAAGCAAGAAACATGAGCAACAACAGCAAAGACAAGCAACACTCCAAACCATCACTCGCACGCCGATTGTGGAACAAAGCCTACGAAGGCATTGCCGATGCGTGCTACATCTGGTGGCTTGAGCTCAAGAACACCATCAAGGACGAGGGTGTGCTCATATTCTTCCTGCTCGTGCCGATAGCCTATCCGCTCGCATACTCATGGATATACAACAACGAAGTGGTCGAGAACGTGCCTGTGGCAGTGGTCGATATGTCGCACTCGCATAGCAGCCGCGAGTTCACAAAGAGGCTTGATGCCTCGCCCCACACCAAAGTGGCCTACCATTGCACCTCCCTTGCCGAGGCGCAGTCGCTCGTGGGGCACCAGGTTGTGCATGGCGTGATATATTTCCCTTCCGACTTCGAGCATAAAATCTACCGTGGCGAGCAGGGACACGTAAGTGTCTACTGTGATATGTCGCTCATGCTGAACTACAAAGCCATCTACCAGACGGCACTGGCAGTATCGCTCGACATGGGCCACGAGTTGCAGCTGCCTCACCTCCACAGCTTCACCAAACAGGACGAAGAGCTTAACAGCAAGCCGCTGAAGGTGGAAGAGATTCCCATCTTCAACTCCACCGGCGGCTACGGCAATGCCATTCTGCCGGCAGTACTGCTCTTGATAATCCAGCAGACCCTGCTCCTCGGCATCGGACTGTCTGCCGGCACCGCGCGAGAGAACAACCGCTTCCAGGACCTCGTGCCCCTTAGCCGCCACTACAACGGCGTGTTCCGCATCGTCATAGGCAAAGCCATGGCCTACCTGATGATCTATTCCGTCATGGGAGCATACATAACGCTGTGCATCCCACGCTTCTTCAGCTTCACGTCCATGCTGCACTACAGCGACCTGATAGGTCTGATGCTGCCCTTCCTGCTTGCCTGCATCTTCTTCGGCATGATGCTGTCGTGCATCGTGCGCTACCGCGAAAACATCATGCTCCTCGTGGTCTTCACGAGCATACCCATGCTATTCCTCACAGGCATATCCTGGCCACAGTCCAACATCCCGGCCTTCTGGCAGGGCATCTCGTGGCTCATTCCCAGCACGTTCGGCGTGCGAGGCTTCATCCACATGAGCAGCATGGGCGGAACCCTTCACGACATCCGCCAGGAGTATCTCGCACTGTGGATACAGGCTGTGGTCTACTTCTTTGCTGCCTGCATGGTCTACAACTACCAGCTCGCACGAACCCACCGCCACGCACAGCAGCACATAGAGAGCATGAAGTCAAAAATCCATAACGTGCTTCAAAGGCGCAAAACCGCCCAAGCAGCAACTGAGACGGTGCAGTAGCCCACTTTTTCCACGCTTTTCTTTTGTCAGTTTAAATGTAATAAGTACTTTTGCAGCGGTATTTAACAAAATTCACTACGATTATGAAAAGAAACATTTTCTACTCTATGATGGGTCTGGCAGTGGTATTCTGCATGATGTCGTGCGACGGCAACCCCATCAAGAAGATGCAAGCCACCAACGACTCGCTGTCAAACCTCACCGACAAGCAGCAGGCCGAACTCATGGATCTGTCGAACACGATGGACTTCATCTCTGCAACGATGGACAGCATCAACGCTCAAGAAGGTCAGCTCTTCCTTGCCGACAACGGAAAAGAGACCACCAACGACCGTGCAACAATCAAACGTAAGCTCGATGCCTTTCAGGAACTGCTTAAAACACAGAAAGAAAAGCTCGCCGACTTGCAGAAGAAACTCGACGAAAAGGGCGTGGAGTCAACCCGTCTGAAGAACCTCATCAAGCTGATGGAGGACAAACTGGACCAGAAAGACAAAGAAATAACCCAGCTGCGCACCGAACTTGAAAGCAGCAAGAAGAGCATTGCAGAGCTCAAGACCAACGTTGAGAACCTCACAGTGGAGAACACCAACCTCCAGACAAACGTCACCGAGCTCAACGAGAAGACTCAGGCTCAGGAGGAAGTGATAACAAAGCAGGACGAACAACTCAACGAAGGCTATGTGCGCATTGGCTCGAAGAAGGAGCTTCAGGCTGCCGGACTGATGACAAAGGGCTCGCTCTTCAAGAAGAGCAAGGCCAACCTGTCGGGCATTTCCAAGGAAGGCTTCAAGAAGATTGACATCCGCCACTATGGTGGAACTACCATCAAGGGCAAGAAAGTGCAGATTATAACTCCTGCTCCGGCCAACTCTTACTCGCTGACCGAGAACGAAGGCACATGGACACTCACCATCACCAACCCGACAGCGTTCTGGAGCGTGAGCAACTTCCTCGTTATCCGTGCTGACTAATCGGCAAACGACGATACAACTTTACTCTTGATTATAATAGTCCGCAGGGAAAAGCAACGCAACAGGTTGCCTTCCCTGCGGTTTTCTTTTGCATACCATCTATCCATAGCCCAGCTACGCTTCTGCAACATCAGCCTCGCGTGGAAGTAATATGACTCATATTGCTCGGTAATATGACTCATATTGCTCGGTAATATGACTCATATTGGTCAGTAATATGGCCCATATTGGTCAGTAATATGGCCCATATTGGTCAGTAATATGGCCCATATTGGCAGCCCCCCTCAGCCCCCAGATGGGGGGAAGTGGCATGTTGGCCCGATAGGACTTATGGGACTAATAGGACATATAGGCCCTATTAAGACATATAGGACTTATAAGCCTTATGGAACTTATAGACAATACGCTCAAAAAAAGCAAGCTCCCTTGCACGCATTGCTCTCGTTTTTCGCGCAACTTTGGCTTTGCCGAAGTTACTTTCACTCGGCAATTCACGCAAAAAAGCAAGCTCTCTTGCACGCATTGCTCTCGTTTTTCGTAACTTTGTCCCCAGATATGGATAACAGACAAGCAACATTGGAGTTGGGAACGAAGCCCGTTGGAGGTCTACTTGCGCAGTATGCCATGCCTGCCATAGTAGCCATGTCGGCATCTTCGCTCTACAACATCATCGACCGCGCGTTCATCGGGCAGGTTGTCGGGCCGGAGGCAATAGCTGGTCTGGGCATCACCTTCCCGTTCATGAACCTTAGCGGTGCGTTCGGAGCAGCCATAGGCGTAGGTGCGTCGACGTGCATCTCCGTGAAGCTGGGGCAGAAAGACTATGCCACAGCCAACAACCTGCTTGGCAACACCGTGACGCTGAACCTGATAATAGGCTTCCTGTTCATGGCCGTATGCCTGGTTTTCCTCGACCCCATACTCCGTTTCTTCGGTGCTTCTGACGTCACTCTGCCCTATGCCCACGAGTTCATGGTGGTCATTCTGCTTGGAAACATGATTACCCACATGTACTTCGGCATGAACGCCGTGCTGCGCGCAGCCGGCAAACCGCGCCACGCCATGTATGCCACGCTGTTCACAGTGCTGATGAACATAGTTCTCGTGGTCATGTTCGTGTGGTGGTTTCGCTGGGGAATACGCGGTGCAGCCATGGCAACGGTCACTTCCCAGACCCTTGCCCTGTGCTGGCAGATGCGCATTTTCTCCGACAAGAAAGAACTACTCCACCTTCAGCGCGGCATCTACCGACTGCGCAGCCGTCTTGTCAAGAACATTGTATCAATCGGAATATCGCCGTTCCTGATGAACGCCACGTCGTGCCTGATTGTAATCTTTATGAACAACCAGTTCGTCAGCTACGGTGGCGACATGGCTGTAGGTGCCTACAGCATAGCCAACTCTATGGTTATGGTGTTCTTCATGTTCGTCATTGGCATCACTCAAGGTATGCAGCCCATCGTGGGCTACAACTACGGAGCCGAGCGCTACGACCGCATGATGCGCTGTCTGTGGATAGCCATCGCCGCAGCCACGGCCATACTGCTCGTAGGCTGGGCACTGTCGATGCTCTTCCCAAGGCAGATAGCACGCATCTTCACCACCGACAGCCAGCTGACAGACATGGCCGCCCACGGCATAAGGGTCGATATGCTGGTGTTCTTCGTCGTGGGTTCGCAGGCCGTGATAACCAACTTCTTCCAGTGCATAGGCAAAGTGAAGGTGTCTATCTTCCTTTCGCTCTCGCGACAGCTTATCATGCTGCTGCCTCTGGCCTATCTGCTGCCTCGACGATGGGGCCTCGACGGAGTGTGGTACTCCATGCCCATCAGCGACAGCATGGCCTTTGCCATCACCATTCCGATACTGGTGTGGTACATCAGGAAGATGAAACAAGTTGCAAGACAATCCGAAACACGCTAAACTATGAGCAAGATAATAATCAACATCGGTCGCCAGCTGGGCAGCGGAGGCAGGGAGGTGGCTCGCCGTCTGGCCGAAACCTTCGGATGCAAGTTCTACGACAAGGAGCTGCTCAACCTCGCAGCACGCGAGAGTGGCTTCTCGGAGAAGTTCTTTGAGCAGAACGACGAGCACAAGGGTTTCCTGCGAACGCTGTTCCACGTACATGTGCCGCATCTGTCGGATAACAGTTTCTACAGCAACAACTTCTCCGAAGAGAGTCTGTTCAAGTTCCAGAGCGATGCCATACGCAAGGCTGCCGACGAAGACAACTGCGTGTTTGTAGGCCGCTGTGCCGACTATGTGCTGCGCGACCATGCCGAAGCCACCAACGTTTTCATCACTGCCAGCATGGAGTGGCGCATAGCCCAGGTGAGCAAGCGCCACCAATGCGACGAGCAGACGGCGCGCAAGATCATCCACAACGCCGAAAGCCAGCGTGCCAGCTACTACAACTACTACACCGGGAAGCGCTGGGGCGATGCGGCAAGCTACGACCTGTGCATCGATACCTCCATCCTCGGCATCGACGACACCCACCAGCTGATTGCCGATTTCATCAGAAAGCGGCTCGACAAAGGCTGCAAAAGACAATAATCAGCCCCGTGCGGAGTTATCATTATAGCACTGTTGTGAAACGGAATAATAACAAATAAACATAAGAAAATGAGAAACATCATCATCACCGGCGGTGCCGGATTTATCGGAAGCCACGTTGTTCGCCTCTTCGTGAACAAATATCCCGAGTACCACATCATCAATCTCGACAAGCTTACCTACGCCGGCAACCTTGCCAACCTGAAAGATGTGGAAAAGAAAGCCAACTACGAGTTTGTGCGCATGGACATCTGCGACTTCGACAGCGTGCTCCGCCTGATGCAGGAGAAGCACGTCGACGGCATCATCCACCTTGCCGCTGAGTCACACGTAGACCGAAGCATCAAGGATCCGTTCACCTTTGCCCGCACCAACGTGATGGGAACACTGTCGCTTCTGCAAGCTGCCAAGGTGTACTGGGAGAGCCTTCCCGAAGGCTTCGAGGGCAAACGCTTCTACCACATCTCCACCGATGAGGTCTACGGAGCACTCGAGCTCACCCACCCCGAGGGCATTGAGCCGCCATTCACCACCACAGCCTCTTCGGCTGAGCACCATCTGGCCTACGGCGAGAAGTTCTTCCTCGAGACAACGAAATACAATCCGCACTCTCCCTACTCGGCATCCAAGGCCGGAAGCGACCACTTCGTGCGCGCCTTCCACGACACCTACGGTATGCCTACGATAGTAACCAACTGCTCAAACAACTACGGTCCCTATCAGTTCCCAGAGAAACTGATACCCCTTTTCATCAATAACATCCGCCACCGCAAGCCTCTGCCCGTCTACGGAAAGGGCGAGAACGTCCGCGACTGGCTGTTCGTCGAAGACCATGCACGTGCCATCGACCTCATCTTCCACAAGGGAACAATAGCCGAGACATATAATATAGGTGGCTTCAACGAGTGGAAGAACATCGACATCATCAAGGTAGTGATACGCACCGTAGACCGTCTGTTGGGCCGTAAGGAGGGCGAAGACATGGACCTCATCACCTTCGTGACCGACCGTGCGGGCCATGACCTGCGCTACGCCATCGACTCTTCCAAGCTGCAACGCGAGCTCGGATGGGAGCCTTCGCTGCAATTCGAGGAAGGAATAGAGAAAACCGTGCGCTGGTATCTTGACAATCAGGAGTGGCTCGACAACGTTACGAGCGGCGACTACCAGAAGTACTACGACCAGATGTACTCCCACAAATAGCAAGAGAGCACTAATCCCACAACAGAACATCTGTAACCGTATGGCTATATGCTTGAAATAACCAAAGAGCTGCACTCATTCCTCGTCGGGCTGCACTACAACCCAGCAACGGTTTCGCACCGCATGGAGCACTATCTGGAACATCTCTTCCATCTGCTTGAGGTTCCCGACGAGGAAGACGTGCTCGACTACTACGGCATCATGGGCCACGGGCAGCTTGCCTTGTCCGAGATTGCCCGCCGTCGCGGACGTTCGGATGCCGCCGCCATGCAGCGCATCGACGACAGCCTGCACCGCCTTGCCATCACTCCCGAGTGGCAGATGATTCTGAGCATTATCAAATCAAATCATTAAGACATGAAGAAAATACTGTTGCTGGGCTCCGGCGAGCTCGGAAAAGAGTTCGTCATAGCCGCCAAACGCAAAGGAATAACCGTTGTGGCGTGCGACCGCTATGCCGGTGCTCCGGCCATGCAGGTGGCCGATGACTGCGAAGTAATCAATATGCTCGACGGCGACGAGCTCGAGCGAGTGGTGCGCAAACATCAGCCCGACATCATAGTGCCCGAGATTGAGGCCATCCGCACCGAACGCCTGCTACAGTTCGAGCAGGAGGGAATACAGGTGGTGCCAAGCGCACGCGCCGTAAACTTCACCATGAACCGCCGTGCCATCCGCGACCTTGCAAGCCGCGAGCTGGGCCTTCGCACTGCACGCTACTTCTATGCCAAGACATTCGACGAGTTTGCTGAAGCCGCACGCCAGATTGGGTTCCCCTGTGTGGTGAAGCCGCTGATGTCGTCGAGCGGCCACGGACAGAGCTACGTACACAACGCTGAGGAGCTGCGCACAGCCTTCGACGAGGCTATGGAGGGCAGCCGCGGCGACGTGAAGGAGGTGATAATCGAGGAGTTTATCGACTTCGAGAGCGAGTTCACCCTGCTGACAGTCACTCAGAAGAACGGCCCAACGCTGTTCTGCCCACCTATAGGCCACGTGCAGCGCGGCGGCGACTACCGCGAGTCGTGGCAACCATACGCCATCAGCGATGCAGCACTCAGCCAGGCACAAAGCATGGCCGATGCAGTGACCAAGGCACTGACGGGCTACGGCATCTGGGGAGTGGAGTTCTTCCTCACCCGCCAGGGCGAAGTCATCTTCTCGGAACTCAGTCCGCGCCCCCACGACACGGGCATGGTGACACTCGCCCACACCACCAACCTGAGCGAGTTTGAGCTCCACCTGCGCGCCGTACTGGGTCTGCCTATCGCCGGAATAAAGCTCGAGCACGCCGGTTGCTCGGCAGTGGTGCTCTCGCCGGGCACATTCCCCACTGCCGACGGACAGCTGTCGCCCGACTACAACCTCACCGACGCACTCACAGAGGAGAACACCCGCGTGCGCATCTTCGGCAAGCCTGATGCCCACAAGGGCCGCAGACTGGGAGTGGTGCTGTGCTATGACGACGTGGATGCCGACACCGACACAGCTTCGCAACAAGGCTAAGCGGCTGGCAAAGACCGTTCTCGGCACCGACCCGTATATGGAAAAGTAGACCCGCAAACGAGTTCCACGGAATGTTCAAGTCTCTGCAATCGCTCCGCTACATATTAATAATAATGGTGTTTCTTGGCCATTTCCAATATGGCTACATTGAAAACTTCAATTCGGGAGGCACTCTGGCCGTCTCATGCTTCACTGTCCTCAGTGGATTTGTGCTGTCGCTGGCCTATGGAAAGAAGGTAGATAGCGAGGATTTCAGTACTTGGAAGTTTTGTCTGAAGTTCTTGAAGAAAGTCTATCCCTTGCATCTGCTCTGCACACTTTATATCATTTTAGTCAACGTTGAGCACATGACATGGGCAGACTATTTAGAAATTCTGCCGAGCCTGCTACTCATCCAGAGCTGGATTCCTATCGAAACATACTACTGGGGAGGCAACGCCGTAAGCTGGTATCTCTGCAATCTGCTGTTTGCCTATGCCATGTTTCCGACAATTCAGAGATTTTTCAACAGACTTTTAGACTGGAAACTGACTCTGTTCTGTGTAGGACTACTCACGGTTTTTGCCGTGGCCATAGTCTTCGTGCCAGAAGATAGAGTCAATGACTTCATCTTCATTAACCCACTTTCACGCTTAGTAGACTTCATCTTAGGCATGGCTGCTTACCGCATGATGGCTGCCTATAAGCCATCAGACAACAAAAAGGTAGTCAATCTGATAGAATTTGGGTGTCTGGCTGGTGCGATAGCTACGATAGCGGCATATCCGCATACTTGTTCCAAACTGCGGGAGAGTGCCATCCACTGGCCTGCAAGCATGGCGATAATCATGTTCCTTTGCGCTCACGAGAAGCATACGCAGGGCTTTCTCAGCTCTATTCTGAGCAAAGGAGGACTCTATAAACTGGGCAACTGCACCTTTGAGTTTTTCCTTATCCACTTCTTAATAATCCTCACAACAGTTTCCTTACTGAACAAACATGGAATTTCCGTATCGCCATTACTGCTTTGCGTTTCCTTAATCGTCTTTACTACAGCAGTCAGCTATGTCATTCACAAACTGTTATCACCTAAGAAGCATTAGAAAGCATCATGCAAAAAGACAAGACATATATAATTGACCTGCCGAAGATTGCCGACCCGCGAGGCAATCTGACCGTTGCCGAACAGATGAAGAACGTTCCGTTCGACGTTGCACGCGTCTACTGGACCTACGACATCTACGTGGGAACAGGCGTGTGGCGCACTCTGGAAGACTTCTCCTCGGGAGCCGTCTGCCTCGTTCTGGCATCGGAACTGTTCGACGAAGACGAATACATCTACGACAAAGACGAGTTCAAGAAGCTCTATGCCGATGATTGATATAGTGCGCTACACACCGTCACGGCAACATGAATGGAACACGTTTGTGGCCGAAGCCATCAACGCCACGTTCCTTTTTCGCCGGCAATACATGGACTATCATGCCCAGAGGTTTGCCGACCACTCGCTGATGGTTTACGACAAGGGCAGGCTCGTGGCCCTTCTGCCAGCCCACGAGGATGGCGCAAGGCTGTGCTCGCACAACGGGCTGACCTTCGGCGGACTGCTCACGGCTGCCCGCACCACGACGGCTGAGGTGATGGAAGCCTTCACCCAGATAGCTGCATATATGGCAAGCCACGGCTTCAGCACCCTGGTCTACAAGCCTGCACCCACCATCTACCAGCAGCTTCCGGCTCAAGCCGACCTCTATGCCCTCTCGCAGATAGGCACCCTGCACCTTGCCGCACGCGACGCAGGGTCGGCCATCGACCTCGCCAACCCCATAGGCTTCAGCACGCTGCGCCGCCGCAAGGTGGCAAAGGCCATCAGGAGCGGGCTGCATTGCGATGAAAGCCGCGACCTTGAGGCTTTCTGGCATATCCTTGAGCACAATCTTGCCCAGCGTTTCGGTGCCAAGCCCGTCCACTCGCTCGACGAGATGCGCCTGCTGAGCAGCCGGTTCCCCAACGAGATAAGGCTCATGGCCACGTTCCGTGGCTGCGAGATGGTGGCCGGAGTGCTGCTCTACCACACGCAGCAGGTGGTGCGCACTCAATACATATCAGCTTCGCCCGAGGGCAAAGCCACCGGCGCACTCGACCTGCTGTTCCATCATCTGACAACCGAGCTGTCACTGAGCCAGCGCTACTTGGACCTCGGCACCTCGGCACTGGCAGGAAGCCATGCCGTGAACCCCGGGCTGCTGTTCCAGAAAGAAGGGTTCGGAGCACGCACTGTGTGCTTCGACAAATACGAATGGCAACCAACAGGACTTAGCAGCCACGAACCCGTCAACCCCTAACCCGTCAACCAATTAGAGAAATGATTGTTTGCATAGCAGAGAAGCCCAGCGTGGGCCGCGACATAGCACGCATCCTTGGAGCCACGCGCGACCACCGCAGCTACATGGAGGGCAACGGCTACCAGGTGACATGGGTGTTCGGACATCTGTGCGAGCTCAAGATGCCCGAGGACTATAATCCCTACTGGAAGTCGTGGGCACTCTCCACGCTGCCCATTATACCCCCACGCTTCGGCATAAAGCTAAAGAACGACCAGGGCATAGCAGCCCAGTTTGCCACTATTGAGCAGCTTATCCAGAAAGCCGAATACGTCATCAACTGTGGTGATGCCGGCCAGGAGGGAGAGCTGATACAGCGTTGGGTGATGCAGAAAGCCAAGGTGTCGTGCCCCGTGAAGCGCCTGTGGATTTCGTCAATGACCGACGAGGCCATACGCGAAGGGTTCCAGAAGCTGCGCGACCAGGCCGATTATCAGAACCTGTATATGGCCGGACTGGCACGCGCCATAGGCGACTGGCTGCTCGGCATCAATGCCACGCGCCTGTATTCGGCCAAGTACGGTCGCCCCGGACACCCTCTGAGCGTGGGCCGCGTGCAGACTCCCACGCTGGCACTGATAGTGAACCGCCAGCGCGAGATCGACAACTTCAAGCCCGAACCCTACTGGGTGCTTGCCACCATATACCGCCAGACCACCTTCACCGCCACGAAAGGCAAGTTCACGAGCAAAGAAGAGGGCGAGCAAGCCTTCGCAACGATAGCCGGAAAGCCCTTCACCGTGACCGACGTGCAGAAGAAGAACGGCACCGAAGCCCCCAAACAGCTCTTCGACCTCACCTCGCTGCAAGTGGAATGTAACCGCAAGTTCGGATATTCTGCTGAGACAACGCTCAACCTCATACAAGCTCTCTACGAGCGAAAGCTGACCACCTATCCGCGCGTAGACACCCAATACCTCTCCGACGACATCTATAGCCAATGTCCTCAGGTGATGAACGGCCTCTACAAAACCACCTTCGCAGCACAAGCTCCGTATGCGCAGCTCGTGAAGGCGCTGGGCGGCAAGCCACTGAAAAAGTCGAAAAAGGTGTTCGACAGCTCTAAAGTGACCGACCACCATGCCATCATACCCACAGGGGTAGTGCCCAAAGCACTGAGCGACATGGAGCGCAACGTCTACGACCTTGTTGCCCGCCGCTTCATTGCCGCGTTCTATCCCGACTGCAAGTTCGCAACAACGACCGTCTTGGGGCGTGTCGAAGATGTCGAGTTCAAAGTTTCGGGCAAAGAGATACTGAGCCTTGGCTGGCGCGAGGTGTATGCCAACGACACTGAGGAAACAGCCTCGGCGCAGGACGACAAGGAGCAGACACTGCCCACATTCACCAAGGGCGAGAGCGGCCCCCATGAGCCTACGCTCACCGAGAAGCAGACCACTCCACCACCCTACTACACCGAAGCCTCGCTGCTGCGCGCCATGGAGACTGCCGGAAAGTTCGTCGACGACGAGGAGCTGCGTGCCGCGCTCAAGGAGAACGGCATCGGACGGCCATCAACGCGCGCCGCAATCATCGAGACTCTGTTCAAGCGCCACTACATCCGGAAGGAGCGCAAGCGCCTCGTAGCCACCCCGACGGGCATGGAACTCATTGACCTGATAAAGGAGGAACTGCTCAAGAGCTGCGAGCTGACGGGCATCTGGGAGAAGAAGCTGCGCGACATAGAACACGG
The DNA here is from genome assembly GCA_900318625.1 of uncultured Prevotella sp. Classification (GTDB taxonomy): domain Bacteria; phylum Bacteroidota; class Bacteroidia; order Bacteroidales; family Bacteroidaceae; genus Prevotella. Next base: position 20,389 of record ONLG01000047.1, read on the forward strand.
AAAGTATGTCGTAGGCCAGTTTGTAGACGAACTGAAGGAGCAGGTAACTGAGATTGTCAGGCAGGTGCTGGCCGACAACAGCAACCGCCGGGTAAGCATCGAAACGGGCAACGAGGGCAAGAAGACCGCCACAAAGAAGAAACCGGGCACCAGGAAAGCTGCTTCCAAGACCACAGCCGAGCCTGCCGCCACCGACGGCGAGAGCCTCGTGGGAAAGCCTTGCCCCAAATGCGGCAAGGGCAAGATAGTAAAAGGAAAGAGTGCATACGGATGTTCAAACTTCAAGGAGTGCGACTACAGAATACCATTCAAGCCATGACCGACGAACTGAAACAACGCCTCATCCAACTCGCCGACCGCTACGAGCAGGCCGACTTCCTCACGGGCGACCCCTCGTGGTTCATGCACCAGGTATCCGGCGACAGCAACCGCGAGGCCACGGCTTTCGTAGCATCGGCCCTGAGCTACGGCAGCCGCAAGCAGTTCATGCAGAAGATTGGCCTCATAATGCAGTGGGCCGAGGGCGACATCGACGGTTGGGTGCGCAGCGGAGCCTTCGCCAGCCACTTCGATGCAGCCGACCATCACTGCTTCTACCGTCTCTACGACAACTCACTGATGTGTAGCTTCCTCACAGCCTACAGCGAACTGCTCGCCAACCACGGCACACTGGGCAGCTATGTGGCAGCTGAAGCCACCGACGGACTGTCGGCAGTGGCGGCCATCTGCGACTATTTCGCCTCGAAAGGCATAGGTCAGATAGTGCCAAAGGACACCACCTCGGCCTGCAAGCGCGTGTGTATGTTCCTCCGCTGGATGGTGCGCAGCAACTCTCCGGTAGACCTCGGCCTATGGAGCCACATCATCGACCGCCGCACACTTATCATTCCGCTCGACACCCACGTCGCCAGGCAAGCCACCAACCTTGGTCTTATCACCTCAAAGAGCAGCAGCATGGCCACGGCTCGCCGCCTCACGACCCGCCTTGCTGAGGTGTTCCCCGACGATCCGCTGCGCGGCGACTTCGCCCTGTTCGGCTACGGGGTGAACGAAAGCAAGCAAAAGGAATAAAAAACAGGCCGTTATCAAGAGCTTGCATTAACCTTTATTAAGGTTTAAAATATTCATGCAAACAACTGGTTTACTGACAGTTGCCACCTAAAAGCCACCTTTTAGTTTTTACACACCACTGTGGGAAGCTTTCTCCAACAGCCCCGTAACAATGCTCCAGCTATCCTGTAACAAAGCTCCAGAGCCTCTGTAAGGTTACTCCAAGGCTGCTGGAGAAAGTTTACAGAAGGCTCGGTAAAATTCGTCTGCGCTCCCGCTCTTTGATTTTATTATTCCTTACGCCACCTGTCCCAACTCATAGAGCCTTTCGGGAGCGAAGTCCACGCCGTTGTACCACTCCAAAGTCCAGTCGGTTAGAGCAAATTGCACAAACTTGTCGTGGTCGAGCAGCTGTTCACGGAGCTTACCTTTCAGCAGCGGCTTGAAGTCGACGATGCGGCGTTCTCCGTTGCTGAACTCCAGTTCCATCGTGTAGTCGTGCAGGTAGTCCACATCGACCACTCTAAGCAAATCTTTATTCTCCATATTCGTCGTTATTTTAAAGGGTCAATGGGCAGTGGTTCTTCTCCGTTCTGTAGGCGTGCCCAGTTCGCCATCAGTTCTTCGTGGTGCTCGTCCATCCACTCAAACACTTTTTTCAGGGCCTTGCGGGGCAGTTGTCCCTTCACTATACCTTTGCTTATAGTGACAGTGCAACGGTAGTCACCGAAGCGCACATGAAAGTGTGGTGGATTATGATCGTCACCAAACATGGCTATTATGATACCGAAAAATCTGCTTATCTCTGGCATTTAAGAACTTATTTGTATTCTACTTTTGCAAATCTACAAAGTTTCTCGATATTCTATTCACTTTTGCTGAAAAAAGTTCAAAAAGCAAGAGCAGGCAACTGCTATTGCAGAAGAGCTCTCAATGTTGCGCAATATGGCTCTTATTACTTTTTGGAGTTTAAGCTATTATTGCTATATTTGCACCGCAAAGTAACAGAAACCATATCACGACAAATATTTTGACCGAGAAACACATTGTAATAGAAGACATAGAGCCGATGATGCTCTATGGAGT
>ONLG01000077.1 GCA_900318625.1 uncultured Prevotella sp.
GGTTCTACCTCTTCCCATTCCGAACAGAGAAGTCAAGCCCGGTTGCGCCGATGGTACTGCGATGCAATGTGGGAGAGTAGGTGGCCGCCTCCTTTTACGGGTGAGGGACGTGTTTCTTCGGAAGAAGAGATACGTTCCTCTTTTTTTTGTATTGGCTTGAGTGGGGTTAATGGGCGAGATGGGGTTGATGGGTTATGGGTTAAATGGTGTTGTAGGCAGACAAGCGAGTGTGGTAACGATAGCTATTTACTGCGTATTCTCACGGCAAGCAGAGTCAGGTCGTCACTGATTGCTGTGTTGTCGGTAAAGCTTTCTACGGCTTCAACCATCTTCTTGAGCAGAACAGAGCAGCTAAATCCAGGCTGACGGCTGCATAGTCTGGCAGTTTCAATCATCCTTTTTTCGCCAAACATCTTGTGTTGGCTGTCCTTTGCTTCGGTAACACCGTCGGTATAGAGCAGCAAAGTGTCATCCGGCTTGAGCTTGATTTGCTGCTCAGAATATGCAAAATCATCCATTACACCAGCTGGCAGGTTAGGTTCCACCTGCATAAGTTCAGTCTTCCGGCCTATAATCATGGGCGGATTATGGCCTGCATTGCAGTAAGCCAGTTCCCGAGTCAGCGGATTGAGACGTGCCACGAACATTGTTACGAAGTTGCCGGCATCATTTCGCATCGACACCATCCTGTTTATGTTGTCCATTATCGTTGCCGTATCAGACGTGTACTGCACCGCCGAGCGGAACGACGATATGACAACCGACATCACCAGAGCCGCCGGCATACCCTTTCCGCTCACGTCGCCTATGCAGAACAGCAGTTCTCCGTCCCTCTCGATGTATTCATACAAGTCGCCAGCCACCTCTCGAGCAGGTATCTGCCTGCCGTCAATGTCGATGAGATTGAACAGATCTGTCTGCGGTTTGTCGTGCGGAAGCATCTGTTGCTGCGTTGCGTGAGCGATGCTCAGCTCGTTGTCGATAAGCGTTTTCTCGCTGTTCACCTTGTTCAGCCGCTGTATGTTCTTGATGGAATAGTGGATTATCATTGCCAGCAGTACCAGACCCGCCACCATCAGCAGCACAACGATGCTTCCCATGTCGTATAGTGTGGCATAGATGTCCTTGTCGTAGCACACCACAGCCGTCATCCAGTCGGTATTTTCGAGGAAAGTGTTGTAGAAAATCTGTCCTTTGCGCTTGTCTTTACCGGCCTCGAATTTTATGACCTTTGAATTTCCGATGAAGCTTTTGGTTCTTTCCACGGTACTGTCGGTGATTAGCTTCACCGCTTCTTCGGGCTTCAGCCCCGGGTTGTCGGGTATCTCCGGCTCGGCGATAAGCTGTCCCGACCTTGTGAAGAGAATGTCGTATGACGACTGGTGGATGTGGTTGATGTTGATTCTCTGCCCCAGCCAGTCTATCGACACGTCGATTGTGAACACCGCAATCAGCCCTCCGTCCTTGCTGCGTATCGGAATGGCGTATGAAGTAATCCACATACTGTCGCCCGCTTCGTCATAGTATGGATTCGTCCAGCGGCTGCTGTCGCCTTTGATGGCCATCGTGTAGAAGTCGGTCTTTGTGTAGTCGTGTATGTTAGAGCCCAGCTGGCAGGTCTTTATGCTCCCGTCGTCCTGCCTTATCGATGCCGGTTCAAAGAATTTGCCTTTCTCCGGGTAGTAGTCAGGGCGGAAAGAAATGGCACACGCCTTCACGTCGGGAGTCCGCCTGACCACGTTGCGCGTGATGGCGAACAGCGAGTCGGGATTGCCGAGCGATTTATATACGTATGTCTTGTTGTTTTCGAGCGCGATGCGCACGGGCCGCAGCATCCGTGCAATGCTGATCTGCTTTATCATCAGCTCGCTTTCGGCGTTCTCCTCGAGCTGTTCGACCATGTTGTTCCGCATATACAGGTACTGTATGGCCGTGAGCAGCAGCATCAGCAGTGCTGCCGTGATGATGATGCCGAACTTCATGCGGTTGCCCGGCAGCAACATTCCCTTGTCTGTTGGCTTGAATCGTGTCCAGCTCATGGCTGTTGGTTGTTGGCGGTAGATGTTCGGTAGGCTTTCAGTCCTTTGCGCAGCCAGTCGGCAAAGCCCTGTGCGCTCTCGGTGAAGCCCATAGGCTTGGCGAGCAGTTGTCCGTCGGGGCTTATGGCAACGTAGAGCGGCTGCGTGAGCTGCCCGAAGCGCGTCTGCTGCAGGTGGCTCCATCGGTCGCCCACGGTGCGCAGCGTGGTAGTCTTGCCGTCGCTGCCGGTCACGGTGATGGGCTTGTCGAGCTTCTTGCGGTCGTCGACATAGAGCGACACGAGCACGTAGTCGTCGGTCAGCAGCGAAGCCACCTCATCGTCGGTCCACACCGAAGCCTCCATCTTGCGGCAGTTGACGCATCCGTAGCCAGTGAAGTCGATGAGCAGCGGCTTGCCCTGTGCTGCTGCGGCAGCCCGTGCTTCGTCATACGACGTGTATCGGGCCGTCACCTGCTGGTGCCTGGTGAGGCTGAACTGCTGTGTGGTCATCGGCGGCGCAAAGGCCGACACCGCCTTGCAGGGTGCTCCCCACAGTCCGGGAACCATGTAAATGGCGAAGGCCAGCGATACCATTCCGCCCATGATGCTGAGCACGGGGCGCGCCTTTGGCTCGTCGCCGTCGCTCTGGAAGTTGAATAGTCCCATGAGATAGAGTCCCAGCGCGCCGAACAGCGTTATCCAGATGGCCAGAAACGCGTCGCGGCTCATCAGCTGCCAGCCGTATGCCAGGTCGGCCACGGAGAAGAACTTGCAGGCAAAGGCCAGCTCTATGAAGGCCAGCGTGACCTTGAGCTGGTTCATCCACGCGCCCGACTTAGGTGCTTTCTTGAGCCATGAAGGGAAGAGGGCGAAGAGCGTGAAGGGCAGGGCGAGGGCGAGGGCGAACCCAAACATTCCCACCACGGGGGCTATCCACTGCCCCGAGGTGGCGAAGTCGACGAGCAGCAGTCCCACGATGGGGCAGGTGCATGAGAACGAGACGATGGCCAGAGTGAACGCCATGAGGAATATCGAGAGCACTCCGCCCGTCGCTGTGGCCTTGCTGTCTACCTTGTTGGCCCATGACGATGGCAGCGACAGCTCGAACCAGCCCATCAGCGACATGGCAAACACTACCAGCAGCAGGGTGAACACGATGTTCAGCGGGGCGTTGGTGGCCATGGCATTGAGCTTCTCGGGGCCGAAGAGGGCTGTAAACAGCAGTGCCAGAGCCATATATATCACGATGATAGCCGCGCCGTAGGTGGCGGCATCGCGTATGGCGCGCCCTCGCTTGTCCTTTGAACGTCGCAGAAAAAAGCTCACGGTCATGGGTATCACGGGCCATACGCAGGGTGTGAGCAGCGCAACGAGTCCTCCGAGGAAACCCATGAGGAATGTGGAGGGAATACCCACCCCCAGCCCCTCCCCAAGGGAGGGGGGATTGGATAGTGTGGTGTCTTTGGTTTTCCCGTTCTCTTTCTTCGTAGAGGCAGTGGGGCTGGGGGCTGATGCCGCGGCTTGTTGCTGGTCGGGCTTCAGCTCAAAGTCCACCGTCGTGGGGGGCATACAGCTTCGCTCGTCGCACGCCGAATACTCCAGATAGCCCTTCACGGCATACGCCGGGGAAGTGATGCGGTAGCGCTGAGTGAACACCGCCTGCCCCTCGAAGTATTTCACCTGCATACCGAACACCGGGTCGAACAGGCTCCGTGCGTTTCCCGATGCCTTCAGTCCGCCCACAGCCTTGGCTCCCACAGCCTTCTCGGTGGTTAGGGTGGCTGGGTTGGGACCTCCGGGCGGACAGTCGGGGGCATAGATGTGCCATCCCGGTGCTATCGCAGCCGTGAACACCACCTCTATCTCGGTGGCAGAGAGCTGTCGGCGGCTCACTCTGACGTCGACCGGACCGGCTGCCACGCTGGTGCAGAGCATGAGTAGTACGAGGGAAAGGGCTATGGCGGAAAGGTTTTTTCTCATCTTCTGATTGTTTGTCGCTTAGGTTGCATGAGCCTGCGAAGGCCCGATATTCGCTTGTAAAGTTATGAAAAAATAAGCAACTACACCGCAATCCGAAGGGCAAAACTGCATAATAAGTTTCCAGAAGCGGTTGGGAAACTTACTCCAGAGGCTCTGTAACAATGTTACAGGATAGCTGGAGTAATGCTCCAAGGCTGCTGTAGCAATGTTCCGGGGCTGCTGGAGAAAGTTTACGGAGGGGGCTGTAAAATCCCGAAAGGTGCCTTTAGCAGAAAAAGCAGCCTCGTTGTTGATGATTGTTGGCTTTTCTATGGGTTTAATCGGATTAAAATGCTTATCTTTGACGGCAGAAAAGCACGTAATAACTAACCTAAATTTATAATATGAAACGATTTTCCTCATTACTTTTCTTCGTATCGCTGTTGTTTGCCGGTAGCGTGCAGGCTCAGAAATATGTTGGTGGCGACATCTCGCTGCTGCCTTCCTACGAGGCTAACGGCTCTAAGTATCGCACCACTACCGGAGCCGCTATCACGGACGTGATAACCTTCTCGCGCGACAACGGGCTCAATGCCATGCGCGTGCGCCTGTTCGTGGACCCCACCAAGGCTCCCGATGCCGAGAAAAAGGAAGGTGTGCGTCAGGACCTGGCCTACGTTACCGCCTTGGGCAAGCGCATCAAGGATGCCGGACTGAAGTTCCTGCTCGACTTCCACTACTCTGACTCCTGGGCCGACCCCGTGAAGCAATACACTCCCGATGCCTGGGTGTCGCTCACCGACCTACAGCTCTACGACAAAATCTACAGCTACACCAAGGAGTGTCTGCAGACCCTGAAGGCTGCCGGTGCCGAACCCGACTTCATACAGACGGGCAACGAGATAAGCTACGGTATGTGCTGGGGCAAGCGCGGCGCGTCGCAGTCGTCGCTCAAGAGGTGCTATACCAACAACGATGCCAACTGGCTGCGCTTCACCACGCTGCTCAAGAATGCTATCAAGGCCTGCCGCGAGGAATGTCCGCAGGCCAAGATCATCATCCACACCGAGCGCGTGGCCAACGTTACCATGCAAAAGGCATTCTATGAGGGGCTGCAGAAAGCCGAGCTTGACTACGACATCATCGGCACAAGCTTCTATTCATACTACCACGGCTCGCTGGAGAACCTCGAAACGTCGCTCAATATGCTTGCCTCCAACTTCCCGACAAAGGACATCTGGCTCGTGGAGGTGGGCTATTTCTACAAATGGCAGCCCGAGATAAAGTCGCCGGGTGTCGACCTGAGCAAGCAGTATCCTATCACCGAGGCCGGACAGGCTGCCTACACCGAGGCACTCATCAACGTGCTCAACAAGCACGAGAAGGTGAAAGGGCTGTTCTGGTGGATGATGGAGGCCAACGAGTACCCACCTACCGTCTCGTCGCAGGTCACGAAGGATTGGTATAATGCCGCGCTGTGGGACGACGAGGATGGCAAGGTGAACCCGGCTTTCTTCAAGTTGCAGAACTTCCTGCCTGCCACGGGCATCGAGAAGCTGCGCGCCAACGACGGCAGCGAGGCGTCGAAGGCTGTCTACGACCTGCAGGGACGTAGGGTAGCCGACGGCAACGCACCGCTGAAGAAGGGCATCTACATCCGAGACGGCAAGAAAATGATACTTGGCGAATAGCACATTCAGCAGTAAGGAGCTTCTTAAAAATCAGGTAAGGAGCTCCTTACTCTTTCCTTCTCCCCCCTACACCTTATTATATATTATTGCTGTCCGCTAAAAATCAAATGAACATTAAAAATCTTCCGCAATGCCGATAAACAGGCATTGCGGATACTTTTTTCAAAAAGTAAGCCC
>ONLG01000006.1 GCA_900318625.1 uncultured Prevotella sp.
ATTTGCACCGCAAAGTAACAGAAACCATATCACGACAAATATTTTGACCGAGAAACACATTGTAATAGAAGACATAGAGCCGATGATGCTCTATGGAGTGGGCAACAGTCACCTGCAAGTAATCAAGTCGCTCTACCCCAAACTGCGCATCGTGGTGAGAGGCAACGTAGTGAAAGTGCTGGGCGACGAAGAGCAGATGGCAGTGTTCGAGGAAGACCTCCATCACATGATTGACCACGTGCTGCGCTTCAACACCATCAGCGACGAGGACATAGTAGACATTGCCAAGGGCATCAGGACAAAGGACGAAGCCGTGAAGGGCGTAGTGGTCTACAGCCTTTCGGGACGCCCAATCAAAAGCCGTTCCGAGAACCAGCAGCGGCTTATCGATGCCTTCGAGCAGAACGACATGGTCTTCGCTGTAGGTCCGGCAGGCACCGGAAAGACCTATCTGAGCATAGCACTGGCCGTGAGAGCACTCAAGGAGAAGTCGGCAAAGCGCATAATACTGAGCCGTCCGGCGGTGGAAGCTGGCGAGAAGCTGGGCTTTCTGCCCGGCGACATGAAGGACAAGATAGACCCTTACCTGCAACCACTCTACGATGCGCTGGAGGATATGCTGCCCGCCACAAAACTGCAAGACATGATGGAGAAGCACATCATACAGATTGCACCACTCGCTTTCATGCGAGGCAGGACACTGTCGGATGCTATCGTGATACTCGACGAGGCGCAGAACACAACCCCCGCACAGCTCCGAATGTTCCTGACTCGCATGGGATGGAACACGAAAATGGTGATAACGGGCGACATGACGCAGATAGACCTGCCGCGAAGTCAGACAAGCGGACTGCGCGAAGCACTGCGCATACTGCACGGAATAGAGGGTATCGGAGTGGTGGAACTGAACAAGAAAGACATCGTTCGCCACAAACTCGTCACCCGAATAGTGAATGCATACGAGGCTGCTGACGGCAAACAGCCCGACCAAGAAGAACAACAGCAATAGAAAAACAAACTTTTTTTTGCTCATTCTCAAAGGAATAAGTAACTTTGTGGCTTATTACAGGCTAATTATAAATAAGGTATAAAGGTAAAAATGAAAGCTTTAACAACAACCAATTTCAATTTTTCAGGACAGAAAAGCGTTTATCACGGCAAGGTGCGCGATGTTTACGACATCGACGACGACCTGCTCGTAATGGTTGCAACCGACAGAATATCGGCTTTCGACGTGGTGTTGCCGAAGGGAATACCCTTCAAGGGACAGGTGCTCAACCAGATTGCAGCACGCTTCCTTGATGCCACTGCCGACATCTGCCCCAACTGGAAGCTTGCCACGCCCGACCCCATGGTTACGGTAGGACTGAAGTGCGAAGGCTTCAGGGTCGAGATGATTATCCGCGGCATACTCACCGGCAGCGCATGGCGCGACTATGAGAAAGGCGTTCGCGAGATATGCGGAGTGCGTCTGCCCGACGGTATGCGCCAGAACGAGCGCTTCCCCGAGCCAATCATCACCCCGACGACTAAGGCCGACGAGGGTCACGACCTGAACATCAGCAAGGAAGAAATCATTGCTCAGGGCCTTGTGAGCGCCGAAGACTATGCCCAGATAGAGGACTACACACGCAAGCTCTTTGCCAGAGGCCAGGAGATAGCTGCCCGTCAGGGTCTGATACTCGTCGACACGAAGTACGAGTTCGGCAAGCGCGACGGCAAGATATACCTTATCGACGAGATACACACTCCCGACTCAAGCCGCTACTTCTATGCCGACGGCTACGAGGAGAAGCTGGCCAAGGGCGAACCGCAGCGTCAACTCTCGAAGGAGTTTGTGCGCCAATGGCTCATTGAGCACAACTTCATGAACGAACCCGGACAGCAGATGCCCGAGATTACCGACGAGTATGCCGAGAGCGTGAGCGAGCGTTACATCGAGCTGTATGAGCATATCACTGGCGAGACGTTCAGTAAAGCCGACTTCGAGGGCGACATTGCTTCGCGCATAGAGCGCAACGTGGCTCAGTATCTTTCACAGCGTTGACCGTGTACGAGCAAGAAAAGATAAATCCTTACCACAAGGAAGGCGACAAGGGTGAGCTGGTGGAGCAGATGTTCGACAACATTGCGCCCACCTACGACACCCTGAACCACCGTCTGTCGTGGAACATCGACAAGCTGTGGCGGCGCAAGGCGATAGATGCCATGCGTCCATACAGCCCCAAGCGCGTGCTTGACATAGCCACCGGCACGGGCGACTTCGCACTGCTGGCAGCGCGACGGCTGTGTCCCGACGAGGTAGTAGGAATCGACCTGTCCTCGGGTATGCTGGCTATCGGAAAGCAGAAAGCTGCCAGAGCGGGACTCGACGACAAAGTGAAGTTCTCGCGCGAGGACTGCATGAGCCTCTCGTTTGCCGACGGCAGCTTCGACGCAGTCACGGCAGCCTTCGGCATACGCAACTTCCAGAACCTGGAACAGGGACTCCGTGAGATGCAGCGAGTGCTCAGAGTGGGCGGTGTGCTGAGCATAGTAGAACTAACACAGCCCGTAAGCTTCCCCATGAGGCAGCTCTTCGGTTTCTATTCGCACACCATCCTGCCAGCCTACGGGCGACTAATCTCGAAAGACAAGGGAGCCTACAACTATCTCATCTCGACGATAGAAGCTTTCCCGCAGGGCGAAGTGATGGTGGAGATACTTAAGAGATGCGGCTTTGCAGAGGCTTCTTTCCGTCGCCTCACATTCGGTATATGCACCATGTACTTTGCAAGAAAGCTATCATAACCAATACAATAACCCCATAACACCACCACGACGATGGACAAATACGGACTTATCGGCTACCCTCTGGGCCACTCTTTCTCGATAGGCTACTTCAACGAGATGTTCCAGAACGAGGGTATTGATGCCGTTTACGAGAATTTCGAGATTGCCGACATCGACAATCTGCGGGAAGTAGTCGACTCTAATCCCTCGCTGCGAGGTCTCAACGTGACCATCCCCTACAAGGAAGCAGTGATTGACTACCTCGACAACGTCAGCCCCGTGGCAAGAGAGATTGGTGCCGTGAACGTGATAAAGGTGGAGCACAAAGGCAACCGCACCGTGCTTTCCGGCCACAATTCCGACTGCATAGGCTTCAGCCGCAGCATAGAACCCATGCTCGAACGCTGGCACAAGAAGGCTCTCATACTGGGAACGGGCGGCGCATCGAAGGCCATAGACTACAGTCTGCGCAAGCTGGGGCTCGAAACGCTCTTCGTCAGCCGCACGCCGAAACCGGGAATGATTACCTACAGCGACATAACTCCCGAGCTTGTGAAGGAGTACAACGTCATCGTGAACTGCACTCCAGTGGGAATGTTCCCGAAGATTAACGAGTGTCCGAACCTGCCCTACGAGAGTATGGACCACCACACCATACTCTACGACCTCATCTACAATCCCGACGAGACCCTGTTCATCAGCAACGGAAAGGAGCACAACGCCAACGTGAAGAACGGTTTGGAGATGTTGCTGCTTCAGGCGTTTGCTTCGTGGGAGATATGGAACAACAAATAATCATCTAAAAAAGAACATAACAACATTATGTCGAACAACAGATACATGATGCGCGGCGTGAGTGCGGCTAAGGAAGACGTACACAATGCCATCAAGAACATAGACAAGGGACTCTATCCGCAGGCTTTCTGCAAAATCATACCCGACGTGCTGGGCGGCGACCCCGACTATTGCAACATCATGCACGCCGACGGAGCCGGCACCAAATCAAGCCTGGCATATATGTACTGGAAAGAAACAGGCGACCTGTCGGTATGGAAGGGCATAGCCCAGGATGCCATCGTGATGAACACCGACGACCTGCTCTGCGTGGGAGCGGTTGACAACATTCTCGTGAGCAGCACCATCGGTCGCAACAAGATGCTCGTTCCCGGCGAGGTTATCTCTGCCATCATCAACGGAACCGACGAGTTGCTTGCCGAAATGCGCTCCATGGGCATCGGCATTTACCCCACGGGAGGCGAGACCGCCGACGTGGGCGACCTTGTAAGGACCATCATCGTTGACTCAACGGTGACTTGCCGCATGAAGCGAGCCGACGTGATAGACAATGCCAACATCCGTCCGGGCGACGTCATCGTTGGATTGAGCTCAACAGGACAGGCCACTTACGAGAAGCAATATAACGGAGGAATGGGCAGCAACGGACTGACCTCGGCACGCCACGACGTGTTTGCCAAGTATCTGGCAGAGAAATACCCCGAGAGTTTCGACCACAACGTGCCCGACGAGCTGGTCTACAGCGGCAGCCACCGCCTCACCGACAGCATCGAAGGCTCTCCCCTCGATGCCGGACGGCTCGTGCTCTCCCCCACTCGCACCTATGCTCCGGTGATTAAGCGCCTGCTCGACGAGCTGCGCCCAGAGATACACGGAATGGTTCACTGCACGGGTGGAGCGCAGACAAAGGTTCTGCACTTCGTCAGCGACAACTGCCGCGTGGTGAAAGACAATATGTTCCCCGTGCCGCCGCTCTTCCGAGCCATCCACGAGAGCAGCCAGACCGACTGGCGCGAGATGTATCAGGTGTTCAACATGGGCCACCGCATGGAGATTTATGTCCGCCCGGAAGTGGCAGAGCAGGTGATAGCCCTGAGCCGCAGCTTCAACATCGACGCACAAGTGGTAGGCCACATCGAAGAAGGCCGAAAGAGCCTCACCATCAAGAGCGAGTTTGGAGAGTTTGAGTGGTGAATGGTGGTTTCACCAATCACCTCTTGCTCTTCAGAAAATCAGAAGGAGTGAGTCCAAAATGCTTCTTGAACTGGCGCGTGAAGTGCTGCGGATAGTCATAGCCCAGCCTCTCTGAGGTCTCGGCTATGGGAACGCCGGCAGTCAGCAGCTCCCTTGCACGCTGCATCACAAACCGGCTGATAATGCTCTTGGCTGTGTCGCCTGTCAGCTGACGGACAAGGTCGCCGAAATAGTTGGGCGAGAGAAACAGCTCCTGTGCACAATAGCGCACCGAGGGTATGCCGTTAGCCACCTGCAAGCCGCCGCGGTAGTAGCCCACAAGCAGATTCTCGAAGCGCGTGAGCAAATCTGAGCGCGCAGGAGCCTGCATCCGCAGCTGGCGAGCGTAGAAGCGAGCCACGTTCTCCAACACAATTCCATGCACTAAGCTTTGATATGGACATCACCACACTAAAAGCTTGCTACGGCGAGCCCTATAATGGTGCGTATTTTGAAATTAAGCAAGTTCTGGTAAGGCATGGTTTCTATTGGATTCAGGGAAGCACATACATGACAAATGCCGACAACTTGCTCAATCTTTACAGTGCCATAAATGCACTGAAAGCCGCCCGAATGGTTCCGAAACTCTGTCCGTGATATTCGAGGCTACCGTGTTGAAGAATGGTCTGACTTCACACAAATTGTGAAAGAGGGCTAAAAGAATAATAAGAACAAAAATATCAATCAAGAACAGATTGCCTGTGGAGATATTAAAAACAAAAAGACATATTGATATGGCATTGTACTTGGAGGCCCAAATAACCAAAACACAAAGAATTCAATGAAAGTCACGACCTTTACAGTTGAATAGAATCACATTACCAAACAAGCGGAAAGAAGCAGACCAGAATGAAAGACGGTATTCTTTCCGCTTCTTTTAGTACAACACTCCGATGGAATTGTAAGATAAAAGTAACGAAAAAAGGGTGCTGGAAACAAGCCGATGCAGAGCAGAATTTTTCCTAAGAAGCGGCAGATAGGCTATTACGATCGATGCTATCGCCGCTGACTGCACGCTTGGAAGCCGCTATTTGGCAGCTGTCACGGGGGCTACGGCATCCCGTTTACGGAAATATGGCTTCGGACAAAGGTTGATGCTTCGCCGATGTTTCTCCGTTACTGAGTGTTTGTTGGCAGTCGCCTGGTTTTATCTACGCCAACAAAAAACTTACATAACAATTTGATACTCAGCATAAAGCAACGTTTTAACAGATTCCCAACAGGTCCGTAATCTTTCTCCGGGTGCTTTGGAGCAACCTTACAGAGCCTCTGGAGCAATGCTCCAACTGCCTTGTAGCAATGTTACGGAGCTGTTGGAGAAAGTTTACGGAGCCGTCCGTAAACATCAACAGTAATACCGTAGTTTCGCTTTTCGGCCAGATATTGCTCCGAAAGCGAAGCTTTAGGCTGCAAAATACTCGCATATCTGGATGCAGCGACTGAGTTGCAGGCATACAGGAGAATCTCGCGAAGGCTGTTGTAAGGATATTTCAGACAACTATCTGATACGCCTCTGACGATAGGCTTGCGTCGTAGTGCCAGTCATTCGCCTGAAAAACTTGCAAAAGAAAGAAGCGTTTGGGAAGTTCATCTCGTCGGCAATCTGCGCCGCACTCTTGTCGGTGTGGCGCAGCTCCACCTTAATGCGCGTGGTGATAGCCTCGTCTATCCACTGCTTGGCGGGCTTACCGCTGACCGCCTTGACCAGAGTGCTCATGTATCGGGGCGAGATGAAGAGTCGCCGGGCATAGAAGTCGATGTTGTGCTCCTGCGTGGCGTAGCGGCTGACGAGCTGCACAAAGTCGCTGAACAGCTTCTGCTCGCGCGAGAGAGTAGCCAGGCGCTCGCTCTCGGACTCAAGCCAGTAGTAGTTTAGCTGCCAGAGAAAGGCTGCAACCAGATGAAGCACGACCTGTGAGCCCGACCGTTTTGAGCGAACAGCATCGTAGAGCAGGCTGTGGATGGCCTTGAGCCGCCCGAGCTGTTCGGGCGCAAGGGCGAAGTTGAAGTCGCGCTGCCTGCCGTCGAAAGCCTGCGGAACGAGCGTGGGGAAAGCCAGACCGGCGAGTTCGTCGGTCATCGACAGGCCAAATCCCCGTACATCGTCGGTGAACTCGCCCATGCGCACTATGCTGTTCCGGCTGAGAAACACAGCCTGCCCTGTCTGAAAGTGCCTCGGAATGAGGTTCACCGTGGGCCACACAGCCCCTTGGGTAACAATCATCACACGCATCTCGGGCAGCACGTATGTGTCGTGGGACAGTCGCGCGAACAGCTGCGTCACGGGCGGATTGCGCGCCACAACAAGGTTTTCGGAGATATAGTCGTCGAGCAGGCGGCTGTCGTCGTCGCCGTTGAGCAGTTCGCTGAGCTGTCGGAGGCCGAACTGATGGAGGTTCTTCATTGCTTTAATGGTCTTTTCGGTACAAAAATACACACAAAACTTGGACCAGCAATGCACCTTCTGCCTATTTTGTACGAAAAGAACATAATTTCAGCGGAAAGGATAGCAGCTGAGCGATGGAAAATGGGGAACTTTGCAACAACATCGAAACACAAACTGATACACTATGAGGATAAAAGCATTTATAATAATGTGGGCAGTGGCCTTGTCGGGAGCTAATGCTCAGACCCTTGCCGAGTGCCAACAGGCCGCAGAGAGAAACTATCCGCTGATTAAACGGATGGATCTCATCACACAAACCGCCGCACTGACGGTGGCGAACATACAGAAAGGATGGCTTCCGCAGCTCACTGTCACGGCGCAGGCCACGCTGCAGAGCGACGTGACCGCCTTCCCAGAGCAGATGCAGACCGTCTATCAGCAGATGGGCATCGACATCAAGGGACTCCGCAAAGACCAGTACCGCATTGGCGTGGACGTGCAGCAGACGGTGTTCGACGGCGGAGCTATCAGCAGCCGCAAGGAAGTGGCGCGCCGCGAGGCTGGCGTGGAGATTGCCCGACAGGAAGTAGATATATATAAGGTGCGCCAGCGTGTCAACGAACTCTACTTCTCTCTGCTGCTCCTCGACCAGCAGATAGTTCTCAGCCGCGACCTTGAGCAGCTGCTCAGCAGCAACGAGCAGAAGCTCGGCACCATGTTCAAGAGCGGCACGGCAGCCGAGAGCGACTATCTGAGCGTGAAGGCCGAACGCCTGAAGGCAGCTCAACAGCTGGCCAGCCTCTTGTCGCAACGCCAGTCGGCAGCGGCTATCCTCAGCGTGTTCTGCGGAATAGAGGTGAAGTCGCCCGTGAAGCCCTCGCCCACCTACGATGCCGCCCCGGCAGTGCGCCCCGAGCTGCGGCTCGCCGACTCACAAGTGGCACTCGCCTATGCCCGCGAGAAGGCCCTGGGCGCAGCCTTGCTTCCTCGGATAGGCTTGTTTGCACAAGGCTTCTACGGCTATCCGGGCTACAATATGTTCGAGGACATGATGCGTCGCCGCTGGTCACTGAACGGAATGATTGGCGCGCGGCTGACGTGGAACATCGGTGCGCTCTACACCCGCAAGAACGACAAGGCACAGCTTCGGCTCGCCCGAGAGTCGGCAGAGAACAGCCGCGAGGTGTTTCTGTTCAACAACAAACTCGAAGAGATGCGCTACAACGAGCACACAGCGCGCTACCGCCAGCTGATGGCCGACGACGAGGAGATAATAGCCCTGCGCTCAAGGGTGCGCAAGGCTGCCGAGTCGAAGCTGGCGCATGGCATCATCGCCGTGAACGACCTGCTGCGCGAAATCAATGCCGAGAACACAGCACGCGTGCAGCAGTCGATGCACGAGATTGAAATGCTCAAGGCAATCTACAACGCAAAATTCACAACAAACAATTAAGGACTGAAAAACATCACGTTATGAAAAGAATTATCATACTGGCAGGCGCGGCCATGATGCTTTCCGCCTGCGGAAACAAGGAAAAAGAGTTTGATGCCACAGGCACATTCGAGGCAACGGAAGTGACGGTGTCGGCCAAGTCGTCGGGCGAAATCAAGCAGCTGACCGTGGACGAGGGCCAACAGGTGGGCAACGGTGCTGTGGTCGGAGCCATTGATGCCGTGCAACTGAAACTGAAGAAGCAGCAGCTCGAGGCCACTCGCAGCCAACTGAGCGCCAACAAGCGGCAGCTGGCATCATCGCGCAACGCCAACGACAGCCGCACGCTCGACTTAGAGAAACAGCTGGCAGCCATACGACAGCAGATTGCCAACGCGCAGCGCGAGCGACAGCGGTTCAGCGAACTGGTCAGCGACGGTGCCGTGCCGCGCAAGCAGCTCGACGACATCAACTATCAGATAAAAGTGCTGGAGAAACAGCTCGCTGCAACAAACGACCAGATAAGCAGCAACAACGCAAGCCTGAAGAACCAGAGTGCTGGAATAGGTGCACAGATGGACGGTGTGGATGCTCAGGGAGCCGGACTGGAGGCACAGATACGCCAGATTGACGACCAGATAGCCAACACCAGCATAGCGGCTCCCATCACGGGCACCGTGCTTGAGAAGTATGTGGAGTCCGGCGAGTTCGTCACAGCCGGCAAACCGCTGTTCAAGATAGCCGACACGCGCAATATGTTCATACGCGCCTACGTCACCTCCGCTCAGCTCCAGAACATCAGGATAGGCCAGAAAGCCAAGGTGTTTGCCGACTTCGGCAACGGACAGCAGCGCGAGTATGAAGGCAGGGTGAGCTGGATCAGCAGCCAGTCGGAGTTCACTCCCAAGACCATACTCACCGACGACGAGCGCGCCGACCTTGTCTATGCCGTTAAAGTGGCCATACGCAATGACGGCCTTGCCAAGATTGGAATGTACGGAAAGGTGAAATTCCAATAAGGCAGCAACCAAAATGCACAATAATCAATGCCTGACAGTAACGACTCAATGCAATGAATGTGATTGAAGTAAACGGTGTGAGCAAGAGCTACGGCTCGGTGAAGGCTCTCGACGAAGTGTCGTTCGCGGTTGGCAAGGGCGAGGTGTTCGGACTGATAGGCCCTGACGGTGCTGGCAAGACATCTATGTTCCGCATACTCTGCTCGCTGCTGTGCCCCGACAGCGGCTCAGCCACACTCAACGGGTTCGATACGGTAAGCCAGATGAAGGCCGTGCGCCGATGCGTGGGCTATATGCCGGGGCGCTTCTCGCTATATCAGGACCTCACGGTGAGGGAGAACCTGGAGTTCTTTGCCACGCTTTTCGGCACCACCGTGGAAGAGGGCTACGACGGTATCAAGGCCATCTATCAGCAGATAGAGCGGTTTGCCGACCGCAAGGCGGGTGCTCTCTCGGGCGGCATGAAGCAGAAACTGGCGCTGAGCTGCGCCCTGGTCCACAGTCCTGAGGTGTTGTTGCTCGACGAGCCCACGACCGGTGTGGACCCCGTCAGCCGCAAGGAGCTGTGGGATATGCTTGGTTCGCTGAAGGAGCGGGGACTCACCATCGTGGCTTCCACGCCCTATCTCGACGAGGTGCGCCGCTGCGAGCGAGTAGCTTTCCTCGACCACGGGAGGCTGCGTGGCATCGGCGAACCAGAGGAAGTGCTCGAACGCTTTGCCGACATATTCAATCCGCCGGGCATAGAGCAGGACAAGAGCAGGGCCACCGAGAGCGAAAACGTTATTGAGGTGGAGCATCTTGTGAAGGCGTTCGGCTCGTTCCATGCCGTCGACGACATCAGCTTCAGCGTGCGCCGCGGCGAGATATTCGGTTTCCTCGGAGCCAACGGCGCCGGAAAGACCACCGCCATGCATATGCTGACCGGGCTGAACCAGCCCACAAGCGGCTCGGGCACCGTCGCCGGCTACGACATTCGCACCCAGCACGAGCAGATAAAGAAGCACATAGGGTATATGTCGCAGAGGTTTTCGCTCTACGAAGACCTTACCGTGGCCGAGAACATCCGCCTCTTTGCCGGCATCTACGGCATGAAGGAGCGCGAGATAGCCACCAAGACCGACGAACTGCTGGAACGCCTGCGGCTGGCCGACCACAGAAACGACCTCGTGGCATCGCTTCCGCTGGGTTGGAAGCAGAAGCTGGCGTTCTCGGTGGCCATCGTTCACGAGCCGGGAGTGGTGTTCCTCGACGAGCCTACGGGCGGAGTAGACCCTGCCACGCGCCGCCAGTTCTGGGAACTGATCTACGAAGCAGCTTCACGGGGCATAACGGTGTTCGTTACGACCCACTATATGGACGAGGCTGAGTATTGCGACCGCATCAGCATCATGGTAGACGGCAAGATAAGCGCGCTCGGAACGCCCGAAGAGCTAAAGCTCCGCTATGGCCAGCCCGACATGGATCATGTGTTCACATATCTGGCAAGGCAGGCAAGGCGGTCGGGAGATTGAAAACGTATTGAATGAAAATGTTTATGAACAAGAAATATATGCCCAACAGCAAGCGGCGAGGGCCCAGCCCTTTTGCAGCGTTCGTGAAAAAGGAGGCCCGCCACATAGTGCGCGACCGCCGCACAATGCTCATACTCTTCGGTATGCCTGTGGTGCTGATGCTGCTCTTCGGCTTTGCCATCACAAACGACGTGAAGAACGTGCGCACGGTAGTGGTCACTTCACAAACAGACCACCTCACCCAGCGGGCCATAGACCGTCTGGCAGCCTCTGAGTATTTCATTATCACGGCCACAGCGGGCACGCCGCATGAGGCCGAACAGCTCATACGAAACCAGAAGGCCGACCTTGCCGTGGTATTTTCACGGGACTTCGCCTCGAAGAAAAGCGGCCTGCAGCTCATCGTCGACGCGTCGGACCCAAACATGGCACAGCAATGGACAAGCTACGCCACAGGGACATTGGCCGATTCCGACGGCTCGCCCATAAACACTAAGCTGCTCTACAATCCACGCATGAAGTCGTCATACAACTTCGTGCCGGCCATCATGGGTATGCTGCTGATGCTTGTGTGCGCCATGATGACCTCCATCTCGATAGTCCGCGAAAAGGAGAAGGGCACCATGGAGGTGCTGCTGGTGTCGCCCGTCAGGCCGCTGATGATTATCGTTGCCAAGGCTGTGCCCTATCTGGTGCTTGCCCTTGCCATCCTTGTATGCATATTGCTCATGGCCCGCTTCGTGCTGGGCGTGCCGCTGATGGGCTCCATCGTCTGGATTTTCATCGTTTCGGCCATATACATACTGCTCGCCCTGTCGCTCGGACTGCTTATCTCGAACATAGCCAGCAGCCAGCTGATGGCCCTGTTGCTCTCAGCTATGGTGCTGCTGATGCCCATCGTGATGCTCTCAGGTATGCTGTTCCCTATCGAGTCGATGCCAGTGGTGTTGCAGTGGGTGTCGGCAGTCATGCCTCCACGCTACTACATCGAGGCTATGCGCAAGCTGATGATCATGGGTGTGGGCATAGGCGAGGTAGCTCGCGAAGTGGCCGTACTGAGCCTGATGACTGCCGTGCTGCTTGCCGTTTCGCTCGCAAAGTTCAAGACGCGTCTTGAGTAAGATCATCAATCACCGACCCACCCCCAACCCCTCCCCAATGGAGGGGAGCTGGAACACCAGTCACCAATCCACATTCCCCAATCACCAATCCCCAATCAAGCTTATGATAAAGTATCTCATACAAAAAGAGTTCCTGCAGATACGGCGCAACGCCTTCCTGCCCAGACTTATCATTGCGTTCCCCATAGTGATAATGTGCGTGATGCCGTGGGTGATGAACCAAGAAGTGAAGAACATCCGCGTGAGCATTGTCGACAACGACCGCTCCACGCTGAGCCAGCGACTCGTGCACCGCATAGAGCAGAGCAACTTTCTGCTCTTTGCCGGCGAGCAGCCTACCTATCAGGCCGCACTTAAAGAGATTGAGCAGAGCCGAAGCGACATGATTCTCGTCATACCGCGCGGAATGAGCCGTGACCTCACCCTCGGAAAGAAGCCGCAGCTGCTCATTGCAGCCAATGCTGTCAACTCGGCAAAGGGCGGAATAGGCAGCAGCTACCTCGCACAGATTGTTTCCGCTCATCTTTCGCCACTCACCATTCACCAATCCCCACTCACCACTCTCCAATCCCCAATCCCCAATCATCCCTCCTCACTCTTCCTATACAACAAGAACCTCAACTACAAGGTCTTTATGATACCGGCCTTGCTTGCAATAGTAGTGATGCTGATGTGCGGTTTCCTTCCGGCACTGAACATCGTAGGCGAGAAAGAAACCGGCACCATCGAGCAAATCAACGTCACTCCCGTGTCGAAGTGGGCGTTTATCCTCGCAAAACTGATACCCTACTGGCTCATTGCATTGTTCGTAATAACAGTATGTCTGCTGCTGTCGTGGGCCGTCTACGGCATAACCTGCCAGGGACCGCTCTGGCTGGTCTACTTGCTGGCCATGCTGTTGGCACTATTCTTCTCATCGTTCGGACTGCTCATAAGCAACTACAGCGACACTCTCCAGCAGTCCATCCTCGTGATGTGGTTCTTCGTGGTGTGCCTGCTGCTGCTCAGCGGCATCTTCACACCGACGCGGTCGATGCCCGAATGGTCGTATCTCACAACCTACGTCAACCCAATGCACTACTTCATCGATGGCATACGCACAGTGTTCGTGCGCGGCGGAGGGCTGGCCAGCGTGGCCCATCAGCTCGCGGCACTGGGTGCTTTCGCTGTTGCAATGGGCACATGGGCTGCGGCAAGCTACAAGAAGAACTCGTGAGCCGTCCACCTCAATAGTGTCCATTTGCGCCTGAACTCCCTTGACGACAAGCCATGCAGCCTCTGAAAGAACTTGCTGAACGAGCTCTTGCCGACGACAAGAAACAAAGTTTATCCATATATGTATCGTTTCAGACAACTTTTGTATCGTTCAGACTTTGTCCGTCTCAACAGAATCAACACCATCTCGCCGGGCATAGTGGTAACGCCGCTTGCCTATGACGAGTTCAACGCCAACGGCGAGGGCTATCAGCGCATGATTGATGCCTCGGCAGCCCAGCGAACAGGCACAAGCGACGAGATAGCCGAAGCTGCCGCCTTCCTGCTGGGCGAGCACGCTCGCT
This sequence comes from uncultured Prevotella sp., assembly GCA_900318625.1. GTDB lineage: Bacteria > Bacteroidota > Bacteroidia > Bacteroidales > Bacteroidaceae > Prevotella. Next base: position 13,832 of record ONLG01000006.1, read on the forward strand.
TCATAACAGGCACCGACTTGCTTATCGACGGCGGCGTGATAGCATCAATACGCACTGGAGAATACAAACTGTGCTGAAACACACCAGCTGCCGTTCCCCCCTCTCAATCCCCCAAGGGGGAGGAATTGCCTGTCGGGCTTATAGGGAGTATGTGACTTATAGGTCTTATAAGTCTTATGGGAAAGTAATATGGCCCATATTGGTTGGTAATATGGCCCATATTGGTTGGTAATATGGCCCATATTGGTCGGTAATATGGCCCATATTGGTTTACAGTTTGGCTGCGGCAAGCCTTGTTGCGCTCGCTTAATCGTATCTTTAGAGAAGATACTGCCGCTCGGCAAAGCAAAAAAGAAAGACTTTTCGGCCATCTTTCTTTGCTTTGCGCTCGCTTAATCGTATCTTTGCAAACGATATGGAAAACAACAGAATACTACAGAAGCTGGACGGGCTGGAGTCGCGCTACGAAGAGGTTTCGACCCTGATAACCGACCCTGCGGTGATTGCCGACCAGCAACGCTACGTGAAGCTGACAAAGGAGTACAAAGACCTGGGCGACATCATGGATGCACGCCGCCGCTACATGGCCTGCCTGAACAGCATCAGCGAGGCCAAGGACATCATAGCCAACGAGCAGGATGCCGACATGAAGGCTATGGCTCGCGAAGAGCTGGCCGAGAACGAGGCACTGCGACCCAAGCTTGAGGAGGAGATAAAGATTGCGCTGGTGCCGAAAGACCCCGAAGACGCTAAGAACGTGCAGATGGAGATACGAGCCGGAACGGGCGGCGACGAGGCGTGCCTGTTTGCCGGAGACCTGTTTCAGATGTATAAGCGGTTCTGCGACTCCAAAGGATGGACGCTGGCCGTGACGAGCGCCAGCGAGGGAGCCGTGGGCGGCTTCAAGGAGATTGACTTCGCCGTGAGTGGCACCGACGTCTACGGCACTCTGAAATACGAGTCGGGCGTTCACCGCGTGCAGCGCGTACCCGTAACTGAGAGCAACGGACGTATGCAGACTTCGGCTGCAACGGTGGCGGTGCTGCCCGAAGCCGACAAGTTTGAGGTACACGTGAACGAGGGCGAGATAAAGTGGGACACCTTCCGCTCGTCGGGTGCCGGCGGACAGAACGTGAACAAGGTGGAGTCGGGCGTTCGCCTGCGCTATATGTGGAAGAACCCCAACACGGGCGAGACCGAGGAGATACTGATAGAATGTACCGAAACGCGCGACCAGCCCAAGAACAAGGAGCGCGCACTGTCGCGTCTATACACGTTCATCTACGACAAGGAGCACCAGAAGTATGTTGACGACATTGCCTCGAGGCGCAAGAGCCTGGTGTCTACGGGCGACCGCTCGGCTAAAATCAGGACTTACAACTTCCAGCAGGGACGCGTCACCGACCACCGCATTGGCTTCACCACTCACGACCTGCAAGGTTTCCTCGGCGGCGACATCCAAGGCATGATTGATGCGCTTACCGTGGCCGAGAACGCAGAGAAGCTGAAGGAGAGCGAACTCTAAAAGAGGCCCACCCCCAGCCCCTCCCAAAGGGAGGGGAGACGAGAAAAGCAACACTATTCACCAATCACCAAACAACAATCATACTATGACTCGCCAAGAATTAGTAAAACAAATTTTCGACAAGAAGTCGTTCCTCTGCGTAGGTCTCGACACCGACATCAAGAAGCTTCCGCAGCACCTGCTGAAAGAGGAAGACCCAATATTCGCCTTCAACAAGCAAATCATAGACGCCACGGCTCCCTATTGTGTGAGCTACAAGCCCAATCTGGCTTTCTACGAAGCGTTCGGACTCGAGGGTATGGCGGCGTTCGAGAAGACCATCAGCTATCTGCGCGCCAACTATCCCAACCACTTCATCATTGCCGATGCCAAGCGCGGCGACATAGGCAACACGTCGGCAATGTATGCAAGAACCTTCTTTGAGCAATACGACGTTGATGCTCTCACCGTGGCTCCATACATGGGCGAAGACTCGGTGACTCCGTTCCTCGGCTACAAGGACAAGTGGGTGGTGCTGCTGGCCCTGACAAGCAACAAGGGTTCGCACGATTTCCAGCTCCGGGCGGATGCCGACGGCGAGCGACTGTTCGAGAAAGTAATCAAGACTTCGCAGAGCTGGGCTGGCGACGAGCAGATGATGTATGTCGTGGGAGCCACGCAGGGCCGTATGTTCGAGGATATTCGCCGCATTGCACCCACCAGTTTTCTGCTCGTTCCGGGTGTGGGAGCGCAGGGCGGCTCGCTGCAGGAGGTGTGCCGCTACGGAATGATTGCCGACTGCGGCCTGCTCGTAAACTCGTCGCGAGGAATAATCTATGCCAGCCAGGGTGAGGACTTCGCCGAAGTTGCCGCGCAGAAAGCCAAGGCGCTGCAAGAGGAGATGGCTGAAGAACTGATGAAAATCGGGAAATAAGATAATTGAGTCGTGCCACTGATTACCATAAGTTCCATTGACGACCCGAGGGTGAGAGCTTACAGCAAGCTCACCGAGTCGCAGTTGCGCAACAAGGCCGACAAGGAGAACGGAATCTTCATTGCCGAGAGTCCGAAGGTAATCAGCGTGGCCCTCGACAAAGGATATCAGGCGTTGTCGCTGCTGTGCGAAGAGAAGCACACGCACGGCGACGCTGCTGATATTATACGCAGGTGTGGCGACGTGCCTATCTACACAGGGGAGCGTAGTGTGCTGGCACAGCTTACGGGCTATGTGCTCACGCGGGGAGTACTCTGCGCCATGCGCAGACCGGCGGAGAGAAGCATAGCTGAAGTGTGCTGCAATGCCAAAAGGATTGCCGTAGTTCACGGAGTGGTAGAAGCTACCAACATTGGCTCCATCTTCAGGGCGGCTTCTGCCCTCGGAATAGACGGCATCGTGCTCTCCACCGACTCGTGCGACCCGCTCAACCGCCGGGCCATACGCGTTTCGATGGGGTCGGTATTTCTCATTCCGTGGGCATGGAGCGACAGCCCTATATGCAGCCTGAAGGCAATGGGCTTCACCACCGTGGCGCTTGCATTGACCGACGACAGCATCTCCATCGACGATGAGCAGCTGGAAAGAGCTGACAGGCTGGCAATAGTGATGGGTACCGAGGGCGACGGACTGCCACAGACTGCTATTGCCGAGGCCGACTTGGTGGCTCGCATCCCGATGTATCACGGCACAGACTCACTGAATGTAGCCTCGGCAGCAGCCGTAGCCTTCTGGCAGTTGCGCAGAAGGGAGCGCTGACACGAGCCTCATGCCGTTCGGCCACTTGTCAGAACGGCATACCTACGGCAAAATGGAACTTGAAATCGCGCGAGAAGTCGGGATGCCACAGCGCATAATGCTCAGCTGTAGTTTCGTAGGCGGGATTTATTGCCTTCATTCCCATGTCGGCGCGGATAATGAAATAGCCGAAGTTCATGCGCAGACCTACTCCGTAGGCCACCGCAATCTGCTTATAGAAATCACTGAAACGGAACTTTCCACCGGGCTGGTCTTCATAGCTTCGCAGTGTCCAGATGTTGCCGGCATCGATAAACACCGCCCCGTCGAACTTCCAGAACAGGTGAGTACGATACTCAATGTTCAGGTCGAGCTTCAAATCGCCCGTCTGGTTGATGAAGTCTATCCTTCCGTCTTTGCCCTTGAAGCTTCCCGGTCCCAGCTCTCTCACACTCCATCCTCGCACCGAGTTGGCTCCACCAGAGAAATAACGCTTCTCGAAAGGCAGCACCTGACTGTTGCCATAGGGATAGGAAATGCCCAGACCGGCATGGAACGCAAGGTGATTATACTCGTCGAAGTAGACCCTTCTGACGTAGTCGACATCAAACTTGGCATACTGTGCAAATGCTGTTCGCAGCACTGTGTACTGTCCTTGGTCGTTCTTGCCGAAGCGCAACATTGGCGAAAGCAACCTGAGCAGGTTGCCCGAAGTCTCGATATTGGCACGGAGCGACTGGTAACGGTCGTTGTAGCGCAGTCCGAATCCGGTCTTCATAATGAGCAAGTCCTCGTAGTTGTAACGCAGAATGGCATTTCGGCTTGTGGCATTATCAAGGTAATCGTGCTTGAATGTGTCTGAAATCCAAGGCATCTTGATAAAGTTAAGGTCGAGCAAATCAAGGGTATAGGCTATCTTCTCGCCAGGGTTGTTCCACTTGTAACGCCATGTTGACGACAGCACACGGCGGTGGAACTCAGGTCGGTTCTGCCAGTTCCATGCTATCGAGAGTTCGGATGATGCCGTGCTCCGGCGACGGAAATTGCTCGAAAGCAGCGGTGCGAGGAAGCGCGGAAAGAGCAGCTTTGCCTCGATACCGAACTCGCGATAGTCGTGTTTGTCATATCCCTCGAGACGGGTGATGGCTTCAAAGGCGGCACGTAGGTCTACGGTGAGCTGCTCGGAGCCGCGGAAGAGATTGCGGTTGGTATAGGTGAGCGATGCAGCCGCACCAAGGTCGCCTGCGGTATTGGTTCCTTCTGGCCGGAATGAGATGCTGTGGGTTTTGTTCATCGACACCAGAACGTTGCAGTCGAGCTGATTGGAGTCGGCTATTTCATCAAACCTTATGTTGGTATAGCGCACCGCCCCGAGCCTGCCAAAGTTGTTGTAGGTCTTCTGAAGGTCGGCGGCACTGAAGTATCCACCCTCGTCGAGGAGCATTGTATTATCCAGGACTTTAGTCCTTATGCGCAGTGGGAGGGAGTCGTTGCTGCGATAGGAAATCTTGCGGATAGTGTAACGCGGATGAGGTTTGGGCTCATCGTCGTTGTTGATGCGGTATTTCGCAATGTGCATAGTCACGTCAACACGCTTGTTATGGAGCGTGGAGTCGGCTGTGTAGGTGATGAAATCCTTGTGGAAACGGTAATATCCCGCATCGTTGAGCAGGCTGGTAATGCGCTTTCTCTCTGCGTTCAGGCTGTTGACGGTGAACATCGAGCCGCTCTGAAGCACTTGATTTTGCGGCAGGTCGAGTCGCAGCACATTTGCAATGGCCGTGTCTTGTATGTCATAGGCTACGCTGTTGATGTAGTAAGGCTCACCAGGATGAAGCATATACACAGCCTGCAACCGCTTGCCACGTATCTTCTGGTGAAGCTCCACCTGCGCGTTCATGTAGCCAAGGTTATACATCGCGTTGCGCAAGTCCTCACACGACAGTCTTGCCTGCAACGTATCGAAGAGCACCGGCTCCTCGCCAATCTTCTGAAGAGTACGGTTTATCCACTTGGTAGTGTCGCGACCTGAGAGCGAATATGTGCTGAGTGGTATCTTGAACAATGAGAACCACTTTGAGTTTCCCTGCTGACGGATATACGGCATAAGGTCGGCAGCACGGAAATCCTTGGCATCCGACCTCAGCTCTACTTTGTCGAGCAGATACGAATTGTCGGGAACAAACTTCTCGGCACTGCATCCGACAAGCATGACTACCGCCAAAAGGCTCGCTGCCGCTTTAAGGAAAACTGTTCTCATTGCTACTTGCTGAAACTTCTTTTCACTGATTTTATTAGCTTGCCGACAGATAACCGCTGCACGCTTCGGCACATCGCTCTCCGTCGATAGCAGCTGATACTATACCGCCTGCATATCCGGCACCTTCTCCGCAGGGGAAAAGCCCGGCCACACGGACGTGCTGCAAGGTGACATTGTCGCGCAGAATACGCACTGGTGAGCTCGTCCGCGTCTCCATAGCTATCATCACCGCCTCGTTGGTAAGGAAGCCATGTGCCTGCCGACCAAACGTCTTGAAGCCCTCTTGAAGCCGCTTTGATATGAACTTAGGCATCCAGAAGTGGAGCGGACTGGCAATCATTCCGGGCGAATACGACGATTTAGGCAGGTCGTATGACAATCGACCATCAACGAAATCGCACATTCTCTGAGCCGGAGCAGTCTGTTTGCGGTTGCCTTGCTGCCATGTGGAGCGCTCAAGCATCTGCTGAAGACGCATCACCGAGAGCTGATCATTACCGCAATCAGCGCCGTCGGCCACCATCGGAACATCCTCGGGACGAATCTCAACAACCATTCCCGAATTGCTCCAGCGGCCTCCGCGGTTGGCTGGCGACATTCCGTTGACCACTATTTGCTCATCTCCTGTGGCCGCAGGGATGACAAATCCGCCTGGACACATGCAGAAAGAGTAGACTCCCCGGCCATCAACCTGAGTCACAAAAGAGTATTCGGCTGCCGGGAGATACCTTCCACGACCATCTTTATTATGGTATTGTATTCTGTCGATAAGCTGCGAGGGATGTTCCAGACGCACTCCGACAGCTATTCCCTTGGCCTGAATTTCTATCTTCGCATCGGAAAGATACTGGTAGACATCGCGCGCACTGTGCCCGGTGGCAAGGATTACGGGACCACGAAACTCCCTTACGGAGCCACTGACGAGGTCGAGAGCCTCAACGCCAACCACCTTTTCAGCAGCACCGACAGCTGTTTGCTGCACCATCAAGCGCATCATCCGTGTCTGGAAATGCACTTCTCCCCCACTCTGTATGATTGTGTTGCGGATGTTTTCAATCACTCGTGGCAACCTGTCGGTACCTATATGAGGATGCGCATCGGCAAGAATGGCTGTGGAAGCACCGTGCTGGCAGAACACACCAAGTATCTTTTCCACACTGCCACGCTTCTTGCTGCGAGTATAAAGCTTACCATCAGAGTATGCTCCGGCACCTCCCTCGCCGAAGCAATAGTTGCTGTCGCCATCCACTCGCTGCTCTCGCGCCACTTGCGCAAGGTCTTTCTTACGCTCATGGACATCCTTTCCGCGTTCGAGAACGACAGGGCGCAATCCCAGTTCAATGAGTTTCAGTGCCGCAAAAAGGCCACCAGGACCAGCCCCAACCACAACTACATCGCTTCCGTTGCTCACGTCGGGGTAGATAATATGCTGATACTCATCTTCCTCGGGCTGCTCGTTTATGTAGACTTTCACCTTCAGATTGACGAATATCTGCCGCTGACGAGCATCTATCGAGCGCTTCAACACTCGGATATGAGTCACTGTGCGCACGTCAAAACCCTCATTCTGGGCGAGCCACGCAGCAATAGTCTCATTGCTGTAAGCCTGCTGCGGAGTCAGCCTGACCTGATATTCTCTGATCATTGCAGTGGAATGGTATTAGCTTTCGTAAATAGTTGCATCGTCAACACCTGCTTCTGCCAATGCCTCCTTGCGTTCGCGGCAAGTGCCGCACTGTCCGCAATGGTGCTCTCCGCCCTTATAGCAGCTCCATGTTTGCGAATAGTCAATCCCGAGCTGCTTCCCTTTTGCGGCTATTTCGGCCTTAGTCAGATTTGTATAAGGAGTGACAAGGCGTATTCCCTCGTAAGTTCCGGCAGCTATCGCAGCATCCATAGCCTTGACAAAAGCAGGCGTGCAGTCGGGATAAATAGCATGGTCGCCACTGTGGTTGGCCATCATCACCTTTGTGAGCGAGTTGCTTTCAGCCAGTCCTGCGGCTATTGAGAGCATTATTCCGTTACGGAAAGGCACTACCGTAGAGCGCATATTGTCGCTGTCGTAATCGCCTTCGGGAATGTCGCCGCCACCTTTGAGCAGCGAACTTTCAAAATATCGGCACATGAAGTCGAGTGCTATCACCACGTGCTTTATGCCAAGCTGCTCACAATGATAGCGCGCAAAGGGTATCTCGCGTTCGTTATGCTTGCTGCCATAGTCAAACGACACGGCCAAAGCAATCGACTTCTGGTAGTCGTAAAGCATGGTAACAGAGTCCATGCCACCGCTCAGAATGATTACAGAATCTTTCATACTGTCAGCGAAAACTTGTTTTTTAAAGAAAAACGGACTTCCTACATGGCAGGAAGTCCGCACCTATTATAATATAATGTGTATCTTAGAAGAACAGATATCTGTTGTCTGTAATGTCAGCTTTAGTCAGCAGATCCTGCATGAAGTTGCCTACAAGCTGCATATTCTGCTGGCGGCAGCGCTGCATCTGAGCCTTGGGGTCAAACTTGGCACCGGCGCGCAGAGCCTTGTTGACAACAGAGAAGAGATAAACTCCGGCATTTCCCTTCACGGGAGCAGAAGCAAACTTGCCCTTTGCGGTAGCTGCAACAGCACCAGAAAGTGCCGGTTCAACAGCACCGACCGACTGGATGAAGGCTGGAGCAGCGAAAGTTACCTGATTTACGGTATCAACCTTGCAACCCTTAGCCTGTGCAGCAGCTATCGAGCTGACACCTTTCAGCTTGCCGATAAGCTGTTCGGCCTTCTTGTCCTTAATCACTTCACGCTTCAGAATGTCGTTTACCTGAGTGTCCTTGATGTCGCGATAGCCCTTCTTGTGTATCTTGTTGAGGGCTACAACCAGCATGTGGTCGTTGTCGCCACACTCATAGAGCGGACTGATTTCGCCTTCCTTGGCACCGAATATCCATTTCAAGGCATCGCGAGTAGCGCGGATGTTAGCCACATAGTGCTCAGAAGTGGTGATGTTGGGAAGCTCAGACACCTTGTAACCATACTTGGCAGCGTTCTTCTCCATCTCCTCGATGCTGCTGCACTTAGTTACAAACTCGCTGAACTTGTTGTAAGCCGTGCTGCGAGTGTCCTTCGAGAAGTCTACGAACTTCTTGATAACGGCTGCATTGAACTTATCCTTGACAGCTTTCTTGTCCGTCACCTGCACGATAATGTTGCCCTGTGTGAGTGCGAGGTTCTTTGTCTCGCCTGCTGCGCTATAGAGCAGAGCCTCGATATATTGCTTGTTGTCGGCATTCATGCTGCCGGCACCCTCGTACTGACGACCGGTGAACCATGTTTTCTCACCTGTCTGACCGTATTTCTTAGCCAGAGTCTCGAAGTCGGCGCCACCCTGCAGTGCATTATAGATGGAGTCGGCCTTTGTACGAGCCTCGTCAACACTGGCTGCGGCCACCTGTATCTGGCGGAACTCTACCGAGTCGGGCAGCTGAACCTTTGAGTACAGACGGATGATGTTCAGTGTGTTGTCCTTTGTATTAGCGATAACGCCGCTTGTTCCTACTGCCATAGAATCGAGCTTTGCAGCAATGTCAGACGGGAATGCGGTCTTCGACTGCGGCAGTCCGAGGTAAGCCACCTGCGAGCCGGCCTTGGTTACGAGCTGCGACGGGTCATCGGTCGTGGCGAGCTGCTGCTGATAGCCGTTCATTTCCTTCTGGATGGCAGCGCGGTCTGCAGCACTGGCCTTGATCTGGAAGTCTACATACTTGATGTCGCGCATCTCCACAGCCTGCTTGAAGGCGGGCTTCAGCTCGTTATACTTTGCCTGAAGGTCGGCATCCGTAACCTTTATGGCATCGTCCTTTATGCTGCTGTAAGGCAGTGAGGCCAGAAGAATCTGGCTCTCCTCGTTCTCGGCGGCAAAGGCGAGCTTAGCCTCATACTTGTTCGACAGCACACAGTTGGCCAGCAAGCCCTGATACTTCTGACGAAGGAGCTGCGAGCGCAGGTTCTTCTCAACAAAGAGCCAGTAGTCGTGAACCATCTTCATCTGCTCAGCCTGCTGGGGAGCTTCCTTTTCTGCCTTCTTGTACTGGTCGAGGAACTGCTTGAGCGAGTTCACATCGAAGCGACCAGTCTGCTGGTTGACGAACGGAGTCTGCAACAGAACGGGGTTGGTGCCCTGATTGAGCACGTTCACAACCTCCTGCTCGGTAACGGTAATGCCAAGCTTAGCGGCATCGTTCTCGATAACCTTGTTCGAGACGTACTGCTGCCACACCTGATCCTTCACCTGGTTGAGTTCATCCTCGGTGAGGTTGTCGCGCTGGGCAGTGAACTTAACCACATTCTGCGACTCGTCAATGAGAGCCTGAAACTCTTGAACGCTGATTTTCTCGCCCAGCACCTCGCCAATCTGCTGGCTGGCCTGGCCCTTTATTCCATTACAGGAACGAACGGCTTCTTCGGCGATAAATGCGAAAAGGCCCAATGCTATCACGATGACAAGCATCACGCCTTTGCTTCTGATTTTTCCTAATACTGCCATTTTTGTTTTTATTTCAATTATTATTTTTGTTCAAAACCAATGCTCTTGTCCTTCGGTGCCTGCGGCAACGCTACAAAAAGCGTACAAAGATATAAAGAAAAAAGCAATTAGCCACATTTTTATATAAAAAAAAGCATTTGCCCTTCTGTGCCCTGCCTCACTGCGACTGTTTGTCTACGGTGAGTTTCACAAGCTCAATCTTTGTCATGGTATTCTTGATAATCTTGAACCTGAAGCGCCCTATCTTCACCTCTTCGTTGAGTTTCGGGAAACTCTGATAGTAGTGCAGTATCAGTCCGCCCACCGTCATGTACTCGTCGCTCTCGGGAAGTTCAAGGTCGAAAAGCTCGTTCACTTTGTCAATCTCCAGACGGGCAGAGAGCAGATATTCGCCTTCGCCGGTCTGCTTTGCCACATACTTGGTGCTGTCGTGCTCGTCTTCTATGTCGCCGAATATCTCCTCGACGATGTCTTCGAGGCTCACGATGCCGCTCGTGCCGCCAAACTCGTCGACCACAACGCCGAGACTCTTCTTTTCCTGAAGGAAAATCTTCATCAGCTTCTGGGCTGTCATGGTCTCGGGAACAAACGGCATTTGCCTTACAAGCCCAGCCAAGGGCGGCATTTTGCCATCTGCCACTTCGTTGCCGAAGCTGCGGTTCTCGGCTTTCAGGCGGAACATCTCCGACGAATGTACGTATCCGACAATGTGGTCAATGTCTTCCTTGTAGACAATCACTTTGCTATGACCGCTCTCCACGAATATCTGCAACAGCTCGTCGATGCTGCTTTCGATGCTGACGGCATGGATTTCGGTACGCGGTATCATGCAGTCGCGCACCTTGGTATCCGAAAAGTCGAGCGCGTTCTGGAAGATTTTGACTTCATCTTCAATCTCGTCGTCACTCTTGGCGTTGTCAATGCTCGACTGAAGAAGATAGTCGAGGTCAACCTTTGTGAACGAGTCGTCGTCGCCTTGCTTCTCCATCCGTATGCCGAAAAGCCTGAGCAGTCCGCGCGAGAGCAGCGTGGCAAGTCGGCTGATGGGCCACAGCAGTATGTAGAACACGTATGCCAATGGTGCAAAAAAGGTAAGCATACGGTTGGGATTGCTCTTGAACAGAGTCTTTGGAAGGAACTCGCCGGTGAACAGCACCACAAGTGTTGAGAGCACGGTATCGAGCAATACGCGCGTACCGTCGTTGAAACCGCTGAACAGCGTGGCATCGAACAGTTTGGCGAAGAGTATTCCGTAGACCACGAGCACGATGTTGTTGCCTACGAGCATGGTCGAGACAAACCCGTTGGGATGGGCGTAGAACACATCAATGCAGCGTTGCGAGAGGCCGTTTTTCTCCCTGTCCATCTCGGCAAGGAGCCTGTTGCTCGACACGAAGGCAATCTCCATGCCCGAGAAGAAGGCCGAAAAGGCCATCGTTACTAATATCCCGATTATAGTGGGTAGATGTTCAGACATAAGCTGAAAGGATGCTATTGTTTCTTAGTTTCTGGCTTTTTGTTTTCGTTGTTCAGGCTGTCGGCTTTCTGGGCGTTGCGCAGCGAGTCGCGCGGATTCTGCTGCTGCCGTCTCTCCCCGAAGTCGCCACGCTGGAAGGCTCCCTTGGTGTTTGTCACCTCATAGCGGGTCATGTCCTCGTTGCTGCGGAAGTAGTTGCCCTCCAGCTCCCGTTCGGGTGTCTTCAGGTATGAATAGCGGTGCGACCACAGCTCGTGGTGCGCCTCATCCCAGTAGAGTTCCTCGCTACGGAAAGTCAGTCCCTGCTTGGTTAGGATGCGTACCCGTCCGTGGAGTTCCCAGCGGCGGTCCTGAGTAAGATAGTAGGCTGTGTCGCACTGGATGTACGACTGTATGTGCATAGTGTGGTCGAACTGCGTCAGGAGCATACCTTTCTCGAAGAGCCAGCGTGGCGGCTTCTTCACATCGTTCACCTCCCAGCGCTCAGCCACGATGCGGTATTTTATCACTCCCGAGTCGGAAATGAGCGTGTTCACACCGTATGAAGTCATCACCGACACCGAGTCGCGGTCGCGAATGGCAGGTGCCGTGTGCTCGCGCTCTTCTTCGCACGAAGCGGCAACGACAGTCAGAGCCGCTGCCATGAGCAGCAGAAAGGCATTACGCATACCTCGGGCCCGTGTTCCAGAACTGCTATCGGTGTCCACTGACTATTCAACCTTGAACTTGGCAAACCACCGCTCGTTGAAGGTGAAGCCCACATTGATGCGGAAGATGTTCTCCTTGACAAATCCTTCTGCCGACTGGCGCACCCACTGGCCGCTGATATTGAGAAGCGAACGGTTGTTGTAGCTGTTGATGATGGGTATGCCCACACCGAGACTCACACAGAGTTCGCTCGGACCGTCGGCTCCGTTGATCTTCTGATAGGGCGAAGCATACGACACACCGGCACGGTAGTGTACCCTGCCGAAGAAAGAACGGTCGCGCTCGTTGTGGCAATACTCACCTCCGAAGGAGTATTTCTTGCGGTCGGCGAAGAGTCCCTTGACCGGCACATACGACGAAGCTGCACCGTTGTCGGTGTACTGTGGAAACTCCACATTGCTCCACTTCTGCAGCTGATAGTCGAACTCCAGCTTGATACGGTTGCTGTGGTTCCATGCCAGACCCGCTCCGAACACGTGTGGCAGTGCCAGGGCGTTTTCGGCAACATAGCGGGTGGTGTCGGATGTCTCTGTCTGCTTGTTGGTAGAAATCACCAGACACTCGGCATCGGCACCCAACTTGTGGCCCAGGCTGTAGACAAGACCCAGCGTGAAGCGGTCCTTGCGGCTCACGCGAGCCTCGTACTGGAGTCCGAAATCGAGCTTATAGCTGTGTACCGAGGCTTTATACACACGCGACAGCGTGTTTACGTAGGTCTCACTATAGCTGTTTATCACATATCGGTTATAGCCGCCCCAGAGATACGAAGCATTGAAGCCCACCGACAAACCCCTAAAAGGCTCCCAGCCAGCTCCGACAAAGACCTGATGCAAGCCGCCGTCGCCGCTGTAGCTGTTGGTATAAGTGGGGTTTGAACCGTCTTCGTAGGTGCCCTTGTTCACATTGCTTGTGCTCGAATAGCTGTATCCAACATTGGTGTAAGGCAGCAGACCATAGCTCACGCCCAGCCCCTTAGCCACGCGGAAAGCGGCAACAGCATAGTCGAAAGTGGCTCGGTTGCCGCTCTGCTTCTTGCCTTTCTCTTCAAATGTGTTGCGCTGGAGCCCCACTCCGGCATCGAAAATGAACGACAGGGAGTCGATAGCCGAATAGGCGGCAGGGTTCAGATAGTCAATCTGATTGTGCTCGCGCATGGCATATCCGATGCCGTTCATGCCACGGTTAAAGCCCGTAGACTGGTCTGCCAGCACGCCGAGACCGAACTGGCTGTATGGCGACTTGGTGCCACTCTGAGCCATAACGGTTGCCGAGCAGGCAACCAGCAGAATGGCTATGTAAAACTTTCTCATCGTCGGTAAGTGTTTTTATAACGGATGCAAAAGTATTGAAAAAAATCAAATTAACTGCATTTACCTCCGAAATATAACCTTTTTTTATATTGACAGCACCGCTACCGCAAAGCAATATGGGCCATATTGGTCAGTAATATGGGCCATATTGGTCGGTAATATGGGCCATATTACTTTCTCATAAGCCCTATATGACCTATAAGCCTCATAAGCCCTATAAGACCCATAAGCCCCATAAGCCTCATAAGCCCCATAAGCCTCATAAGCCCCACAAGCCCTATAAGACCCACAAGCCCCCTTGGTGGATTGATAAGGCACCCTCAGTCTTCAAACTCAAGGAAGCCCTCTACCCACATCGGCTCTGCGCCCCCCTCGCGAGTGGCTGCCTCGCTGTGCGAAACGGTGAGGCCGAGCAGCCGAATGTCGGTCGACGAAGGGTGCAGGCGGGCTGCGGCAGCCGACCAATGGGTGTCGGAGCCATGGTCAAAGCTCAGTTCGCCCTGCACCTGGCGCATGAGCTGTTTGGCAAGGGGCAGCAGCTGGTCTTTGGTTGTGAGCACTTCAGGCTGCGTTATGGAGCGAGTAATCTGAGTGAAGTCGGCAAACTTTACCTTCAGCGTGAGCGTGCGGCCTGCAAACTGACTGCGTTCAACGCGCCCGACAAGCTCCGTCACCAAATGATAAAGCTCTATAGTAAGCTGAGCCGGACGCGAAAGGTCGTGAAGGAAAGTACGCTCGCACCCCACCGACTTGCGCTCGCGCTCTACGACGACGGGTCGGCTGTCGTTGCCACGCGCAAACTGATAGTACACCGCGCCTGCTTTTCCAAACACTTCCTGCAAGTGAGCAAGCGAGAGCTGGCGCAGCTGCAATCCCGTGAACACCCCCATCTTGTGCATACGCTCGGCTGTTCGCGGCCCCACTCCCCAGAACTTCTCCACCGGCAGACGGTCTATGAACTCCTGTGCGCGGTCGGGATGCACCGTCGTAAGGCCGTCGGGCTTGCGCCAGTCGGATGCTATCTTGGCAAGAAACTTGTTGTAGCTCACCCCGGCTGATGCCGTGAGGCTTGTCGCCTGGAGTATCTTCTGCTTAATCTCGCGGGCTATGTCCACGCCCAAAGCTATGCCGGGCTTGTTGTCGGTGACGTCGAGGAACGCCTCGTCGAGCGACAGCGGCTCCACGATGTCGGTGTATTGATGAAAGATTTGGTGTATCTGCGCCGACACCTCTTTATATTTATTAAAGTGCGGGGGCACGATTATCAGCTCGGGGCAGCGCTTCTTGGCAATGGCCACGGGCTGCGCCGACCCCACTCCGTATCGACGCGCCTCGTAGCTGGCCGTGCTGACCACCCCACGGGGGCCGTCGAAGCCCACTGCTATGGCCTTGCCGCGAAGCTCTGGGTGGTCTCTTTGCTCAACCGAAGCAAAGAAAGCATCCATGTCGATATGGATAATCTTGCGCATTTCTGCGTGCGAAGATAAACAAGATGGCAGATTTTTCCAAATCTTTTCTTTGTGTTCTCTGTGCTATTTGTTACCTTTGCATCGTTTTTAGGTAGGGACAACACCATGTCCTAAGTTCAACACACAATGTGTAAGGTAAAAATATGGGTGGCTTTTTTGGTACTATCTCAGTCAGGGAGTGCGTAAACGATTTGTTTTACGGCACCGACTACAATTCACATCTTGGCACTAAACGTGCAGGTCTCGTAACTTTCGACAAGGAAAAAGGCTTCAGCCGGGCTATTCACAGCATCGAACGTAGCTATTTCCGCACAAAATTCGAGGATGAGCTCGACGATTTCCAAGGCAACCAAGGCATCGGCGTGATAAGCGACACCGACCCGCAGCCCATCATCGTCAACTCTCACCTGGGGCGTTACGCCGTAGTGACAGTGGCAAAAATCAACAACATCCGCGAGATAGCCGACGAGCTGCTTGCCAAGCGTATGCACTTCAGCGAGCAGAGCGCCAACAAAATCAACCAGACCGAGCTCGTTGCGCTGCTCATCAACATGGGCGACACGTTCGTTGAGGGCATCAACAACGTCTACAGCCGCATCGAGGGATCGTGCTCAATGCTCATTCTGACCGAAGACAGACTGATTGCTGCTCGCGACGCACTGGGCCGCACGCCGATAGTCCTGGGTAAAAAGGAGGGCGCATACGCCGCTACGAGCGAGACTTCGGCCTTCCACAACCTCGACTTCACTGAGGTGCGCGACCTCGGGCCGGGCGAGATAGTAAGTCTGAAAGCCGACAGCATCGAGGTGTTGCAGCAGCCATTCAAACGCAAGCAGATATGTTCGTTCCTCTGGGTGTACTACGGTTTCCCGGCAAGCGACTACGAAGGCATCAACACCGAGTTTGTTCGCGAGACCAACGGCAAGCGCCTCGGCGAGCAGGACGACGTGGAGGCCGACATAGTATGCGGCATACCAGACTCGGGAGTGGGCATGGCACTGGGCTACAGCGAAGGCCACAAAATCCCGTACAAGCGTGCGGTGCTGAAATACACCCCGACATGGCCGCGCTCGTTCACTCCGGGCTCGCAGACGCGACGCGACCTGGTGGCCAAGATGAAGCTCATACCCAACCCTGCCATACTGAAAGACAAGAGAATAGTATTCTGCGACGACTCGATAGTACGCGGTACGCAGCTGCGCGACAACGTGCGTACATTCTTCGACAACGGTGCAAAGGAGGTTCACGTGCGTATCTCGTGCCCGCCACTGGTCTACGGTTGCCCGTTCATTGGCTTCACGTCATCGAAAAGCGACCTTGAGCTTATCACCCGACGCATTATCAAGGAATTTGAAGGCGACGAGAACAAGAAGCTGACTGAATATGCCACGACCGACTCGCCCGAATACAAGCGCATGGTTGACGAGATTGGCCGCCGTCTGGGGCTCACCTCGTTGCGCTTTGCCCGTCTGGACTCGCTCATAGAGTCGATCGGGCTGCCCAAATGCGACATCTGCACCCACTGTTTCGACGGAACTTCGTATTGCAAGTGCCACGAATAAGGGGCGAGAAGTGAGCAGTGAGGGGCGAGAGAATGGTTCTCTCGCCCCTCACTGTTTATCTTTCATCCCTCAACAAGGCTGCGCCAATGGCTGTGCAGAACTCACTGTACTCGGGGATTATGAACCTTACGCCATAGATTTTCTCCATTGCAGGGAACACCACCTTGCATTGCGGCAGAAGCGTAAGGTTGCCGATAAGCACGAAATCGCGTATGCCACGCCCCAGCGAACTCAGTATGGAGGCCGAGCCAACGGTCTGCAACACCATCCAAACAAGCCCCAAGGCTATGTCTTCGCGCGGAGCATTGGCCTGGGCATTGGCAAAGAGCGAGGCTGTGGCATCGAGCGGAAGCCCCGGAAGCGGCCTGGCAGAGATGTCGCCTATATGCAGGTTGATGTGCGAAATGTCGCCTCCGGCAGCCAGCGCGGCTATCTGGTGGATGTCGTCGGTCTTGAGCAGCAGTCGGGAAAGGCCGCTGAGCGTGCCGCCACCAATGCCCACACCACCTATGTGGCGTATTTCGTCGCCGTCGCAGCTCACGAGCGAGGTGCCAGTACCCATGCTGACGACTATCATTCGCTCTAACCGCGACTCATACTTAGCACCAAGTCCGTCGCACATGAACTCGTCGACGTGCTCCGTTGGCACTCCGTAGAGGGGTTTGTCGATGTATGCCGCCCCCACTCCTGTGAGCATAACCTTGTCTATCTGGGACAGTTCAATCTTGTTGTCGTACAGATATTTGCCGAAGGCTCCATAGAGAGAGGTTATCGGATCGTTGGCTTTGATGCGCAGAGGAGATATAACCTTTCCGTCGCGGATGCCCACAATCTTGGTTGTACTGATGCCTACGTCAATTCCTATTGCTATGTTCATGGTGGTAGAATGGTGTGTGTTGTGAACTGTGGATGATGAAAAGAAAACGGTATAAGACAGTGTCATTGCACTATCTTATACCGTATGCGATACTCGTGAGTGGCGTTGTCCCAGTTGGTACCGAGCAACTCGAAACGCCCTATCTGCGCGGTGCTGCGCACGTGGCGGCCAATACACGGACAAATATCGAAGTCGCCTATCCTCACTAAGCGTATCATCTCGCTGGCATTGGCAGGCAACCGCTCCAGACTGACAGCCGAATAGCTCACCGGCTCGTAGTCGTCGGCACCGTCGTAACGGCCCTGGTAGCTGCCGTCGGCCTCGCTGACAAGCTGCTCAAGCTCGCTGCGCGTCATTTGCTCGAAGCTCACCTGCAGGTCCTCGGCTATGAGAAGATTCATCTGCCGCTCTATTTCCTTCTCCTCCTTGCGGTCGGGTTTTTGGTCGAGAACGTAGCTTATCTTGCTCTTCTTGCGCTCTATATGCGCCTTGGACGAACGCTCGCAGCCAAACATACGCACCATGAGCTGATTGAGCAGATGCTCTGCGGTGTGGGCGGGAGGGAACTCCTCCTTGTTGTGCTGATTGAAAATAGGCTCTGCGTCCATAGCTCTGATGATGTATTATGTTAATTACTGTGACACAGCGAGATAGCCATTGCTGGCTAAATAACAAATTTATATATTCTTGCGCCGTATGGAGCCACGCTGACCGACACCGGCTGGTCGCCATGGATGGCGGTCTGGAGCGGCTCGTTCGACAGCAGGTCCACTGCCGTGTACTCCTTCTCTGGTATCTGCATGAAGTCTATGGCGTGCTGCGGGATAACTACGTCGCAGCAGGCAGGGCTGTCGGAGAAGTTGGCAACCACGAGCATGAACTCGTTGCCGGCCTTTCTGAGGAACGCATACTGCTTTGCAGCAATATGGTGGTTCATATACATCAGGTCGAAGAAGTCGCCTTCGGCAAATGCTTTTTCGGCATTGGCAAGATTGAGCACGTATTTATATATTGCCTCAAGCTGCTTCTCGTCGCTGCTCATGGCCCTGCGGTCGAAGTATCCGCGGCGTATGCTCTCCACCGACCAGTAGTCGAAGATGGTGGTGCGTCCGTCTTTGCCGCTGAAGCCCTCGGTGTCCATGCCGCGCTCGCCGAACTCCTGACCTGCATAGAGCATGAAAGGATTCTGCTGGAGCAGAACGCTGACAACCATTCCAGGCACTCCGCGCATACCGTTGCCTGCGAAGAAGTCGCTCGCTATGCGTTGTTCGTCGTGGTTCTCGAGGAAGTACAGCATATTGCCGCGTATGTCGTCGGTTTCCTGCCACTTGTAGGAGATGTCGCCGGCACGCCGGTTTCCGCATATCACATCGCGCACACAGTCATACATTCCGACTTTGTCGTAGAGCCAGTCGAAGCCTGCACCTATGTAGTTGCGGTACTGTGCCGGGTCGTAGACCTCGCCGATGAACTTCAGCTCGGGGTAGGTGAACCGTACTTTGTCGGTTGCCCATGCCCAGAAGGCGGCAGGCACCATCTCTGCCATGTCGCAGCGGAAGGCATCGATGCCCTTGGCTGCCCAGAAAAGCAGTATCGAGGTCATCTTGTTCCACGTGTCGGGGATGGGGCTGAAGTGCTCCGAGCGTCCCCCGGCATCGCAGTAGTCGATGCCGTAGTTGAGCTTCACGGTCTCATACCAGTCGTTGCGTCCGGGACGAGCCGAGAACTGGTCGTTGCCGGTGGCGCGGGCAGGCTGCTCCTGATAGTCCAGCTGCTCGCCGTCGGGGCGCGCAGCCTTGATGTCAGACAGGTCGAGAGGCTGTCCCCAGCAGTAGTAGAAGTTGTTCTTTGTACTGAAGTGCATCGTCGTGTCGTCGCCCTCGCCCAGGTCTGTGATGCCTTTGGGCTTGGCTACCGACTGATACTGGCGTGCCACATGATTGGGAACGAAGTCGATTACGACCTTCAGCCCTGCCTTGTGGCAACGCTTCACGAGTTCCTCGAACTCCTTCATGCGGTTAGGCACATCCACAGCAAGGTCGGGGTCTATGTCGTAGTAGTCGGTGATGGCATAGGGAGAGCCAGCCCGTCCCTTCACTACGAGAGGGTTCTGGCAGGGTATGCCATAGGCTGAATAGTCGGTTTCTGAGGCATGGCGTATCACTCCTGTGAACCAGATGTGGGTTGCCCCGAGAGCCTTGATGCGCCGAAGAGTCTTCAGGTCGAAGTCGTTGAGCTTTCCGCAACCGTTGTCGGCGTATGAGCCATTGGCTACACGTGCCGTCGAACGGTTGCCAAACAGGCGTGTGAACACCTGATAGATAATAGGTTTCATGTCGGGAATGGTATCGTTATTCAATGCCGTGGGCTGAAACGCTCTTGTCTATGCGGCCAATCATTCCCTGCAGTGCCTTGCCGGGACCGCACTCTGTGAACTCGTCGGCACCGTCGGCAATCATGTTCTGCACACTTGCCGTCCAGCGCACGCTGCCCGTGAGCTGAGCAATGAGGTTTGCCTTGATTTCGGCAGGGTCGGTATGTGGCTTGGCATCGTAGTTCTGGTAAACCGGGCACTTAGGAGCTGCAAACTCGGTGGCCTCGATAGCCGTCTTCAGCTCTTCCTGAGCAGGGCGCATGAGGGGCGAATGGAACGCACCGCTGACAGCCAGCGGCAGAGCACGCTTGGCTCCGGCAGCCTTCATCTGCTCGCAAGCGGCATTGACGGCATCAACATTTCCTGAGATGACGAGCTGTCCGGGACAGTTGTAGTTGGCCGGAATGACAACGCTCTGCTCGGTGCTCACGGCGGCACAAATCTCCTCTACCTTCTCGTCGGGCAGTCCGATGATGGCAGCCATGGTGCCGGGAGCAGCCTCGCAAGCCTTCTGCATTGCCATTGCACGGGCATAAACCAGGCGCAGGCCATCCTCGAAGGTGAGGGCTCCGGCAGCTACGAGTGCTGAGAACTCGCCCAGCGAGTGACCGGCAACCATAGCGGGCTGGAAGTCGTCGCCCATGCACAGGGCGCTGATTACGCTGTGGAGGAACACGGCAGGCTGTGTCACCTTGGTCTGCTTCAGCTCATCAGCTGTTCCCTCGAACATGATATCGGTAATCTTGAAGCCAAGCACCTCGTTGGCTTTGTCGAAAAGTTCCTTGGCAAGTGGGTTGTTCTCATAGAGGTCTTTGCCCATTCCAACGAACTGGGCTCCCTGACCGGGGAATACGAATGCTTTCATATCTGATAGTTTTAATTTGTTGTTATGAATATAGCCCGTATGTTGATGTAATTCATAAGGCCATGCAAAATTATAAAAAAAAACTCAACTGACTTAATATCAGCTGAGTTTTTATGCTTTTTCCTCAGTTTTAGGTATGCCGAAACCGGCTTTCCTGTGTGGCCAGCGGCGGTCTATCGCTTTTTCTTACCACCCTTGCGGGCTTTCTTACGGGGTGAAGCAGACGTGTCGCTGACGGCATATTCGTAGAGTCTGTCGTCGTAGTCAACGGCATAGAGCACCTCGCGGCCATTATGCTCTTGCAACTCCAGGTAGTCGACAGACTTCAGCATGGGCAACTTGCTGTACTGTTTGCCGGTATGCAGGTCGAGCATATAGAGGTAGTCGCGCTCGTTGGTGAAGCCGTAGGAGCAGAAGACGTACTTGTCGTTGATGATAAATATGTCGTTGCTGACAAGATAATCCGACTGCCAGAGCAGTCGGCTGGCCTCAGTGTCGTAGCAGAAGAGGCGGCTGCAACGTCCCCCGTATGAGCTGGAATAGCTGACGCAAGCCATGTTGAACAGCAGATAGTGGTGCAGCGGATCCCATCTGATGTCCTGAACCTCGCAGTCGCTGATGCCTGTGATGTCGCAGAGGTCGAACGTTCGCAACGGTGTGCCCTCACTGTCGTAGGTGACAGCCACGAAGCTGTAGTCGGAAGAGCCCATCGGAGAGCGGTAGAGCGCAATCCAGCCGAGGTCGATAGGCTCCGAGATAATCATCTCAAGGTTCTCCGTTCCCTCTACTCGCTGAAGGTCGGAGTTCCTCACATCGTCACGCAAACGATAGATATAGCCATTGGGCTTGTTGGTGTTGAGCAGGCGCACGCTGCCCCAGTCGGTGCCGTAGGAACGCACGGGAATGAGTCTTTGCGCACTGGCTGCGGCGCAAAACATGATTGCCATCAGGCAGAAAACAGTTTTCTTCATAATTATTTGTTGTTAGTGGTTATTGGAATTATCTGCTTTCGCACTTCAAAGGTATGGTTTTCTTTCCAAAAAAGCCGCCATAATACGTCATTTTTTATCTTGGCTTTAGCCCGAGACTACACTAAAAGTGCGAATAAAGACGCATCAATAGACAAGATGACATATCTGCTTCAGACGAAAGGAAGAGAAGCGTGATTGCGAAACTTATTTACAACAGGCGCGTAAATACTCGCATAGATGAAAGGAAAAGGGATTTCGGACTTGAAGATGCGAGTATTTTGCAGCTTCTGGCTTCTTTTTCAGAATAGTAATTGGTTGAAATAGGAACAGTAGACTGCCATATAGGAAATTACGGAACGTGCTGTAAGGTTTCTCCAAGAGCCTTGTAGCAACGCTACAGCATAGTTGGAGAAGCCCTCCAGAGCTGCCGGAGAAGAGCTACGGGAGCCTTGGAGAAAGTTTACGGAGAGCTCCGTAATCGGCAAAAGCGATATTGCAACCTGACTGTCAAAGTGTTGAGTAAGGCCCATCAATTCATATAAGAATGACCAACTGAAAGTGAAAGCTCTACAGAGAAGTGGAAACGGGCCAAGAAAAGGCGGCACTCAAGAACGCAAACGAACCGATACAAGGAAGCATTTAGGAGGCTGAATGGCGGCAACAAGAGGCTGAGAAGTCAGCAGAAGGGAATTTCAGAGATGCAAGAGATGGGTAACTGTCGCGAGAAGAAGAAAAAATCGGGCGAAAAAAGGCAAGAGCAAGACGCAGAAAAGCAGAAGCAGAGCCCAGAAAGGCAAAAAGGGAAGTTGCGTTTTCTGCCACTTTTATTTTACAAAAACAAATAAAAATCCCAGCCACCGATAATGTTTGGTGGTTGGGATTCTATCGAAACGCTGTTTTACAGTGCGAAAAAAGTCGTCTTATTCAGCAGCGGCAGTTTCCTCAGCGGCCTCTTCAACCTTAGCCTCTACTTCCTCAACGGGAGCTTCAGCGGGAGCCTCAGCCTCAGCCTTTGGAGCAGGAGCGTTCTCGGCAACAACCTTTACGGGAACTACTACCTCAACTTCCTTGTGGAAGTGAACCACAGCCTCGTAGTCGCCCAGGCGCTTAGCTTCGCCCATGGTGACAATCTTGCGCTCAACCTCGATGCCCTTTTCAGCGAGAGCCTCTACCACCTGAGAAGCACCTACCGAGCCATAGAGCTGGCCGGTAACGGCAACCTTTGCAGGGATAACGAGCTCTACGCCCTCGAAAGCCTTAGCCTTGTCCTCGGCAGCAGCCTTCAGAGCAGCGAGCTTATGAGCCTGCTGGCGCATATTCTCGGCGAGAACCTTGCGTGCCGACGGCGAAGCGATAACGGCTTTGCCCTGGGGAATGAGATAGTTGCGGCCATAGCCCGACTTAACATTCACGATATCGTTCTTGTATCCAAGACCGATTATATCTTCCTTAAGTATCAATTCCATTGTATTTCCTCCTACTTTTTACTTCATCAAATCGGTTACGTATGGGAGCAATGCTATCTGGCGTGCGCGCTTCACAGCCTGAGCAACGCGGCGCTGATACTTCAGCGAGGTGCCGGTGATGCGACGGGGCAGGATCTTGCCTTGCTCGTTGAGGAACTTCTTGAGGAATTCGGGATCCTTGTAGTCGATATACTTGATGCCGCTCTTCTTGAAACGGCAATACTTCTTCTTCTTTGTATCAATAGAAGGAGCGGTCAAATAACGGATTTCTGATTTCTGTTCTGCCATTGCTTATTCCTCCACTTTTTTGCCAAGCTTAGCCATGCGCTTCTCTGCGTATGCCTCTGCGTACTTGTCGAGTTTAACTGTCATGAAACGGATTACCTTCTCCTCGCGGCGATATGCCGTTTCGAGCTTGTCAACAACTGCCGGCTCAGCCTTGAACTGCAACAGATTGTAGAAGCCCGAAGTCTTCTTCTGGATCTGATAAGCCAACTTCTTCAGTCCCCAGGCCTCTTCGTTCACAATCTCTGCACCGTTGTCAGCAAGCAGAGTCTTGAACTTTGTGACCGTTTCCTTTGCCTGATCATCAGACAAAACGGGAGTCAAAATGAAAACGGTTTCGTATTGATTCATACTACTACTTAAAAAATTAGAATTAAATAAAATGTTTATGCATTGCTGAAAAGGAGGCATCGCTGCCCCACCCTTCGCAAAATGCGGTGCAAAGGTAGCACTTTATTCTGACAGACTGATACTTACGACTTCGCATCAGACTAAGTTTTAAAGTTTATTAACTCTTTTTGCTAATTTTACTTGCTGCCTGTTTGCCACATATCAGCTTATTTGCGTTAACTTTGACTCCGTCGAAGTTACTGTCACTCGGCAATGCACGAAAAAAAACAAGCTCTTTTGCACGCTATTGCACTCGTTTTTCGTAACTTTGCCTTCGTATGAACGGCAATTCAAGACATGGACTGAAAACCGTCGCACAGTCGATGCTGGCGGTTGGGATAGCGGCAATGGGCATCGGCCTGATAGCCGGATGGACTTCACACAACTGGTTTACAATGGGTTGCGGAGGTCTCGTGATTGCCGGCGTGGTGCTCTACGTGAAAGCTCTGAAGAAGCAGAGCCGCTACTGAACGGCCCAGAAAGCAAACCGAAAGGCACAAGAAAACCGGCGCAAAGGGACTGACTCCTTTTGCGCCGGTTTGTCGATGGCTGTCACGCCGGGCTGCTACTCTTCGTCTGGAGTGATGAGCTTGTAGCCCTTACCGTGGATATTGATGATTTCAATCTGGTCGTCGTCCTTGAGATGCTTGCGCAGCTTGGTGATGTAAACGTCCATGGAGCGGGCATTGAAGTAGTTGTCGTCGATCCAGATTGTCTTGAGTGCGAAGTCGCGCTGAAGTATCTCGTTGGCATGGCTGCACAGAAGCGCGAGCAGCTCGTTCTCCTTTGTGGTGAGCTTTGTTTGCTTGTCACCAATCACGAGGAGCTGTTTCTGGGTGTCGAAGGTGAAGCGGCCAATCTTGTAAACCGACGATTCCTTGTTCTTCTTGCCACGTACACGGCGCAGTATTGCCTCGATACGGAACACGAGTTCTTCCATAGAGAAAGGCTTGGTGATGTAGTCGTCGGCACCAATCTTGAACCCTTCGAGGATGTCTTCCTTGAGTTGCTTGGCCGTGAGGAATATTATTGGGATCTCGGCATTGGCCTGACGTATCTCCTGGGCAAGCGTGAAGCCGTCTTTCTTGGGCATCATCACGTCGAGCACGCAGATATCGAACTTGGTCTTTAGGAAGGCTTTGTAGCCAGCATCGCCGTCGGGGCACAGTTCGGCCATGAATCCTTTGGCCTGAAGATACTCGCGAAGCAACATTCCGAGGTTCTCGTCGTCCTCGCACAACAGGATTTTCAGTTTGTCGTCCATAGTCTTTGTCACTCCCTCTGCACCGTCTGTGGCGCAGCTTCTGCCGTTTGTCGGGAGCTTGATGGCAGATTGGGGTTATCTGTTATATTTGTTCTGTTTGCTGATGTTGGGTCAGTCGTTGTCTCTAATGATAGGGAGCTTGATGGTGAAGCGCGTTCCCTTGCCCAGCTCGCTGTCTACGCGTATCTCGCCATCGTGCAACTCAATGATTTTCTTTACGTAAGCCAGTCCCAGACCGAAGCCTTTGGCATCGTGGCGGTTGCCGGTATGCACGCGATAGAACTTGTCAAAAATCTTCTTCAGGTTGTCGCGCTTGATGCCGAGGCCGGTGTCGCGTATGGAGAGGCACAGATGGTCGGCAGTGTTCCAGGTCTTTATGTAGATGTTGAGGGGCTCTTCGGGCTTGCGATACTTCACGGCATTGTCGAAAAGATTGTTGATCGCGTTCTGGAAGTGAACCTCGTCTACATAGATTGCCGAGTCGACAGCCTCTATCTCGGTGTAGATCTTTCCGCCGGTGTGCTCCACTCGCAGGGTGAAAGTGTTGGCTATGGTCTCCACCATCTCGTTGAGGTCGAGCTGTCGCTTCTTGAACACGGCCTTCTTCTTGTCGAACATCGACATCTGAAGCACCTTCTCAACAAGGAAGCGCAGGCGCTTCGACTCGTCGTTGACAACCGTGCTGAGGTGGTTTATCATCTGGGGCGACTTCTCGATGCTGTTGTCTGCCATCATCTGTGCGGCAAGCGATATGCTGGCAATGGGCGTCTTGAGTTCGTGGGTCATGTTGTTGATAAAGTCGTTCTTTATCTCCGAGTAGCGTTTCTGGCGGAACACCGACACGATGGTGAAGATAAAGGTGAGCAGCAGTATCACTGTGAACGCCACGGAGGGTATCATGAAGCGCACCGAGGAGAAGATGTAGCTGTTCATGTCGGGGAAATGAACCTTCAGCACGCCCATCTTAGCCTGCGGGTCGTTGCGGAAGAGTACGGTGGCATAGGTGAACTCCTCGCCCTCGTCGCTGTAGTCGGGGCAGCGATAGACCTCGCGACCGTCCTGAGTAGACACCGTGAAGTGGTAGGGAATGTTGATTCCGTTGTTCATCATCTCGGCTTTCAGGTCCTGGTCGAGCAGCTTGAAGTTGATGCGCTCGCCCAACGGCTTGTTCGATGCGGAGTAGAGTATGTTGTAGACAACCTCATCGAGCATCGACTTCTGATAGATATAGCGGTTGCGCACAATCTCCTGCATCGACTTCTTTGTGGCCGATATGGAGTTCTTGTCGTTGCGCATGATCATCGCCTTGGGCGTTTGTGCGGGGCTGGCCTTGATTGTTTTCAGCTGGAAAGAAGAGTAGACATTGCCGAATTTGTCGGCAACGGAGTACTGATGCGACTGGCTTATGTTGCCCTGTGCATCGGTAATGGTCGAGTCTTTGCTGTAAGCCTTGCGCTCGGTTTCGTTGATGTCCTTCTCAAGATAGCGCAATGTCTCGTTGAGTTCAAGGTTACGGGAGGCCTGATACAGCGCGCGGTTGACCGACTCGTCGAACTGTTCCTTCTTCATCCGGGCCATCTCTTCGATGTATTTCAGCTGAAGGAAGAGCAATGCAAGGAACGAGAGTCCCATGATGGTTGCCACTGTCCAGATAGTTTTCTTCTTCATTGTCGTTGCGAAAATAATCTGTCGCAAAGATACAAGGCTATATTAAAACGTTAACAACTAAAAGTTAAATTATTGATTGATATTTAACTAAATTAACATAATTACCGCTTTTAATACCGATAATCGTCTTTTCACAGATTCATACTGTAGCTCCTGTAGCAAAATAAACGTAAAAAAATTTTTTGTGAAGACACATTTCTTTGTATCTTTGTTGGCATAGACGACTTGCCAGGACACTGCTGCATATACCTTATTTATAAATAAAGAGCTTTAAGAACAGAGTATAAACTAATTATTTTCAACATTAAAACAAGCAAAAACTATGGAAAATCAAAATCAACAGAGCTTCGAGCAGAAGTTCAATGCAGCCACAAACACAGCTGACACAACCTCAGAGTTCGACCCGAACGACATCAACCAGAATAAGATTATGGCCATTCTTGCCTATTTCGGCATACTGGTGGTCATCCCAATCTTTGCGGCTAAGGAATCGAAGTTTGCCCGCTTCCATGCCAACCAAGGCTTGGTGCTCTTCATCGCGTCGGTTGCTTACTGGATTATGCTGGAAATCATCAAGTCGATTATCGTTTCCATCAGTACGGGACTGCTGCTCATTACCACTATCCTGGGGCTTACATACTTGGTGTTTATGGTATTGGGCATCATGGGAATTGTCAACGCAGCAACCGGCAAGGCCAAGGAGCTGCCCATCATCGGCAAATTCAGCCTGCTGAAATAGGCTTGCTATCTGCCTTCAGCACGCTACAACAAAGGGGAAGACCACAAAAACGGCCTTCCCCTTTGCTCTATATTGGAGATTGTTCTTAGAAAAGATACGTGCGGATTATCCAGTAGCTGATGATACCGAGAATGTAACCAACGAAAGCTACCCATGTTATCTTCTTCATATACCAGCCGAAGGTGATCTTCTCAAGACCCATCACAACCACTCCGGCGGCAGAGCCGATGATGAGCATTGAGCCTCCGACACCGGCACAGTAGGCCAGCAGCTGCCAGAAAATGCCATCAACAGCCATATCTCCGATAGCTGCGACGGGATACATACCCATGCAACCAGCTACCAGAGGCACGTTGTCGACAATACTCGACAGCACTCCGATGATACCTGTCACCAAGTAATGGTTGCCCTCGAAAGCCACGTCAAGTCCCTTGCCAAGAGCTGTCAGCACGCCGATGGTCTCAAGACAAGCCACAGCCATGAGTATTCCGAGGAAGAAAAGGATTGTTGACATATCGATGCGAGAGAGCATATTGGTCACGCGCTTTTGCATGGCGCCCTTCTCTTCTTTCTCTTTCAGGTTGCCATAGAATATCTCCGTCACTGTCCAGAGTATACCGAGGACGAGCAAGATGCCTACAAAGGGAGGCAAGTGGGTTATCGACTTGAAGATTGGCACGAAGATAAGACCTCCCACTCCGAGGAAGAATATCACCTTGCGCTGGCGTTCAGTAAGCAAGCTGGCCTGCACAGTCTGGGCTTGTTTGGCAGTGAAGGTGAGCTCACCCTTGAGCTGCAACGACAATATCCATGCCGGAACAACCATAGAAATGAGCGAAGGAATGAAGATTTCCGTTATCACTCCCGCTGCCGTTACCAAGCCTTTGTTCCAGAGCATGATAGTGGTGACATCGCCAATGGGCGAGAAGGCACCACCCGAATTGGCTGCAATAACCACAAGAGCAGCATAGATAAGACGGTCGTTCTTGTCACTCACCAGCTTGCGAAGTATCATGATCATCACGATAGAGGTGGTGAGGTTGTCAAGGATGGCAGAAAGGATGAATGTCATAAAGGCTATTCGCCACAGCAAAGCCTTCTTGCTTTTTGTCTGCAAGGTGTCGCGGACAAAGTTGAAACCGCCATTCTGGTCGACAAGCTCTACGATTGTCATGGCTCCCATCAGGAAGAACAGCGTCGTTGACGTGCTTCCCAGATGCTTCTCAATCACTTCGCTCACGGCAAGAGCGGTCTGGTCGCCTATGGCAGTGGAAATGTACTGGCCTGGATCAATCATAAAGAGAGTCCAGCAACCTACAAACATCAGCAAGGCTATGGCTGCCTTGTTCACTTTCGTCACGCTTTCGAGAGCTATACAGGCATAGCCCAGGACAAACACGACGATGATTGCAATTGTTAATGTAGTCATGTATTGAATTGATTTATAACTGAAAATTCAATATTCACGCTGCAAAGTTACGTAAAAACGAGGGCAATGCAATGAAAAAAGACTTGCTTTTTTGCGTGTCTGAATATTCATTCTAACTTTGCAGCGACTCAATTATTCAACATTTCGGCTGTTACGTTTCACACTTTCATTCGTATCATTAGTAAAGTCATGGAACAAGATTTACTAACGACAGCGTATTTGGACTTGCACGACAAGCTGCACCACATTGCACTGAGTTATCTCAGAAACGATGAGGACGCTAAAGATGCACTTCAAGACACATGGTTGAAACTCAGAAACAAGACCACTGTTGAGTCAAAAGACGAGGCAAGGAACAAACTTATCGCCGTGCTGCGCAACGTTTGCATCGACCGACTGCGCAAGACGAAAGAAATGCCAATCGACGCGATACGCCGTTCGCGTATTCCGAGCTCAGAAGAAACAGAGTTCGACTTTGCAGAGCATCTGAAAGAAGGACTTACCCAACTTCAACAGAGCATCTTCAACCTCGTGACCCACGACGGAATGGAGTACAAGGACATTGCCAGCCAACTCTCGATGAGCATTGAAGCCGTGCGGATGAACATGAGCCGCGCACGAAAGAGAATACTTGAAAACTATAAAAGGATGAACCAATGAAACAATCTACCAACCATCTAACCGCCCAGGAGACCGAAAGGCTCTGCCGAGAATATATAGACTGCCAGCTGTCGATGCTCGAAGAAGCCGAGCTGGAATACGTGCTGCGCATGACGGACTTCGAGTCGCCAATCATCAACGACGTAAAAACAATCATGGGAATATCGAAGGCTGTGAGATTTCCCGTCAGCACCAAACAGCCACAACGCCACAAGACTAAGATACGGCGCCTTGCAGCTGCCGCCAGCATCGCCGTGCTGCTCGTGGCAGGTGTGGCAGTTATGAAGAAAAGCCTCAACAAAGACAACACCGAGTGCATTGCCTACTCCGCAGGCAGGCAGGTCAGTACAGAAAAGGCTCGTCAGATTGCCGAAGCTGATGTCCAAAGGATGGCTCAGTTCATAAAGACTGTTGCCTCGCAAAGGGCTGACGAAGAAGCAAAAGTAGAGAAATTCATTAAAACAATACAGAGATGAAACGCCTGATAATTATTATAATGTGTATCGCCAATGCGGTTTTGCTCAGCGCAAAGCCTGCCAGACTTAACGTTGAAAAGCTTTTCGACGGACGATACAACAGCAACGTGAGTGTTACCATATCCATTTACAAGAACAATGGCAACTATTACCGCGGTCTGACGGTAAAGAACAATCCCGGGATAATAAAGGCCATAGCCAGAGAAATAGCAAAAGACAAGCCACGGGCCACTGTCTATTCCGAGCATAAGGGCAGCGACGGACAGTACACTGCCATGCATATAGTCAACAACGGGGAGACTATCTACATCGGATTACAGCTCGACAACTCTGGAGGCGGCTTCTTCTTTATCCAAGGAAAGGAAAAAGCATTCAAATAACTAACCAAAACCTACATCATGGAAAGAACTATCAAGGCCATTCTCGGGATGGCCATGCTACCCGTGTGCCTATTTGCACAGCAGACAGGCGACACTCAGGCTAACTGGGACAAGGAACTAAACCTTAACGAAGTGGTGGTTGTGGGCGAACGAACCGTGCTGAAGCAGTCGCCCGACCGCATAGTCTATCTCACTCGCAACGACCCTTTCGCCAAGGGACTCAACGGAATGGAAGTACTCGACCGTATGCCACGCGTATCGGTTACGGGCGACCTGGTGAACGTAGCTGGAAAGTCATCTGTCCGCTATATCGTTGACGGACGGCTCCTTGACATCCCGGACAACGCGATAGCCCAACAACTGAAGAACCTGCAGGCATCGGGCATCGAGAAGATTGAGCTGCTCACCACTCCACCGGCCAAATACGCTGCCGGAACAAACGTGGCATACATCAGCATCACCACTCGCAACGAGACACTGGGCTCGCGAGGCAGCCTCTGGGGCATGGGCAGCGCAAAAGAAAGTTTCAACTATATGCTTGGCGGAAACGTTTCGCACACCACGCGGCGCGTGGAACTGTCGGCTGATGCCAGCTGGTCAGACATCAAAGGCATCAATGACCTCGACCGCAGCTATACGTTTGCCGACCATGTGAAGTTGTCCACCCGAAGCAACCACTTCACAAACAGACAGCTGGGTGCCAACGCTCTCTTTAAGTACAAGTTCACCAGTAGCCTGTGTGCCGGAACTATCGTCAACTTCAGCTCTTCAAGGTTCACAAGCCGACTGGAGGATGTAACCACAGAGCGCAATGCTGTGTTCCACTCGTACAACTATTCGCCAGCAAAACCTAACAACGCACTCACTCTGACGGCCTTTGCCGACTGGCAGCTCGACCCAAAAGGCAAGATGCTCAGCCTAACCTACAACTTCTTCAACAAATCGGCGAGAACCTTTTCCGATGTAACGACTACCGGAGCGGGCGAAGAGACAAGGCTTACCAACGACGGACGCAACAGATACCACATCCACTCGGCCAAGCTTGATGCCTCGCTGCCGTTCAAGACAATAAAAATGGAGGCTGGCACGGCTTTCACGGCTATCGGCAACAACACCTCACTGAGGATTGACCGCCTCGTTGACGGCCAGTGGGTCGTCGATCCCACTCAAAGCAACGCCTTCGACTACGACGAAAACACAGCTGCTGCATATATCAGTGCTGAAAAGAGCTTCAGCAACTCTCTGTTCATGAAGATAGGATTGCGCTATGAGCACACCAAAGTTAAGGGGCACCAGGCTGCGGATGCTGAGACGACGCAAGCTGACGAGCTTCCGGCAACGAGCCACAGCAACAGCTACGGCTACTTGTTCCCATCACTCAACATCAGTTGGAACAGCCAGAAAGCCGGACGCCTATCTCTGTCGTACTCTATGGGCATCACCCGTCCCAACTTTGCCGACCTTAACCCGTTCCGTTACTACACCACTACGAACGACTATGTGTCGGGCAACCCCGACTTGCGCCCGAGTGTGGCGCATAATGCCGAGATCAGCTATAGTCACAAGGGCATCTACGCGCTGCTTTACAACTCCTACAGCCACAACTCCATAGGCTACATAACGCGCTTCGGCAACGACGGGTCGCAACACACCATCCCCGAGAACTGCATCGACAACAACAAGGCAGGGCTCTATGCCTCCTACAACCGCTCGCTCTTTGGCTGTTGGAGCATCAATGTGGCTGGCGAGGTGTTCTGGAACTATGCCAAGTCGTCCATAGCCGACTTCAGGGAACATGACGACAGCAGCTGGAGCGGCAAGCTGGAGCTTAACAACTCGTGGATGCTCAACCGTCGCAAGACTCTCATTCTCGGTCTTCGCTTCAGCCACTACTTTCCCTACCACGAGCGGATGACAAGCTATGAAAGCATGTCGCTAATAGGCTGCGACCTACGCTACACGCTTCTGGGCAACCGACTCACCCTGACGGCCTCGGTGAACGACCCCTTCGGATGGAACATCACCAAGTCTACAGCCTTGTATGACAGCTACAGCGTCTACTCACGCAACAACATCCACTCCCGCTCCTTCAGCCTGCGCATAGCCTACAACTTTGGGCGCAACAAGGTGAACGGTGTCTATCGCGACACTAAGGAGAGGGAATCAAGCAGGAGTTACTGAGTAAAATTCGAGTAACAGGAGTCGCGGAATGTTAAAGTTAATGTGATAAATACACGACAAACCGTTACAAGAAGCGAGCGGGCCGGCACAAATCGTGCCACCCCGCTCTCGTTAATGCAATTCAATGGTCTGTCTTTTTCGCTTTTAGTCTTCTGCTGCCAGCTCAGCCTCGTGCTCCTTAATGAGCTGCTGCTGAACGTCGCTGGGCACGAGCTCGTAGCTTGCGAACTTGGTTGAGAACGAAGCACGGCCTCCCGTGAGCGAACTCAGGGCTATCGAGTAGTTGCTCAGCTCCTTGAGAGGTATCTTTGCGCTGAGCTTCTGGTAGCCAGCTTCGCTGTCCATACCCATAATCATGGCACGACGGCCTTGCAGGTCGCTCATCACGTCGCCCATATAGTCGCTCGGAACATATACCTCGAGGTCGTAGATAGGCTCCAGAATCTTCGGGCCGGCCTCCTTGAATGCCATTGAGAAGGCATTGCGGGCTGCGAGCATGAACGAAAGCTCGTTGCTGTCTACCGGGTGCATCTTTCCGTCATAGACGATGACGCGAACGTCGCGGGCATAGCTTCCGGTCAGCGGACCCTGCTCCATGCGCTCCATGATACCTTTAAGGATTGCAGGCATGAAGCGGGCATCGATGGCTCCACCCACTACCGAGTTGATGAAGACGAGCTTGCCGCCCCATTCAAGGTCGATTTCCTCGCGACCCTTGACGTTCATCTTGAACTCCTGACCGCCGAACTTATAGACCGTAGGCTCGGGCATACCCTCGGCATACGGCTCCACGATGAGGTGAACCTCACCAAACTGGCCTGCTCCACCCGACTGTTTCTTGTGACGATAGTCGGCACGCGCCATCTTGGTGATGGTTTCGCGGTATGGTATGCGAGGCTCCTCATACTTCACCTGTATCTTTTCGTTGTTCTCAAGACGCCATTTCAGTGTGCGCAGATGGAACTCGCCCTGTCCGTGTACGATAGTCTGATGAAGCTCCTTCGACTGCTCCACAACCCATGTCGGGTCTTCCTGGCGCATCTTCATGAGCGAAGCCATGAGCTTCTCCATCTCTCCCTCGTTCACAGAACGTATGGCACGCGAATACTTCGAGTTAGGATACTTGATGAAGTCGAAGCGCTGCTCCACTTCCTTAGAGTTCAGAGTGTTGCCCGTCTTCACGTCTTTCAGCTTCACGGTACAGCCAATGTCGCCGGCATTGAGCTGGTCAACAGGCACACGGTTGGCTCCTGCACAAGCATAGATAGTACCGATGCGCTCCTTAGAACCGCGGTCGGCGTTCGACAGGTCGTCGCCCGGGCGGATGCTTCCGCTCATAACCTTGAAGTAGCTAACCTCTCCGATATGTGGCTCCATGCCCGTCTTGAAGAAGTAAACCGACTCGGGACCGTTGCTGTCGGGAGCAACCTCCTCGCCACGGGTATTGTGAATCTTCGGCATTTCGCTGACGAAAGGCACCACATTGCCCAGAAATTCCATCAGTCTTCGCACGCCCATGTCGCGTCCTGCGCACACGCAGAACACTGGGAAGATGCTCCGCGAGACGAGTCCCTTGCGTATACCTTCGCGCATTTCGTCCTCGGTGAGGCTCTCTTCCTCGAAGAACTTTTCCATCAAAGTTTCGTCGTTCTCGGCTGCTGCCTCAACAAGCGCGGCATGAAGTTCCTTTGCCTTGTCCATCTCCTCAGCCGGGATGTCCTCGATGATGGGCGCGCCGCCTTCGGGCTTCCACGAATATTTCTTCATCAGAAGCACGTCGATAAGCGAGTTGAAGCCGTTGCCGGTCTCTATCGGGTACTGTATCTGCACGCACTTGCTGCCGTAAATCTCGCGCATATTGCTCATTATGACATCGAAGTCGCAGTTGTCGCGGTCAAGCTGGTTAACGAGGAATATCACTGGCTTCTGAAGCTTCTCGGTATAACGGAACGCATTTTGCGTGCCAACCTCAGGACCATACTGTCCGTTGATAAGTATCACGGCCTGGTCGGTAACGTTGAGTGCGGTGATTGCTCCGCCAACGAAGTCGTCGCTTCCCGGACAGTCAATCACGTTGAGCTTCTTGCCGTTCCACTCCACATGGAACACCGTTGAGAACACTGAGTAACCATACTCTTGCTCAACGGGGAAATAGTCGCTGACGGTGTTCTTTGCCTCAACCGTTCCGCGGCGCTTGATGATACCAGCTTCGTAAAGCATACTCTCGGCAAGTGTTGTCTTGCCGCTTCCCGCACTGCCAAGCAGAGCAATGTTCTTGATTTCGTTAGTTTGATACACTTTCATATCAATATAGGTTTAGGTGTTAATAAATTTAGTTTCTTTGTTACAGTTGTCTGTCGCCACCGCCGTGACTCGCAAAAAACTGCCGTCTAAGTTAAGTGTTTTTCGCATAACTGCCAAAAAAAACTCCTTTTTTGTGACAATCTTTTGCATCTTCTTAGTAATTTCGCAGGGCTAATGGCTGGATTATACCTACATATACCCTTCTGCAAGAGCAGGTGCATCTACTGCGCTTTCTATTCTTCCACTCTCTCAAAATTGCAGGACAGCTACACTGAAGCTATGTGCAGCGAGATGCTCATGCGCCCTTCGGCGGAGCCTATTCGTTCCATCTATCTCGGTGGCGGCACGCCAAGTGTGCTCTCTGCCGACAACCTGAACCGCCTATTTATATATATAAATAAGGTGTACTTCCCCGGCACTTCCACAGCCAACGACCCATGGGCCGGCATGAGGGACTGTGAGATAACAATGGAGTGCAATCCCGACGACATCAGCGACGAGTTCTGCCTTATGCTCAGGCAGCTGCCCGTCAACAGGATAAGCATGGGCATACAGACATTCGACAACGACAGGCTGCGCTTTCTGCGGCGGCGACACACTGCCGAGGGGGCAGTGGCTTCCATGAAGCGGCTGCGCAAGGCTGGAATACCCAACATAAGCATTGACCTGATGTTTGGTTTCCCGGGACAGACACTGAGCCAGTGGGACGACGACATCGGCAAGGCACTCGCCATGGAGCCCGAACACATATCGGCCTACAGCCTCACCTACGAGGAGGACACCCCACTCTACGACCTTGTCTACAACCGAAGGTCTTCCGCAATGTGCGCCGGCAAACGGCCAACGAACCGCAACACCACGGCTGACGGCGCAGCAGTCTTGCAGCCAATATCCGACGAGCTGTCGCTATCAATGTACGAACTGCTTATCGACCGCCTCACGGCTGCGGGCTACGAGCATTATGAGATAAGCAACTTTGCGAAGGGAGTACGCAAACACCGCTCGCTCCACAACAGCAGCTACTGGCAAGCTATACCATACATTGGTATTGGTGCGGCTGCTCACAGCTACGACGTAAGCACTCGCAGCTGGAATGTAGCCGACCTTCAACTCTATATCGACAAAATCAAGTGTTCAGAGTTGCCTTCCGAGAGCGAAGTCATATCGCCGACAACGGCCTACAACGACATGATTACTACTGCCCTCAGAACCTGCGAAGGAATAAAGATAAGCAACATCACACCAAGTCTTCGCGCCTTTTTCACCGAAACATCTGCTACTTTGGCCGCTCAGGGCTTGGTAGAGGTGGCCGACGGCCATGTAAGGCTCACCCGGAAGGGACTTTTCCTGAGCGATAGCGTGATGCGCGAGCTTATATATGTTGATTAAGCCAACGGTAATCGTCTCCCCCCGATGCTCCCCAAGGGAGGGAGGATAGACAAACATCCCACTTTCAGCCACTCTTCCCCCTTTGGGGGGATTGAGGGGGGGCTACCAATATGTGTCATATTACCGACCCACCCCCCGCCCCTCCCCAAGGGAGGGGAGCCGTAAGGCTCTCCATAAGGGCTATAAGTCCTTATATTTCCCATAAGACATATTAGCCATATAAGCCTTCCCATTTCCCATAAGACATATTAGCCATATAAGCCTTCCCCCTTTTGGGGGGATTGTGGGGTGCTACCAATATGGGCCATATTACTGACCAATATGGGCCATATTACTGACCAATATGGGCCATATTACCGACCAATATGGGCCATATTACTTTCCAGCAAGAGTCATATTAGTTAATGCTTTGATTATAAATAAGGTAAAAAAAGGGCTTGTTCTTTGGAAGTAACATGTTTTTTATTATCTTTGCTACGCAAAATCACCAACCAAGAATGCTTACTCTGCCACTACTAAAGAAACAAGCAATCACCCTTTTGCTATTGCTGATATGCCAACAGGCACTGTCTGCAACAGCCAAACCTATAGATAAACTTATCGAGCAGTTCAACAAGGCCGAGCAACTAACCTATGGCAAGAGATTCGACAGGCAGACCGTGAACACAGCCAACGCAGTTTTCAAACTGCTGCAACACGAAAACATCACCGACGAACCATTGACATTCAGCTACGACACACCTGCCGACAGCCTGCGCGAACAGCTGTGGTACTGGGTTGCCGAATACTATTATGCCTATCAGGAATACCAACAGGCAGCCTTCTATGCCAGCAAAGCCATGCCACTTTTCCAGAAAGCAGAGGACAACGAGGGTTTAGCCAACTGTCTGAACCTGCTGGCAATCACCCACATACGGTTATCAGAGTTCCAGAAAGCTGCCGAGCACGCCATGCACTGCTACAAGCTGGACGTGATGTCGGGCGACCCGGAGAAGATAAGCTCAAGTCTTAACACCCTGACTGCTATTTACATGAGCACGCATCAGTACCGCGAGGCCGAGAAATTCATCCTTCAGGCAATGAAAGAGGCATCGAAAACCGACAACAAGTCAAAGATAGCACTGCTCAAGGGTATGGCTTCCGAGGTCTACAATGCACTGGGCAACCAGACCAAATCGCTGGCATACGCCAAAGAAGCATACGACATAGAGACCAAACTGGGCCATACCGACAAGGCTGCAATACGACTCACACAGATGTCTACGGCTCTGATATGGATGCACCATTTCGGTGAAGCAAAGCGGTTGCTGGCAAAAGCCATTCCGATACTGGAGAAAACCCACAACAACCACTCACTCGGCATAGCCTACATCAACTGGGGCGAGGTACTGCTCAACGAGCACAACAACCAAGCTGCGGCTGAATACTTCCAGAAAGCGGTAGCAATCTTCAACATACAGCACGAACCTAACGGCGAGAGCAAGGCTCAGCTCGGACTCTACAAGGCCACAAAGGACACACGTCCGCAGGTGGCGATGGAGGCGCTTGAGCGGCACAAGGCGCTGAAAGACTCCATCTTCGACCAGCAGACTGCAGAGAGCCTGGGACGTTACAACGCTCAGGTGGGCAACATCAAGCTGTCGCAAGAGAACGAGGAACAACGCCGCGCAAAGCAGCGCGCCATCATCATCGGCATAGCAACCACGCTGTTGCTGACGATTATAGCCATAGGCGTGTGGACAGTGATGCGAAGAAGCAACATAAAGCAAAGCAAAGTGAACTCTTCGCTGAACAAAAACATCGACGAACTGCGCCTTCAATACCAACAATTACAGCAGCAGTATTCGCAGATTTCCGAACGGGCGTCAACCGTTTCGGACACATCCAACCTGCACAGTGACGACAAGCAGTTTATCGAGAAACTGATAGACATTATCAATGAGCAGATGGCAGCTGGCAACATCGATGCCACAACAGTGAGTTCGCGCATGAACATGAGTCCCTTCCAGCTGCGCACGCGACTCGCCACGCTGCTCGACGAAACGCCCAAGAACTTTATTCAGTCGATAAGAATGAAGCGAGCGCTTCACTATTTAGAGAACCATCCCTACAAAAACATCAATGAAGTGGCCACTCTGTGTGCCTACAACGAGACCTCAAACTTCACCCGTGCCTTCAAAAACACTTTCGGACTGACTCCCACGCAGTATTTAGAGGAGAAGCAGAGGAAACAAAGTGCAAACCAACAGCAGCAATAACACATTTGTTTCGCCTGCAAGCAACATTTCTTTCAGCCCCCACTTATCACTGCAATACCGCATAAAAATGCACATTTATACGCATTTAGGGCTATTCCAAGGGCTTCTGCACCCATATATTTCACGAAATGATAATTAAATTTGATAAAATGACAACGTGATAAAAGCCCTTATTACTACCTTTGCAATAAGAAAACGTAATGAATGAGCATTGCCTATGCCTAAGACAAGCTACCAAGAAGAAGCCATGCGCTATGCCGATGCATATCTGAACCGTCTTCTATGTATGGAGGATGTGGCAAATCGTGCGGTGGAACTGAGGCTAAAGCAGATCATAGAGCAAAGGATGAAACAGAATACGGACGGCAACGACAAGCTGCAACTGTGAAGAGAGCAACAGCCACTAATAAAACAGAGGCATCGAAGACTGTTCTCACAATACATATATAATAAGGTGACATTAAACATTATTACGAAATAAATAACTATTATGGCGTATCAAGAAACAACTACTACAAGTTACGGACAACGTGTGAGCAGCTCATGCGGCGGCATCATCACAGGAATAGTGCTCTTCTTTGCAGGAACGGCACTGCTATGGTGGAACGAAGGCCGCGCTGTGAAGACCGACAAAATGCTCAACGAAGCACAGGGTGTGACGGTGGAGATGCCCGACGTGAACAAGGTGAACCCCGAATTTGAGGGCAAGCTCGTTCATGCCACCGCCCTGGCAACCACAGAAGACTCGCTGAGCGACGGCTCATTCGGCATTGGTGCCAAAGCTATCAGCATCGAACGAAAGGTGGAATATTACCAGTATGTTGAACATTCAGAGAGCAAGAGCCGCGATAAGATCGGCGGAGGACAGGAAACCGTCACCACTTACACATACAAAATGGAGTGGACATCGAAGCCTGTCAACTCACAGGAGTTCCACGATCCCGCCTATCAGAACAAGAACTTCGTAGTCTGCCAGCACGAGGATGCAAGACAGTATGCCCAGAATGTAAGCTTCGGAGCCTATAAGCTCACCGAAGGTCAGATACATTCAATCAGCGGAGTACAGCCTTTTGTGCCTACATTCACCGACGAACAGATGAAGCGTTGGAACACTGAGACGGCTCAGAAGATACGCACCATGGGCACCAACACTGCCATAAC
The DNA here is from genome assembly GCA_900318625.1 of uncultured Prevotella sp. GTDB lineage: Bacteria > Bacteroidota > Bacteroidia > Bacteroidales > Bacteroidaceae > Prevotella. The sequence goes on from ONLG01000006.1 coordinate 53,532, forward strand.
GACATCTTCGCTTGCCGACACTGCGCCCGCAACAGCCAACGACAGCACTGCCACAGCATCGGTTTCGCGCGACTACGACTACGTTCACCTGCGCGACAACGTGCTCTACTATGGTGCCAACCCCTCTTCGCCGCAGCTGGGCGACGTGAGAGTGACGTTCACAAAGGTGATGCCGGCTCAGGTAACAATCATTGCAACCGTCACGGGCAACACTTTCAAGCCCTTCAAGGCTGAGAACGGCAAGACTTTCTCTACCCTCGTGATGGGTCAGAAGAGCGTTGACGAGATCTATCAGGGCGAGCACGACACCAACAACATGATGCTCTGGCTGCTCCGCATAGTAGGCATTGCCATTGTCATTGGCGGTCTGAAGACTACATTCAGCATCTTCGAGACACTGATGAAGATACTTCCGTTCCTTGCAAACATCGTTGGCTTCGGCGTAGGACTGGTTTGCACCATCGTAGGTACGGTTTGGTCGCTGCTCGTTATCGCAATAGCATGGATTGCCTACCGTCCTGTGCTCGGCATAACAATACTGGTAGTGGCAGGCGGAATACTTGGTTTCTTTGTCTATCGCGGACGTCAGAAGAAGCTGCAACAGCCCCAGCCCGCACAGCAACCAGGACAGGCGCCCAACTATCAGGGCCTTTACGACCAGTACAAGAAAAACAACCAGAACTTAAACGGACAGAATCCTGGTCAGCCAGGTCAGAGATAATATCTATATATTTACTAAGACTACTACATATAATTCCCGTTCCGAGAGGATTTGTCGTGATGACAAATCCTCTTTTTTGCGTTTATAGAAAGCCTGCGAGGTCTTGATGGGAAGCCACAGGGACTTGATGGGAAACCCCACAGGAGCTTGATGGCGCGCAAAAACAGAACGGCATAGAAGGGAAAGGCAGCAGGGAACAGCCGAAAGGAGAGGAAAATGACAGCGAAAGGATACATAAAGGCACAACGAACGCCTTGCAATGACCACAAAAAGACGTGTGGAACAAGTCCACAGAGCTCAGGCAACATGGCACGACAGGGCTAAACACAGGCCAGACAGCGTGTTACAGAAACAAAGAAGGCTCCCAGCCTACTCGCGACTGGGAGCCTATTGCTATGAATATCTAAAGGTTCTGCGCCTTAAAGTATTCCCATCTGTCCAACGAAGTACAACATGGTATAGCCGAGAACCATAGTCAGTATGCCCACGGTGATACCAACCCTGAGCATATCTTTCTGCTCGACGAGTCCCGTCGAATAAGCTATGGCGTTCGGCGGAGTAGAGATAGGCAGACACATAGCCGAAGAAGCGGCCAGCGCAATACCTATAAGAACAGTCGGTGTGCCGCCGATAGTGTCGAGACGGTCGCCCATTCCTTTGCAGACAACGGCGAGAATAGGCACCAGCAGTGCTGCCGTAGCGGTGTTGGAGATGAAGTTGCTGAGGAAGTAGCACAGCAAACCAGAAGCCAAAAGTATCACCATCGGGCTCCATTCGCCGAACGGAATACTCTTGATAGCGGCAGCGGCCAGTCCCGAACCGTTCATTCCGAGTCCGAGAGCAAATCCACCGGCAACCATCCAGATAACGGCCCAGTCAATTTCCTTAAGGTCGCGTGCGGTAATCACACCCGTTATGGCAAACACTCCCATAGGAACCATAGCCACGGTGTTGGCATCGATGCCGGTGTACTCCTTGGGAACAACCCACAGGAGGATAGTCACGATGAACGTCAAGCATACCACCCACATTCTCCAACCGTGGTGAATCTTTCCATCTATCTTCAGTTCGATGGTCTTCTGAGTGAATGGATAGAACTTCAGAATGATGCGCCATGAGAGCAGAAGGATTAAAATGGTAAGCGGGAACATGATTGCCATCCACTGTCCGAAGCCCAGACCCATGTTCAGGCCGGCCTCATCGTTGAGCACTTTCAGCGCGATGGCATTTGGTGGCGTACCGATAGGCGTTCCCATACCACCGATATTGGCAGCCACGGGGATGCTCATAGTCAGCGCGATACGTCCCTTGCCGCTTGCAGGAAGAGCCGCAAAGACAGGCGTGAGGAACGTGAGCATCATTGCTGCGGTAGCTGTGTTGCTCACAAACATCGAGAACAGTCCCGTGATAAGCAGGAAACCAAGCAGCACATTCTCGCTCTTATTGCCGAACGGACGTATCAGGTTCTTGGCCAGCAGCACGTCGAGACCCGACTTAGTGGCTGCGATAGCCAGGATGAAACCTCCGAGGAAGAGCATGATTACCGGGTCGGCAAAGGCTGCCATGATTTCTTTCGACTTCAGCAGAGTGCCGAAGGTCTCGTTCTCCTCGCCCTTAAAGAAAGCCAGACTGTTGTTCGAGATAGTCAGACACATGGTCGTAATGATTGAGAGCGAGGTGGCCCAGGAAGGTATACACTCTGTTAGCCATGAGAGAGTAGCAAATACGAAGATTGCGATTACTCGCTGTTGAATTACTGTCAAGCCATCTATTCCGAAGGTGCCAACAGGCAAGTTCCACACGATTGCAGTGACAATGAAGATACCAAGCAGCTCGAACATCTTCTTCTTCGAGTACTTGTTGTTTAGGACATTACTGCTTACTTCAGCCATTTTGTTATTCTTTGAATGTTTATATGTTGGTGAAAAACCGTGCAAAGTTACTAAATCTATATTTATTTTTGGTAATTTTGCATAAAATTAGTCACGATGAGAGCACCGTTTTATCCCCTGCCGATGGTTTTGTTGCTGCTGCTCTGCTGTTGCACAGGCGGCAACCACACCTCGCCACAGGCTCAGGGCGACACCATACGCATGGCCTATGCCGAGAACATCACCATAACAGACTACAAGAAATATAAAGTCGTGGAGCTCGCCAACCCCTGGAAGCGCGGCCATCTGCTCCATCGCTACGTACTGACAGACAGCACCTACGACGGCCACGCAGCCTTGCCCGAGGGTGCAACCGTAGTCAGGGTTCCGCTGCGACGCGCGGTGGTGTTCAATGCAGCCCACGCCAACCTCTTCGTAGAGCTGCGAAAGATGGGCGCAATAGCCGGTGTGGCCGACCTGAAATACATGAACATCCCTCGCATAAAGGCTGCCGCAGCTGGCGGAACGATTGCCGACTGCGGCAACAGCATGGCTCCCAACACCGAGCTTCTGGCCAGTCTGAACTGTGACGGCATACTGCTCTCGCCCTTCGAGAACAGCGGCGGCTACGGCAAACTTGAGAAAATGGGCATCCCTATCATAGAATGTGCCGAATACATGGAAACCTCCGCGCTGGGCAGAGCCGAGTGGATGCGCTTCTACGGTATGCTCATGGGATGCAGCAACGAAGCCGACAGCCTGTTCAAAGTCGTGGAAAACAACTACCGGAAGCTCGCCTCGAAAGCCAAGACAGCCGGAAAGGGAAAGAAAATCATCACCGAACGCATGACCGGAAACATCTGGTACGTGGCTGGCGGCATGAGTTCGGTAGGCCGGCTGATAACCGATGCCGGCGGACAGTATGCCTGGAGCGACGACAAACACAGCGGCAGCCTGCCACTGAGCTTCGAGACGGTGCTCAGCAAGTCGGGCGATGCCGACGTGTGGCTGTTCAACTATAACGGCACGGAGCCGCTGACCACTCGCCGACTGGCTTCAGAGCACCACGGCTACAGCGAGATGAAAGCCTTTCAGCAGGCAAACGTCTGGTATGTGAACACCATAGAGACCCCGTATTTCGAGGAAGTGTCGTTCCACCCCGACCGCCTGCTCAGCGACTATATGCTGCTGCTGCATCCCGAAATGCTCACCGACAGCCGACAGCTGCACTACTACCGCAAGATTGCACCATGAAACGCACCACCCTTACCATACTGTTGCTCGCCGTAAGCACAGCCTTGCTGTTCACCCTGAGCATGACTACGGGAGCTGTGAACATCCCGGCATCCGACGTGCTGGGCATCATGCTGGGCCGAGGAACAAGCAACCACACGTGGCACTTCATCGTTACCGAGACGCGTCTGCCGTCGGCTGTCACGGCATTGATGGCCGGCAGCTCACTGGCAGTCAGCGGACTGCTGCTCCAGACGGCTTTCCGCAACCCGTTGGCAGGCCCCGGCATCTTCGGCATCAGCAGCGGAGCAAGCGTAGGCGTGGCCCTGGTGATGCTTGCCCTTGGCGGCGAGCTATCGGCTGGAGCCTTCTCGGTAGGTGGCTTCATGGCAGTGCTGGCAGGAGCCTTCGCTGGCGCAATGGCCGTTACGGCTGTCATCTTTGCCTTCTCCACGATGGTTCGCAGCAGCGTGGTGCTGCTTATCATAGGCGTGATGATAGGCTATCTGGCTTCGTCGGCAGTCACTCTGCTCAACTTCCATGCCTCGGAAGAAGGCGTAAGGTCGTATGTGACATGGGGAATGGGCACGTTTGGCAACACAAGCTCCCACCAAACGGCAGCCATGAGCGGCCTCGCGCTTGTCGGTCTGGCATTGGCAGCGATGCTGGTAAAGCCGCTCAACGCCTTTCTGCTGGGCTCACAGTATGCTCGCAACCTTGGCATCAACACGCGGTTGTTCCGTCATCTGCTGCTTGTCATCACGGGATGGCTCACGGCAGTAGCCACGGCGTTCTGCGGTCCGATAGCTTTCATTGGCCTTGCCGTGCCCCACATAGCCCGCCTGCTGCTCTCAAGCGAAGACCACAGGTGGCTGTTGCCATGCACAATGCTGTGCGGCATGGCGGTGGCACTGCTCTGCCACGTGATATGCACAGCTGCTTCAGGCGGCAGCATGATACCTGTCAATGCCGTCACACCCATCATCGGTGCCCCGGTGATTATCTACTGCCTCTGCTCCAACCGCTTCCGATAGCCGGCCTTCACCCTTTTCTCTATCTCAGAAGCCGACAGCGTGGGAGAGAACAGGCTCTTCACAAAAACGCACAACACGAAACATAGCACCGTCAGCACTGCGCTGACAAGCCACTTCAGCAGCTCGCCTGACAGTGGAACATAGTTGAAACTGACTATTCCGGCCACGGCAGGTATGCCAAAAAGCAGCATATCTGCCCCGGAACTGACCTTATAGCTCTGCTGGAGCTGCTGCCACTCGCGGTCTTCGCTGAGCAGCGACTTGCGGTTCTTCTGCCAAAGAACTTCAAATTTCTCGTCGTCCATAGCTGCAAAAGTACTAAAAAGCAAAGTAATATGTGTCATATTACTCACCAATATGGGCCATATTACCTACCAATATGGGCCATATTACTGACCAATATGGGCCATATTACTGACCAATATGAGTCATATTACTGACCAATATGAGTCATATTACTGACTAATATGAGTCATATTTGAAATTGTTTTCGTAACTTAGCAGCCGTAAAGGTTTCGTCAATGCAAAGCCTTTTGCCACAAATACACCTTAATTATATATACACACGCAAGAACAACACACCGCTATGAAGGAAGAACAGATACTTATCCGCATCACCGGACAGGACCGTCCGGGACTCACCGCGTCGATAATGACTATCCTGGCACGCTATGATGCCGAGATACTTGACATCGGACAGGCCGACATCCACTCCACTCTCTCGTTGGGAATACTTATCCGCATCGACGAGAAAAGCTCGGGACAGGTGATGAAGGAGTTGCTTTTCAAGACCACGGAACTGAACGTGCAGATTGGCTTCTCGCCCATCGACGACGACCGCTACGAAGACTGGGTGAGCCGTCAGGGCAAGCACCGCTACATACTCACGCTGATTGGACGTTCGCTTTCGGCCCGACAGATTGAGGCCGCCACGAAGGTTGTGGCAGACCAGGGCTTCAACATCGACTCGATAATACGCCTTACGGGTCGCAAAAGCATAAAGACGCCGGGCAAGAACGTCAGGGCCTGTCTGGAGTTTTCGCTGCGAGGAACTCCTCGCGACCGTGCTCAGATGCAGGCCGAACTGATGCGTCTGTCGGCTGAAATGGAGACCGACTTCTCCTTGCAGCGCGATGATATGTTCCGACGGATGCGCCGTCTGATCTGCTTCGATATGGATTCTACGCTCATCCAGACCGAGTGCATCGACGAGCTGGCAATGAAAGCCGGTGTGGGCGACCAGGTTAAGGCTATCACAGAGCGCGCCATGAGGGGCGAGATAGACTTCAAGGAGAGCTTCACCGAGCGCGTAGCACTGCTCAAGGGGCTCGATGTGAGCGTGATGAAGGAGATTGCCGAGAACCTGCCCATCACCGAAGGAGTAGACCGACTGATGTCGGTGCTGAAGCGATGCGGCTACAAGATAGCCATTCTGAGCGGTGGATTTACCTACTTCGGCGAGTATCTGCAACGCCGCTATGGCATCGACTACGTCTATGCCAACGAGTTGGAGATCGACGAAGACGGCAAACTCACGGGTCGATATGTGGGCGAGATTGTCGACGGACAACGCAAGGCAGAGCTGCTCAAGCTCATTGCACAGGTTGAGAAGGTCAACCTGGCACAGACCATTGCTGTCGGCGACGGTGCCAACGACCTGCCGATGCTCTCCGAAGCGGGCTTGGGCATAGCCTTCCATGCCAAGCCGCGCGTGGTGGCAAACGCAAAGCAGAGCATCAACACCATCGGACTCGACGGTGTGCTCTACTTCCTCGGCTTCAAAGACAGCTATCTGGGCGAGCAGGGCAAGCTGTAGAGCGGGCGGCCAATGGCCGCATTTGGCATCTCGATATGCAGCATTGAGCATATCGTGGGTGCTATGTCGGTGATGTTCACCTGCTCCAACGACTGACCGTGAGCCACATTCCATCCCATAAGGACAAAGGGGATGTGGGCATCGTATGGGTTCCAGGCACCGTGCGACGTGCCGCGGAACTCAGGATTGTCGGTTGTTATCACCACTTGGGGCTTCAGGATGCAGATTATGTCGCCTGCCCGGTCGGCATTACGACCGTTTGCAATGCGCTCACAGATGATTTTCGGCAGTGCTGCCGTTGCCGCCTTGTCGAAATCAACGACCTCAAGCACGCGCTTGTCGCGCTTCAGCCATTTGGCTGCTTCACCTTTCACTCGCTCTTCGTCGAGCCCAAGGGCAGCCGTAAGCTCATGGTTAAGGTAGAAACGCGCCATATTCTCACCATAGAACAGGTCTTTGTCGATTGAGAATACAGTCTTTAGATGATTATTCAGTGGCTTCAACATACTCCAGCTCTCCATTCCTGCGGCTGGAATACGGTGGTTCTGCAGGTAGTTGTAGTTGTGGGCACCGCCGTGGTCGGCACTCAGGAAGAGCAGATACTGCCCCCGTCCAATCACTCTGTCGAGCTCGTCGAGGAAGTGGGCGAGGTCTTTGTCGAGCTGCTTATACACTGAATGTATCTCCGGCCCGTCTATCCCGACCTGGTGTCCGACAGCATCGGTCGGCGAAATGCTCACTGCCAGCATATCCGTCTGGCCGCGCTGCCCCAGCTGTTCGTTCTCGAGCAGGGCCTCGGCCATACGGAACGTCATGGTGACGCCCAGGTTGTCGGTTATGATTTCAAATTTGGGCTTGGTGTGGTTCTGCCTGTTGAACTGCTCAACCCACTCCGGCAGCCGGTCCATATAGTACGTGCTGCTTACAAAGTGGCCCACCGTGGTGTCCCACCAGTAAGCGGCATCGGCACTGTGGCCTGCCGGAAGTATGGCTGCGCGTTCTTTTATTGCCACACCGAAGACCCGTGAGCGGAAGTCGGTAGCCAGCTTCAGCTCGTCGCCTATGGTGGAAGCAAGAAGATTATGGGGCGACATCTGATCTTTCTTGCTGTCGGAACCCACTCCGCGCACGGTGCTGTCACCGCAGCAATACACCTCCTTGCCGTCTATGAAGAAGTTGTTGCCGCAGATGCCGTGCAGTGCCGGCGTGGAGCCAGTGTAGATGCTGGCATGGCCTATGGCCGTCACCGTGGGCACGTAGTTTATCATCGTGTTCTCGAAAGAGTGGCCTTCGCGAAGCAACCGCTTCAGTCCGCCCTCACCATATTCGTCTTGGAACCGATAGAGATAGTCCCAACGCATCTGGTCGACCACCAGACCGACTATCAGTTTGGGACGTTCGACTTGCGCTGCGGCGGCGAGTGCCACCATAAGCAGTACCGAAAGGATTGTTTTTCTCATAATAATATCTGGTAGTTTTGCAATTATCAATGATGTTTCTGGCAGTTGGGGCATAGCCCTTGCAGCATATAGCTCACTTCAGTAACGGCATAGTCGTCGGGCATATCAATCATCGGAACCTCCACTTGGTCGAGGCAGATGATGCGCCCGCACTGCTTGCAGTGGAAGTGGGGGTGCCTGTCGTCATCGAGATGGGCATCGTGGCTGTGGCATAGTTCGTAGCGCACGCCCTCGCCACTCTCTATCAGATGCACCAGATGATGTTCCCTGAACAGTGCAAGGGTACGCGAGATGACCGATTTGTCTACGCTCACGAGCTCTCTCTCGAGTTCTCCCTGCGACATAGGCCCCTCAGAAAGTGACAAAAGCCTAACCACCAATATGCGATTGGCGGTAGGCTTTATGTCGTGGGTTTGCAATATGTGGGTTGCTTGATGCTGATCCATCGTGGTGCTAACGATTGGCAATAGGCACGTATGCCTTTTGCTCCAACACATTCTTGTAGGCAGGGCGGATTATTCTGCGCCCGTCGAAGTTGAGTTCCTCTATCCGGTGCGCCATCCATCCTACGATACGGGCCATCGCGAAGATAGGTGTGTAGATTTCCTGGGGCAGTCCTATCATCTCATAAATGAAGCCACTGTAGAAGTCCAGGTTAGCGCAGGCAGGCTTGGCGCTCTTCCGATGCTCCATCAGGCACTTGATACCTTCCTGCTCCAGCAGGCAAAGGAAGTTGTATTCCTCCTCGCGTCCCTTCTCCTTGGCAAGCTCTCCGGCAAGGCGTTTCAGCTCTACAGCCCTCGGATCGCTCTTTGTGTAGACTGCATGACCGATGCCATAGATAAGTCCCGACTTGTCGTAAGCCTCCTTGTTCAGCATCCGGCGCAGGTAGGTATCAATCTCGTCGATGCTCGTCCAGTCGCTGATGTTCTCCTGCAAGTGGTGGAACATATTTGTTACCTTAATGTTTGCGCCGCCGTGGAGGGGTCCCTTGAGCGAGCCTATGCCTGCCGCAATGCTCGAATAGGTGTCAGTACGCGTCGACGAAGTCACCCTGACAGTGAACGTCGAGTTGTTACCTCCACCGTGCTCGGCCTGAGTGATGAGCAGCAAATCGAGTGTCCGGGCGTCAAGTTCGGTGTATTCTTCGTGCTTGAGCATATAGAGGAAGTTCTCTGCAATAGACAACCGCTCCCTCGGATGGCGTATATGAAGCGACCTTCCCTGCACTCCGTGGCGATAGATATTGTATGCGTATGCCACGATAGTGGGCAGCTTGGCTATCAACTCAATGGCCTGACGCATCAGGTTGTCGCGCGACATATCGTCGGGGTTCTGGTCGAAGGTGTACATTTCGAGCACACAGCGAGCCAGAATGTTCATAATGTTGGAGCCTTCGAGGTCTACCAGATGAACTATCGTGCGGTGGTCGAGCGGCATATTGTCGTTGATAAGCTCCATGAAAGCCGACAGCTCTTCCTTGTCGGGGAGCCTACCGCTGAGGATAAGGTACGCAACCTCCTCGAAACCGAAGCGTTTCTCCTCGAGCAATGGCGTAACGAGGTCGTCAAGCTCATATCCACGGTAGTAGAGTTTGCCCTCCGTGGGGTGAGGCTTACCGTCCTCACCCATCTCGTAACCTACCACATTGCCTATGTTAGTCAGCCCTACCAGCACGCCGGAGCCGTCTTCGTTGCGCAAGCCACGCTTCACTCCGTACTGCGTAAACAGGTCGTTCTCGATCTTGCAGGTCGTCTTTACTGCATCACTCAGCTTATATATCAAATACTCTTTCTTCATATTTTAGCTTTTGTTGTTACTCTTTGGTTCCTGAAAACATTGGATTAGTCATGCCATATAGTTCAGCGCAGAGCCTGCCTTGAACCAAGCAATCTGCGTGTCGTTGTATGAATGTTGCACAGGGAAGCTCTCCTGGGTGCCGTCGGCATGATGGAGCACGAGCGTAAGGTTCTTTCCGGGAGCCATGCCGGCAAGTCCGAGCAGGTCGATACGGTCGTCTTCGCGCACCTTGTCGTAGTCATTCTTGTCGACAAAGGTAAGTGCCAACATTCCCTGTTTCTTCAAATTGGTCTCGTGGATGCGTGCGAAGCTCTTTGCCAGCACCACTCTTACGTTGAGGAAGCGCGGTTCCATGGCGGCGTGCTCGCGGCTTGAGCCCTCTCCGTAGTTGTCTTCGGCAACCACGATGCTTGCCAGTCCCTGCTGTTTGTAAGCCTTTGCCGCTGCCGACACAGCCATCATCTCGCCTGTCAGCTGGCATTTCACACAGTTGGACTCACCGTTGAACGCATTGACAGCACCCATAAGCAGGTTGTCCGAGATGTTCTCAAGGTGTCCGCGGAAGCGCAACCACGGGCCAGCCATTGATATATGGTCGGTGGTACACTTGCCCTGAGTCTTTATCAGCAGCGGCATACCCGTGAGATCGTTGCCGTCCCACGCCTTGAAAGGCTCAAGACGCTGCAGTCGTTCGGACTTAGGACTTATCACAACTTCCACATCCGAGCCTGCGGCAGCAGGTGCCACGAAGAGCGGTTCGGTGCTGTCGCCAGCAGTCTGAGCTGTCTCGAAGCCCTTTTCGGGGAACACATTGCCCTGCGGAACGTCGAGCATCACCTCCTTGCCGTTGGCATCTGTGATGGTGTCGGTAGCCGGATTGAAGTCGAGTCGGCCAGAAAGCGCGAGCGCAACGGTCATCTCCGGGCTGCTGATGAAGGCGTAAGTATTGGGGTTTCCGTCAGCGCGGCGGCGGAAATTACGGTTGAACGATGTTACGATAGCGTTCTTCCGGGTGTTGTCGTCTGTGTGGCGGTGCCACTGTCCGATACATGGACCGCAGGCATTGGTCATTATCACTGCTCCGATAGCCTTGAGGTCGTCGAGCAGTCCGTCGCGCTCGGCAGTCTTGCGGATTTGTTCCGAACCGGGGTTGATAATCAGCTGTGCCTTAACCTGCAGGTTCTTGGCCTTGGCCTGACGCGCTACTGATGCTGCACGCGACAAATCCTCGTAGCTGGAGTTGGTACACGAGCCTATCAAACCTACCTCCACCTGCATCGGGAAGTCGTTCTTGGGACCCTTCTCGCGCATTTCGGAGATGGGCGTAGCGGCATCCGGGGTGAACGGACCGCACAGGTGCGGCTCTATCTCGCTGAGATTGATTTCAAGTATCTGGTCGTAGAACTTCTCGGGAGCAGCCATCACCTCGTCGTCGGCACGCAGACAGGCTGCATTAGCCGATGCCAGGGCTGCAATCTCCTCGCGTCCCGTCTGCTTCAGATACTCTTCGGTATTGCCGTCGAAGGGGAACAGCGAGCAGGTGGCACCCAGCTCGGCACCCATGTTGCATATCGTTGCGCGTCCGGTGGCCGATATAGTGGCTACTCCGGGGCCGAAATACTCCAGGATGGCATTCGTTCCGCCCTTCACGGTGAGTATTCCCAGAATCTTCAGGATAACGTCTTTCGGCGAAGCCCAGCCCTTGAGACTTCCCGTAAGGTGAACTCCAATGAGGCGAGGCATCTTCAGTTCCCACGGCATTCCCGTCAGAACGTCTACCGCATCGGCACCTCCCACGCCCACGGCAACCATTCCCAGTCCGCCGGCATTGGGCGTATGAGAGTCTGTTCCGACCATCATGCCGCCGGGGAAAGCATAGTTCTCGAGCACTACCTGGTGGATAATGCCGGCTCCGGGACCCCAGAAGCCGATGCCGTATTTCTTCGACACGCTGCCAAGGAAGTCGTAAACCTCTTTGTTGGTGACGCGGGCAGCAGGCAGATCGGCCTCCACTCCGACGTCAGCCTTTATCAAGTGGTCGCAGTGAACCGACGAAGGCACGGCCACGCGGTCCTTTCCTGCGTTCATAAACTGCAGCAAAGCCATCTGCGCCGTTGCGTCCTGCATAGCCACGCGGTCGGGTCTGAAGTCCACATAGTCTTCTCCGCGCTTGAAGCTTTTCAGCTCGCCGTTGTCGTAAAGGTGAGCATAGAGCACCTTCTCGGCAAACGTCAGCGGCCTGTCAAGCACCTTTGCAGCGTTCTTTACCTTCTGCCCGTAAGAGGCATAAAACTCCTTTAGCATTTCTTTGTCGAGTACCATATAGTTTACTATTTAACGAATGACAATATAATAAGGTGTAAATCGCAAATGCAAAATTAGTAAAAAAACGCATATTATCTACACAACAAAGCCCATAAAAACGCCACAGAGGGCTTTTTTACGGGCTTTGTCGTTATTTACTGAATTATTATTCACTTTTGCAAAGTATGCTGAGCAGTCCCCTGCAACCGTCTTCTATCAGGTCGAGAGCCAGCTCAAAGTCGCTGTCGCCGCCGTAGTAGGGATCGGGAACGGTGGTCTGGCCCACGTGCGTGGTAAAAAATTCCTTCATCCTTATCACCTTCTGCTTGGGCCTACTGCCGTTGTTTCCGCCCCCGGCATGACATTCGCGCAGCCTTGCACGCGGCGCAATGCGGCTCAGCACGTCGTGATAGTTCTCCTCGTCCATGACTACTATGTAGTCGAAAAGGTCGTAGTCAGAAGCCTTGAACTGCCTTGCCCTGAGCTGCGACAGGTCGTAGCCCCTTGCGGCAGCGTGGCTTATCATGCGCCGGTCGGGGCGCTGGCCCACGTGCCACGAGCCTATGCCGGCACTGTCCACCTCGATGCTGTCCTGCAACGAGGCATCTTCAACCATCTTGCGCATCACTCCCTCGGCAGCAGGAGAGCGGCATATATTGCCCAAACATATAAAAAGCAATCGGGTCTTGTCCATATATCGTATGTTATTTTGAATAGTAGTCGTCTTCCGTCAGCCATTCTCCGCTCTCGCTGCGGTAGTCCGTGCTGCCACATCCCTCACCACGAGGCTTGCCAGCGTGAAGCCGAAGATAGCCGTTATGTGGGCTACGGTGCCGTTGGGACGGCGTTCGGCCTGCCCTTCGTCGGCTTGTGGCTGAGCCTCTGCGTTCTGCAGGCGCTCGTCAGAATACACACACTGGAACTTACGGGCAGGAAACGTGCCCTCGCGCTTGAACCTCTTGCGCAGCGTTCGCGCTAAAGGGTCGCCCTCCACCTTCCAGAACTCAGCCACACGGATGCGTTGCGGGTCGAGCTTCAAGGCTGCACCCATCGAGGAGAACAGCGTGGCCGTACTCTCACAGGCTCTGCATATCAGCAGGGCCTTGCATTTCAGTGTGTCGATAGCATCTATCACGTAGTCGTAATCGTCGAGACAGAACTCTCCGGCGGTGTTCTCGTCGTATGCCATGCACCGCGCCACGATGTCGGCTGCGGGATATATGTCGAGCAGACGCATGCGTAGCACCTCTGCCTTGGGCTGCCCTATGGTCGACTGCGTGGCCATGAGCTGCCGGTTGACGTTGCTTTCGCACACCACGTCCATGTCTACGAGCGTGAGGTGGCCTATTCCGCTGCGCACCAGGCTCTCAGCGCACCACGACCCCACGCCGCCTACACCCACCATGAGCACGCGCTGCCGGTGCATGGCTGCCGTAACGGTGCGTCCAAGGAGCAGTTCTGTACGCTGGAAGATGGTCTGTCGGTCAGGCATAGGGTGTTATGCAATGTATTGTTATAACCCTGCAAAGTTAGTAATAATAAATGAATATTTTTACCAGAGGCTCCGTAAATTTTCTCCAGCAGCCCCGGAGCAACCTTACAGAGGCTCTGGAGTAATGCTACAAGGCTCCTGTAGCAATGCTCCGGAGCTGCTGGAGAAACATTCCCAAGGGCATCTGTAAAAATCGTAAGGCCCCAATCAGCGGATAACACACTGCAAACCTGCACTTTACACCGCAGCCTTAAACTTTAATAAAGGTTAACAAAGCCACAGAAAACAGGCTGTTTTCAGAGCCCGAGCAGCTGTCAGACTATGTTGTCACAGCATCAAAATGCCAGTCATATCGCCCAAAATGTAAGAAAAAACCACACCGACGGCGACGTGACCGCAGCCTTTCACGCAGCAAAACAGGCAGCAAACGGCTGAGAAAAAAAGTAAAAATGGTAATTTCTTCTGCTATTTATGCAAATGATTTTTGGCTGACAATGTGTAATTTTGGACGGTTGAAACAGGCTTCCGACAAGCCCGTCAACGACTTATAATTGATAATACAACTTTAGAAGACTGCTATTATGAAGACTATTTTCTTAACTGCGCTGCTGAGCTTCACGCTTGCCGGATGCGCAGAAGCACAGAACAACGTTGCGGCTGATGCCGACGGCAGCAAGTATGTACCCTACGAGCAGCGCACCGGCAACTACAGGCATACGAACAAGTGTGCGACAACATCAAGGGCCACGTGGGCGTGAAGCTGCACACGGGCGAACCCAACGGACCAAACATCATTCCGCGCGAATGGGTGAAAGCTCTCATGGAGAAAGACCTAAAGGGAGCCAACATCATTGAGACCAACACCTACTACAAGGGAGGCCGCTACACCACCGAGGACCACCGCAAGACCCTCGAGACAAACGGCTGGACATTCTGCCCCGTGGACATTCTCGACGAGCACGGCACCACTACCCTGCCCGTTGCAGGCGGCAAATGGTTCCGCAAGATGTCGGTTGGCAGCGATCTTACAAACTATGATGCCATGGTGACACTGACCCATTTCAAGGGTCATACGCAGGGCGGCTTCGGCGGCTCGAACAAGAACATCGGCATAGGATGTGCCGACGGACGCATCGGAAAGGCATGGATCCACACCACTCCGGGACAAGACAACCAGTGGGACAAGCGCGAGGAAGAGTTCATGGAGCGCATGACGGAGTCGACCAAGGCTTCGGTGGACTACTTTGAGGGCCGCGTGTGCTACGTCAACGTAATGCGCAATATGTCGGTTTCGTGCGACTGCGAGGGCGTGGGAGCTGCTCCCGTGGTGACTCCAAACGTCGGCATACTCTCGTCGACCGACATTCTGGCCATCGACCAGGCTTGTGTCGACATCATCTATGCCATGACCGAGAAGGAACACCACGACCTTGTGGAGCGCATAGAGACCCGCCATGGCCTGCGCCAGCTGTCGTACATGAAGGAGCTGGGCATGGGCAACAACCGCTATGTGCTTATCGACCTCGACAACGGAGGCCGCCGCATCACCGCTAAAGAGGCTGCCAAGGGGCTCAAACCTTTCGTTCAGACAAAGTAAAGACATGAATCTTATCAGAACAGCCAGCCTTGTGCTACTGGTCTCAGCCAGCGGTTCGGCTACAGCCATGCAGCCCGACTCCACAGCCCACAGGCTAAGCGACGTCGTGGTGACGGGAACGCGCAGCGAAACAGACATCCGCCACCTGCCCATGACTGTCACCGTCATCGACCGCAAGACTCTGACCGAGCAGCACCAAGCATCTCTCCTGCCCACTGTGATGCAGCAGGTGCCCGGACTTTTCGTAACCTCGCGCTCCATGATGGGCTACGGAGTGTCGACGGGTGCCGCCGGCGGCATCAACTTGCGCGGCATCTCTGGCTCAGCAGGCCAGCTGATGGTGCTCATCGACGGCCATCCGCAGTACAACGGCATCTATAGCCACCCCATCAGCGACAGCTATCAGACGATGATAGCCGAGCGCGTGGAGATACTGCGCGGCCCGGCATCGGTGCTCTATGGCAGCAATGCCATGGGCGGAGTAGTCAACATCGTCACCCGCAGGGCTGACAAGAGCGATGGGGTAAATACAAACGTCAACGTCGCAGCAGGCAGCTTCGGCACCATTCAGGCCAATGCCACGAACCAAGTGCGCAGCGGAAAGTTCTCGTCGACAGCCGCGCTGCAATACGGTCGCACCGATAACCACCGCCCGAGGATGGGCTTCAGCCAGGTCGACGGCTTCCTGAAGCTGGGCTACGACTTCACTCCGCACTGGCGTGCATACGTCGATGCCAACATCGTTCACTTCAAGTCATCATATCCCGGACCCACTTCGGCTCCACTCTACGGTGCTGAGCAGTGGATAACACGCGGCACGGTGGAAGCCGCCGTTGAGAACCACTACGGCAAGACGAGCGGTGCTCTGAGCGTATATACCAACTTCGGTCGCCACAAAATAGACGACGGAACGTCTGATCCCGAGAAACCCACACAGCGATACTTCCGTTCCAAGGACGCACTCACGGGCATATCGTGGTATCAGTCGGTGGTGCTCGGCAACCTTGAGTCGGCTTTCCAGACACGGCTGACGGTCGGAATAGACTATCAGCACATCTTCGGTCATGCCTACTATACGTCGAAAGCCACAGGAGAAGTGCTCGACACGCCCAACAAACAGAGTGGGCGCTCGCGCCGCAACGACGTAGCGGGCTACGTAGACGTGCGCCAGGACTTCACCGAATGGCTCACCGTGGATGCCGGTCTGCGCTTAGACCACCACTCCGTGACCGGTTCGCAGTGGATTCCGCAGTTCGGCGTGGTGGTGAGACCGCTGAAGAGCGGAGAACTGAAGGCCATGGCGAGCAAAGGTTTCCGCAATCCCACCATGCGCGAGATGTATCTGTATCCACCTTCCAACGAGGAACTGCGCCCCGAAAAGCTATGGAGCTACGAGCTGTCGTGGCGGCAGCGGCTGGCTTCGGTAAGCTACGGTGCCAACATATATTATATAAAAGGTGACAACATGATACAGACCGTCAACCGTAAGAACGTGAACACTGGGGTGATAGAGAACTGCGGCATCGAGCTTGATGCCACGTGGCAAATAGACAAGCACTGGTCGGCTACCACAAACCACTCCCTGCTGCACATGGTACACAAGGTTGTGGCTGCACCGGAGTACAAAGGCTTCCTCGGAGCAGGCTACCGCGACAGCCACTGGAGCCTGAATGTCGGCCTGCAATACATCAGGCACCTCTACACAGCCGTCGGCGAGAATGAGCAGAAGGACAACTTCTGCCTGCTTAACGTGTCGGCAAGCTACGCTATCAACAAGCACGCCTCCGTATGGGTGCGCGGCGAGAACCTGCTCGCACAGAAATATGAAATCAATCTGGGCTATCCCATGCCGCGCGCAACGTTCATGGGAGGAGTAAGCCTCAACTTCTAATCAGCAACAACCATGAAAAAGCCATTCATTTTCATTGCGGCAATGCTCCTCGGAGCAACGGCAACGGTATGCAACGCACAAGAAACAATCAACAAAACATCTGATATCAATATGAAAAGCACACTGAAACTCACTCAGGAATGGGACAAAGTGTTCCCCAAGAGCGACAAAGTGGACCACCAGAAGGTGACGTTCCACAACCGCTACGGCATCGAGCTTGCCGCAGATATGTATGTTCCTAAAAGCGCCGGGGCTGCTGGCAGCGCGAAGTTGGCAGCCATTGCGGTCAGCGGACCCTTCGGAGCCGTCAAGGAACAGTCGAGCGGACTCTATGCGCAGGCCATGGCCGAGCGCGGTTTCCTGACTATCGCCTTCGACCCGTCGTTCACCGGCGAGAGCGGTGGTCAGCCACGGCGCGTGCCGGAGGAGTCATAGACCCGCTGCCCGACGATGCTCCGTGGTTCGTAAAGGACTATCATGCCTACTACAAGACACCGCGCGGCTACCATGAGCGCAGCGGCAACTCCACCGACGGATGGAACAAGACCGGCACTCAGTCGTTTCTCAACCAGCCGATACTATGCTATGCCGGCGAGATAGAGTCGGCTGTGCTGCTCATTCACGGAGAGAAAGCCCACAGCCGCTACTTCAGCGAGACTGCTTTCGAGCAGATGACGGGCGTAAAGGTAGCCAAAGAGACAGCCAGCAACGCTTCCGCACCGCAGCAGACAGCCTGCACGTCCACCGTGGCAGGCAACAAGGAGCTTATGATAATAGCCAATGCAGTGCATACCGACCTCTACGACGGCGGCGACAACAACTACATACCATTCGACAAGCTCGAAAACTTCTTCAAGACAAACCTGAAATGAAAACAATTATCCGCTACGGGCTGGCAGTTGCCATGCTTCTGTCGGCCCTCCCAACTTTTTCACAAACAAAAATGACACTCACAAAAAGACAAGAAGCACTCATCACGATAGCCGCAAACGAGGCTAAAGGTAACATAGAAGGACTAAAAGCCGCCCTGAACACGGGCTTCGACAACGGACTGACCATCAGCGAGGCCAAGGAAGCTCTCTCACAGCTCTATGCCTACACTGGTTTCCCCCGTTCGCTGAACGCTCTCGGCGCATTGCAGCAGACCATAAAGGAACGCTCCGAGGCTGGCAAGACCACCGAAGCAGGCCGCGAAGCCGACCCTCTGCCTGCCGACTATGACGCTCTGAAGCAGGGAACCGAGGTGCAGACAAAGCTCACCGGTCAGCCCTTCAGCTACACATTCGCACCTCAGAGCGACTATTATCTCAAGGCTCACCTCTTCGGCGACATCTTTGCACGCAACAACCTGACGTTTGCCGACCGCGAACTGGTGACTGTTTCGGCCATATCGGCTCTGCCCGGATGCGCCCCACAGCTGCTTGCCCACATCAACGGAGCAAGAAACATGGGCGTGAGCGACGAGCAGCTGCGTGCCATTCCCGAAGTGCTGGAGCGCAACGTGGGCATGGCTGAGGCGCAGAACTGCCGCCATGCCATTGCTACCTTCTTCAAGCAGCCGTCGGAAAACATCCAGACCGTGGACTTCTCGATATGGCCCAAGGGTGAACCAAACACCGCATACGCCCAATACTTCACAGGCAACAGCTATCTGGCACCGATGAACGGAGGCATGGCAAACGTGACATTCGAGCCTCGCTGCCGCAACAACTGGCACATACACCACGGACAGACACAGGTGCTGATATGCGTGAGCGGTCGCGGATGGTATCAGGAATGGGGCAAGGAGGCTGTGCCAATGACTCCGGGAACCATAATTGCGGTGCCTGCCGAGGTGAAACATTGGCACGGCGCGGCACGCGACTCATGGTTCCAGCACCTCACCTACCACAAGGACGTTCAGCCGGGAGCATCTAACGAGTGGCTCGAGCCTGTCGGCAACGACACTTACGATGCCTTGAAGTAAGCTGATTGCCTTTATTCTCTGGAACGAGGAGCACGCAATAAGGGGCAAGAGATTAGTTATCCGCATTGGAGAACTATCCTCTTGCCCCCTGTTTTCTTTCCTATTGTCCCTTATTCCTTACCCCATTAACCGTCCTCCTTACTTCTTAGACCTTCCTTCAAACATCCTCCACACCTCGCCTAAGAGGAATACGAGCGACGTGCAGGCTGTAATCACAGCCCAATGGAACAGCGACAGGGGTACTGTATTGAACATTCTTCCACCAAACTGCACTATCAGCACCTGGCCTACGAATATCATCGATGCCACAAACAGGAACTCCCTGCTCTGCCATAGCTGGCTGAACGCGCTGCGCCCGGTGAGGAAAGCCTTTGCATTAAGCATATTCCAGAACTGCATCATCACAAATATCGTGAAGAAAGCACTCTGGTCATAGGGCGAGAAACCGTCGGTTATGTGGAAATAGAAATACACGACAAGCAGCACGGCAGTCATTGCCAGCCCCACTCCACCTATGAACCAACGCATAGGATGGCTGATGATGAACGCCTTGCGGTTGCGCGGACGTTCGGCCATCACGCTGCTGTTAGGCGGCAACGATGCCAGCGCCATGGCTGCAAAGGTGTCCATGATAAGGTTAACCCACAGCATCTGCGTCACCGTGAGCGGCGACCTGACATCAGCAAAGGCTCCCACGAGCACCGTCAGACAGGCCACCACGTTCACCGTGAGCTGGAAGAGTATGAACCTTTGAATGTTCCTATACAGCGAACGGCCCCACATCACAGCCCTGCCAATGCTCGAAAACGAGTTGTCGATGATGGTTATGTCGCTGGCTTCCTTAGCCACGGCAGTGCCGTTGCCCATCGACAGCCCCACGTGAGCCAGCTTCAGAGCCGGTGCGTCGTTGGTTCCGTCGCCCGTGACAGCCACAACCTCGCCTCTGTTCTGAAGTGCCTCAACCAGCCGTTTCTTGTCCATAGGCCGTGCCCGGCTCACCACCTTCAGCTCTCGGCAGCGGCTGAGCAGTTCGTCGTCGCTCAGTTCGGCAAGCTCGCGCCCCGTGATGGTCTGGTTCTCGCCGTCGCAGCATATTCCTATCTGCCGCGCTATGGCAATGGCCGTAGCCGTAGTGTCGCCGGTAACAATCTTTATGTCGATGCCTGCACGCTGACATTCGTCGACAGCCAGCGGCACATCGCTCCTCACGGGGTCGCTGATGGCAGCTATGCCTAAGAAAGTGGCGTGGGCTGAGGGGTGAGAGAGAGTGAGAGAAGACTCTGGCAGGTGTTCGCGGCAGGCAAAAGCCAGAGTGCGCATGGCTCCCTGCTGGTATTCGAGCAGCTTGCGGCGATAGTCGGCAGCCTCCTCTTCCGTCATGTCACACATCTGCATGACTATCTCCGGCGCGCCTTTTATGTAGCTCACGGTATGTTCTCCGGTCCTCACCGTCACACTCATATACTTGCGTTCGGTGGAGAAAGGCTCTTCGTCGACCACTTCAGCCTCGCTGCGCAGCTTGCCGAAGTCGATGCCCTGCGCCCGCAGCCACAGCAGCAGCGCACCCTCAGTGGGATTGCCAATCACCTCCTGTCCGTCGAGCTCAGCCGTGGAGCAAAGAGCCATGTTGCTTATCAGAGCCTGCGAAGCCTCTTGCTGTTCGCCCCCGGCATCCTGCCCGTGAAACGAATACAGCTCTGCAACCTGCATCTTGTTCTGAGTCAGCGTGCCGGTTTTGTCGGTGCATATCACCGTCACGGCTCCCATCGTCTCGCAGGCGTGCATCTTCCGCACCAGGTTCTGCGTCTTCAGCATACGCCTCATGCTGTAGGCAAGGCTCAGGGTGACGGCCATCGGCAAGCCCTCCGGCACGGCAACGACAATCAGGCTGACGGCTATCATCACCGTCTGAAGCAGATGCGCCGCCAGCCCCACGGCATCGTATTCGGGCGTGAGCCACAGATAGCTGACTATGCGGCCAGCCACCACGAGGCCAGCCACACCATACGACATACGCGAAATAAGCTGTCCGAGCCGTTCGAGCTGCTCGCCGAGGGGCGTTTTCACAGAGTCGTCGATCTGCGAAGCGGCAAACACCTTTCCATTCTCGGTATTGTCGCCTACCCGTGATACGCGGAACACTCCATGCCCGTCCATCACTTTTGTGCCGCGCAGCAGCTCGTTGCTTGGGAAGGTGGCTTGCGCGTCGAACTGAGCAGGGTCGGCAGACTTGGTGCAGACAGGTTCGCCGGTGAGCGTAGACTCGTCGACGCTCAGCGTGGTGGCATCGAGCAGGGTGCCGTCGGCTGGAATCTCGTCGCCAGTCTGCACCATGACAGTGTCGCCGACGACCACATCGCGTTTCGCTACCTGGCATACGTGCCCGTTTCTGACCACCTTCACGGGCTGTTCGTCGTCTGCCTGACTGAGCAAACTGAACTCGCGGTCGGCCTTATACTCAAAGATGAAGGCCAGCGTAGTGGCAAGAAACACTGCCATGAATATGCCGACAGGTTCAAAAAAGACGCTTAGGTCGGCCCCTAAACCGAAAAACTCATAGAAGGAAATGCCCACAGACATCAGTCCCGCCACGAGTAATATAACGATAAGTGGGTCTGCAAACTTCTCAAGAAAACGCTTCCACAACGGTTCCTTCTCAACCGGAGTGAGCACATTGGTGCCATATAGCCTGCGGCTCTCGGCAACCTGCCGGTCGCTGAGCCCCTCGTACTTGATGCTTCGTGTCATAACGACTGCAAAGGTAGGGCTATAATGACAAATAAGGGCACAACTCTGGTGGTTTTTTCGTAGGCAGACAGCCATTGCGAGCAGCCTAATCGCGAGCACAGCAGCCGCTACGCACTTTCTTTAGCTTCACTGCATACATATATAATAATGTGTAGCTGTCTGGGCGCGCACTGCTTCCAACTTCCAACAAGCCCCTACTCCAGCCATGGGGATTGTGAGGTGGGAAAGTAATATGGGCCATATTACCGACCAATATGGGCCATATTACTAACCAATATGGGCCATATTGGTTAATGAATAATGAACAATGAATAATGAACAATTACCTCATCCCCCCTTGGGGGGAGCCGAAAGGCTCTCCCATAAGGCATAAAAGACCTATAAGTCCCATGATACCTATAAGTCCTAAAGATACTCTCCCCCCTTTGGGGGGACTGAGGGGGGCTTCCAATATGGGCCATATTACTTTGCTGCGAGGCTGAAACCGTGTGGATTTGCTTTGTGCTGAAGCCGGGATTTGCTATTTTTGCAGTCGCTTTAATCACAAACATACTGAACGAAACATGACTTTCAAGGAATTTTTCAAGGGCGACCGCTTTGCCGTTCTGGCAGGTTGCGAACTGCTTGAGGTGGGCAACGGCACGGCACGCGCCCGTATGCTCGTCACCCGCGACCACCTCAACGGCGGCGGCACCTGCCAGGGAGGTGCCCTGTTCACGCTTGCCGACCTGGCCTTTGCTGCGGCTGTGAACAGCCACAAGCAGCTCACCGTCACCACGTCGAGCAACATCACCTACGTCCGCCCAGTCACCGAGGGCTACGTCTACGCCGAGGCAACCGAGGTGGTAGACCACAAGCGTATGCCCTTTGCTGAGGTGCGGCTGACCGACGAGCAGGGAAACCTGCTGGCGATATTCACTGCCAGCGGCTACCGAAAGCAGCAGATGCTCGACATCGACTGAGCTGTTCAGGCTCCGCCGACAGCCTCGGGTGTTATCTCTCCGGCCAGCGACCGGTTCATCAGGCGGCGAACCTCGTCGGCATCGGCACATCGCGCGTGCAGGTGCATGAGCTTGGTAACGGCTGCTTCAACCGTGCTGTCGTAGCCGCTGACCACTCCCGCCTCGCTCAGACGCAGTCCGGCATCGTAGCGCGACATCTCTACACGCCCCTTTGCACACTGACTTATGTTCACCACCACTACCCCGCGGCGGCACGCTTCGCCCAGCAGCTCCAGCAGCCACGGGGCATGAGGCGCGTTGCCCGAGCCGAAGGTGCGCATCACTATGGAGCGCAGCGCGGGGGTGTCGAGCACGTGGCGTATCAGCTGCGGCTGCAAACCGGGGAAAAGCGAGAGCACCACGACGTTGGGATTGAGCAGCAGGTGAGGCACCACAGGGCGCGAATAGTCGGGCTGAAGGATGTTGTGGGTGTTGAAGTTGAAGGTTACTCCAGCCTCGCAGAGGTGGGGATAGTTGAACGAGTCGAACGCATTGAAGCCATCGGCATTGCGCTTGGTGGAACGATTGCCGCGCAGCAGCCTGCCACTGAAGTAGATGCAGACCTCGGGAACCATAGGCCGCCCATCGTCGTAGTGGGCTGCGGCCAGTTCGATACTGGTGATAAGGTTCTCCTTGCCGTCGGTTCTCAGCTTGCCAATAGGCAGCTGCGAACCCGTGAGCACAACCGGCTTGGTGAGGTTTTCGAGCATGAACGACAGTGCCGACGCGGTGTAGGCCATTGTATCGGTGCCGTGGATCACCACAAAACCGTCGTAGCTGTCGTAGTGCCCAACGATTATCTTCACTATCTGAGCCCACTCGCGCGGTGTGATGTCCGACGAGTCGAGCGGCTCGCGGAACTGATACGTGTCGATGTCGGTCTCAAGTAGACTGAACTCGGGTAGGTTTCTGACCAGATGATTGAAGTCGAGAGGCTCCAATGCACCCGTTGCCTCATTCTTTCCCATGCCTATCGTGCCGCCGGTATAGATGAGCAGCACCTTTCCTGTGCGCTTTATTGTCATGCTGTCAGTGTGTGATGTGTCTTTCATAACTGCCTACGCTGGTGTTGCAAAAATAACTTTTTTCCCGTTGCGGGCAAAAGAAAACGACGTTTTATGCGCCTTAGAGCTGCATGATTTTTTTCTAATAATTTTTATCAACCTTTGTTCGGCTCAAAAAATAGTATTAAATTTGCAGAGTTTTTTTAAGATTTTGTGAAATAGTAACATGAAAAAATTACTCTTTTCAGTGGCCTTTGCGGCTATGATATTGCTCATGGGCAGCTGCCGTTCGAGCAAGGAAGTGGCTTACTTACAGAACATTGACTCTATTTCCCTCGATGCTTCGCGCGGTCTCTACGATGCTCGCATCATGCCTAAGGACCTGCTCACCATCACCGTACTCACCACCGACCCGGCAGCTTCGGCTCCTTTCAACCTCTCGGTGTCGAACACTGTGGGCACATCGGGGCAGCTCTCGACCAGCAGCCAGTCGCTGCAAGGCTATCTGGTGGACAACAGCGGATACATCAACTTCCCTATTATAGGTAA
This sequence comes from uncultured Prevotella sp., assembly GCA_900318625.1. GTDB lineage: Bacteria > Bacteroidota > Bacteroidia > Bacteroidales > Bacteroidaceae > Prevotella. The sequence continues at coordinate 78,019 of ONLG01000006.1, forward strand.
GGTTCACGTTGCCGGACTGACCAAGAATGAGTGCGAGAACCTGATCAAATCAAAGGTTCAGCCCTATCTTTCCAAGTCAGAGAATCCCATCGTGACCGTCCGTATGTCGAGCTATCGCATCACTCTGCTTGGTGAAGTTGGCTCACCGGGACAGAAACAGATAGCTACTGAGAAGGTGAACCTGCTCGAGGCCATCGCTCTTGGTGGCGATTTGACCATCTACGGACGCCGCGACAACGTGCTTCTGATACGCGAAGATGCCACCGGTGCCAAGAAACACATCCGCATCAACCTCACTGATGCCAACCTGATAAACTCTCCCTACTTCTATCTTCAGCAGAACGACATTATCTATGTAGAGCCTAACGATGTCAAGAAGAAGAACTCCGACATCGGTCAGTCTACCACAATGTGGTTCTCTTTCATAGGTATTGCCACCTCGCTGGCTTCGCTTATCGTGAGCGTACTGAGGAAATAAAGCTGGATTAGCCATCAACACATCAAACATAGACTTGCAATATGTGTGGAATAGTAGGATACATAGGCCCACGTGAGGCCTACCCTATACTTATAAAAGGACTGAAGCGGCTGGAATACCGCGGCTACGACAGTGCCGGTGTGGCACTTGTGGGCAGCCAGGGACAGCCCAACGTGTTCAAGACCAAAGGCAAGGTGTCTGACCTGGAAGCCTTCTGCGCCGACAAAGACATCACCGGCAACGTGGGCATTGCCCATACCCGCTGGGCCACTCACGGAGAACCGTCGTCGAAGAACGCGCATCCACACTACTCTCAATCGAAATCGCTGGCCATAATTCACAACGGCATCATCGAGAACTATGCCGAGATAAAGCGCAACTTGCAGGACAAGGGCATCGAGTTCCGTTCCGACACCGACACAGAGGTGCTCGTTCAGCTTATAGAATATGTGAAGACGGAGAACGGTCTCGACCTTCTCACAGCTGTGCAGGTGGCTCTGCGTCAGGTCATCGGTGCCTATGCGATAGCCGTTATCGACCGCGACGAACCCGGCGAGATAGTAGCAGCACGCAAGCAAAGCCCCCTCGTGGTGGGCATTGGCGAGGGAGAGTTCTTCCTTGGTTCTGATGCCAGCCCTATAATTGAGTACACCGACAAGATGGTCTACCTCGAAGACGGCAACATTGCGGTGCTCAGTCCGGGCCACGAGCTCAAGGTGGTCAGCATCATGGGCAAGCAGCAGAAGCTTGAGATAAAGCACGTAGACCTCAATCTCGGCCAGATAGAGAAAGGCGGATACCCCCATTTCATGCTCAAAGAGATTTTCGAGCAACCCGAATGTCTCAACAACTGTATGCGCGGACGCATCAACGTCGATGCCGACCACGTCACTCTGAGTGCTCTTATCGACTATCGCCGACAGCTGTTGCACGCCAAGCGCATCGTGATAGTGGCCTGCGGCACGTCGTGGCACGCCGGGCTCATAGGCAAACAGCTCATTGAGAGCTTCTGCCGCATACCAGTCGAGGTTGAATATGCCTCCGAGTTCCGCTATCGCAACCCCGTAGTCACCAAAGACGACGTGGTGATAGCCATCTCGCAGAGCGGTGAGACAGCCGACACACTGGCTGCCGTGCAGCTTGCCAAGGAGCGCGGTGCCTTCATCTACGGCATCTGCAACGCCATCGGTTCGAGCATACCACGCGCAACAGACACAGGAACCTACATCCACGTAGGCCCGGAGATTGGTGTGGCATCGACCAAAGCATTCACAGGACAGGTAACGGTGCTGACCATGTTTGCCCTCGCCCTTGCCGAAGCCAAGGGCACAATGCCACGCGACGAGTATCTTGCCGTGGCACGCGAACTGAGCCGTGTGCCCGAAATGATAGAACAGGTGCTGAAGAGCAACGACCTCGTGGCCGACCTTGCACGCACCTTCACCTATGCACGAAACTTCCTATATCTTGGCCGTGGCTACAGTTACCCCGTAGCTCTGGAGGGTGCGCTCAAGCTGAAAGAAATCAGCTACATCCATGCCGAGGGCTATCCTGCTGCTGAAATGAAGCATGGTCCGATTGCACTTATCGACTCCGACATGCCAGTAGTGGCCATAGCCACCCACAATGCGATGTATGAGAAAGTGCTGTCGAATATCCAGGAGATCAAGGCTCGCCAAGGAAGGGTGATAGCTTTGGTAACTAAGGGCGACGAAACAATATCGAAGATAGCAGACCGGGTTATCGAATTGCCCGACTGCATGGAGTGTCTCGAGCCGCTGGTAGCCACCATCCCCCTACAGTTGCTGGCCTATCACATTGCCGTTTGCAAAGGTAAGGACGTTGACCAACCACGAAACCTCGCAAAGAGTGTTACCGTTGAATAATCACAAAGGGCGACCCGCTTCTGGCGGTTCGCCCCTTTTTTTGAACCAATAGTATAATAAATAAGGTAAAGAGAGTATGTTATTAGACACAAGTTGCGACATGAAAGAAGCCACCTTGGTGCTCAGCGACGGCACAAGGTTCAAGGGACGCAGCTTCGGCTACGACAAAGCAGTGGCCGGAGAGGTAGTGTTCAACACGGCAATGATGGGCTATCCCGAGTCGCTCACCGACCCGAGCTATGCCGGACAGCTAATGGTGCTCACCTATCCGCTGGTGGGCAACTACGGTGTTCCACCCTTCACCATCGAGCCCGACGGCCTGCCCACATTCATGGAAAGCGACCGCATCCATGCCTCGGCTATCATCGTGGCTGACTACAGCTGCCACTTCTCGCACTGGAACGGCAACGAGAGTCTGGCCTCATGGCTCAAGCGCGAACACGTGCCGGGTCTGACGGGCATCGACACACGCCTGCTGACGAAGAAATTGCGCGAGCACGGCGTGATGATGGGCTACATTGAGTTTGCCGACGCAGCCATCGCGCCAGCCCCGTCGATAGAGGATGCAGCCTACGGAAGCATCAACTGGGTGGAACGGGTATCTACCAAGGACATAATCCGTTACAACGAGGGAGCCGGAAAGAAAGTGGTGCTTGTGGACTGCGGTGTAAAGGCAAACATCATACGTTGCCTGGTAAACCGCGGAGTGGAAGTTATCCGCGTGCCGTGGAACTACGATTACACTGAGATGGAGTTCGACGGACTCTTCCTTGCCAACGGTCCCGGCGATCCGGATATGTGCGGCGAGGCTGTCGAAGTGCTGCAACGGCAGATGTCGCGCAGCCGAAAGCCCATCTGCGGAATATGTATGGGCAATCAGCTTCTTGCCAAAGCGGGCGGTGCAACGATATACAAGCTGAAGTACGGACACCGTTCCCACAACCAGCCGGTGAGCGAAGTGGGCACCAACCGCTGCTATGTCACCTCGCAGAACCACGGCTATGCCGTTGATGCTGCCACGCTGGGCAACGACTGGAGAGAGCTGTTCGTCAACATGAACGACTCTTCCAATGAAGGCATACGCCACATAAGCAATCCATGGTTCTCGTCGCAGTTCCACCCGGAAGCGTGCAGCGGCCCCGTAGATACAGAATTCATGTTTGACCGTTTTATTGAAACGTTATGAGATACGACAACATAAAGAAGGTGCTTCTGCTCGGAAGCGGAGCCCTGAAGATAGGCGAAGCCGGCGAATTTGACTACAGCGGCTCGCAGGCATTGAAGGCATTGCGCGAAGAGGGGGTGTCTACGGTGCTCATAAACCCCAACATTGCCACCGTGCAAACATCGGAAGGAGTGGCCGACCAGATATATTTCCTGCCCGTTACTCCGTACTTCGTGGAGCGCGTAATTGAGAAAGAGCGACCCGACGGGATACTCCTCGCTTTCGGTGGACAGACCGCGCTGAACTGCGGAGTGGAGCTTTACCAGACCGGTGTGCTCGAGAAATACGGGGTAAAGGTGCTCGGCACCCCCGTACAAGCTATCATGGATACCGAAGACCGCGAGCTTTTCGTGCGCCGATTAGACGAAATCAACGTCAAGACAATCAAGTCGCAAGCCTGCGACAACATCGAACAGGCTCGCAAGGCAGCTGCCGAACTGGGCTATCCGGTCATTCTTCGTGCCGCCTACGCACTGGGAGGACTTGGTTCCGGCTTCTGCGACAACGAGCAAGAACTCGACAAACTGGCCGAGAAAGCCTTCTCGTTCTCGCCTCAGGTGCTGGTTGAGAAGTCGCTGAAAGGCTGGAAAGAGATTGAATACGAGGTGGTGCGCGACCGCTATGACAACTGTATCACGGTCTGCAACATGGAGAACTTCGACCCTCTGGGCATCCACACGGGCGAGTCTATCGTCGTTGCGCCCTCTCAAACGCTCACCAATTCGGAATACCACAAGCTTCGCAGCCTGGCCATACGCATCATCCGCCACATAGGAATCGTGGGAGAGTGCAACGTTCAGTATGCTTTCGACCCACAGTCAGAGGACTACCGCGTCATTGAAGTCAACGCCCGTCTGTCGCGTTCGTCGGCTTTGGCAAGCAAGGCCACTGGCTATCCTCTTGCGTTCGTGGCCGCAAAGCTCGGCATGGGCTACGGTTTGTTCGAACTGAAGAACAGTGTCACCAAGACAACGAGTGCTTTCTTCGAGCCTGCACTCGACTATGTGGTGTGCAAGATACCGCGCTGGGACCTGTCTAAGTTCCACGGCGTGGACAAGGAACTGGGCTCGTCGATGAAGTCAGTGGGCGAAGTGATGGCCATCGGACGCACCTTCGAGGAAGCCATTCAGAAGGGACTGCGCATGATTGGACAAGGTATGCACGGCTTCGTAGAGAACAAGGAACTGAAGATAGCAGACATAGATGCAGCCCTTCGCGAACCAACCGACAAGCGAGTGTTCGTAATCTCCAAGGCCATGCACCTCAAGGAGTACGACATAGACCGCATCCACGAACTCACAAAGATTGACCGCTGGTTCCTCTGCAAGCTGAAACACATCATCGACATCGACGAACAGCTCAAGGCTACGCGCCCCACCCTGTCATGCAATGGCGGCGAAGCCATGCCGTGGGCCGACATCCAGTCACAGCTCGTGCAGTCGCTGCTCGACAGCAACATCGACCGCGGGCTGCTCTACGAGGCAAAGGTCTATGGCTTCAGCGACTTCCAGATTGCTCGTGCGATAGGTCTTGAGCAGGCCGTGGGCAATATGCACCGCGCGATGCTTGTGGTCAGGGAACTCAGAAAGCAGCTGGGCATACTGCCAACAGTGAAGCAGATTGATACGCTTGCTGCCGAATACCCTGCTCAGACCAACTATCTCTACCTCTCATACCAAGGCTCGCAGTCGGCAGAAAGCAACAGCAGCCAGGCCTGCAACCACGACATTGCCTACGAGAACGACGGCAAGAGCGTTGTCGTGCTGGGCTCGGGAGCCTACCGCATAGGCTCTTCGGTGGAGTTCGACTGGTGCGGCGTGCAGGCTCTTGGCACCATACGCAAGAGCGGCTACCGCCCGGTGATGATCAACTACAACCCCGAGACGGTGTCAACCGACTACGATATGTGCGACCGCCTCTACTTCGACGAGCTCACCTTTGAGCGCGTCATGGACATCATCGACCTCGAAACGCCCCACGGAGTGATTGTTTCCACCGGCGGACAGATACCTAACAACCTCGCCGTCTACCTCGACGAGCAGAACGTAGGCATACTCGGTACGCAGGCAAAGGACATCGACGGTGCCGAAGACCGTGCCAAGTTCTCGCAGATGCTGGGGGAGATTGGCGTGAACCAGCCCGAATGGAGCGCACTGACAAGCATGGACGACATCTCGCGCTTCGTCGACCGCGTGGGCTTCCCCGTACTCGTGCGTCCGAGCTATGTGCTCAGCGGTGCAGCCATGAACGTGTGCAGCAACCGCGAAGAGCTGGAACGCTTCCTCCGTCTGGCCGCCAACGTGTCTGAAGACCACCCCGTGGTGGTGTCGAAGTTCATCGAGCACGCCAAGGAAATAGAGATGGATGCCGTGGCTCAGGGCGGAGAGATACTGGCTTACGCCATCAGCGAGCACATCGAATTTGCCGGAGTACACTCTGGCGACGCAACGATTCAGTTCCCGCCGCAGAAGCTGTACGTAGAGACAGTGCGCCGAGTGAAACGCATATCGCGTAAGATTGCACGCGCCCTGCACATCAACGGCCCGTTCAACATACAGTTCATGGCACGCGACAACGACATCCTCGTCATCGAGTGCAACCTGCGCGCAAGCCGCTCGTTCCCATTCGTGAGCAAGGTTCTCAAGCTGAACTTCATCGATCTGGCAACAAGGGTGATGCTCGGACAGACTGTCGAGAAGCCGTCGAAGAACCTTTTCGACCTCGACTACGTTGGCATCAAGGCCAGTCAGTTCTCGTTTAACCGCCTGCAAAAGGCCGACCCGGTGCTGGGAGTGGATATGTCGTCTACCGGCGAGGTCGGTTGTCTGGGCGACGACACCAATACCGCACTGCTCAAGGCTATGCTCTCAGTGGGCCATCGCATTCCCGAGAAGAACATCCTGCTCTCCACGGGAGGCACTAAGCAGAAAGCCGGTATGCTCGACGCAGCCCGACAGCTCGTTGCCAACGGCTACAAGATATTTGCCACGGGCGGAACGTCGAAGTTCCTCACCGACAACGGCATCGCCAACACCCTCGTGCTGTGGCCGAGCGACAAGGCCGAGGCCGAACAGAACGCTGCCGACGCCACCGATGCAGCCAGCAAGCCGCTCTATGCTCTGGACCTTCTCCACGAGCGAAAGATCGACATGGTGGTCAACATACCTAAGGACCTGACACCACGCGAGCTCACCAACGGCTACAAGATACGCCGTGCAGCCATCGACCTTAACATCCCGCTGATTACAAACTCGCGTCTGGCGAGTGCCTTCATCAATGCTTTCTGCACCGTAGACATTGCCGACATCGACATAAAAGCATGGGGTGAATATTGATTTCAAGCACAACAAGCTTACTTACAGAAGTGAGCAGTGAAACGGTTAGGGGTGAGAGGATGGTTTCCTCGTTGCTCCTAACCGTTTGATTTGTATCTAAGGAGATTGGGAGATTACAAGTTTCCTGTTGCTTCTTGGCACTCCCAACCAACCAGGAACCTCCCTCTCACCCCTCCCCCACTCACCTCTAACCCCTATAGAAAGCCCCTTTCCGCATAAGCTTAATGTCTTTTAAAAACAGTAAAACTTTTGTCATTATGTCTTAAAATACGGAAAGTGTGTGTTAAATTGAGATAAAGTTACGCAGCTATTTTACTTCATAACGTTTTTTGCTTCTATATTTGCACCGCTAATCAACGCCAATACAACAATAAAAACATAAAAACAAATGACAATGAAGAAATTAGTAAACATCTTGCTTGGTGCATCGTGCATCGTTGCACTGGCCTTCTCCACAGGAGCTTTCATCAAGGTTAATGCAGCCAAGGCTGCTCCCGTAGCCGGACAACCCGTCGACCTCACCTATGCCGCCGAGAAAGCTCTGCCTGCTGTGGTGCATATCAAGTATGTGCAGAACTCTAAGGTGAAGACCGTAGAGGTGCAGGACGACCCCTTCGGAGGCTTCTTCTCCGACCCCTTCGGCTTCTTCGGCAATCCCGGCGGTGGCACACAGCGCCGTCAGGTGCAGACTCCCAAGCGCGAAGCAACGGGTAGCGGCGTGATCATCTCTGCCGACGGATACATCGTAACGAACAATCACGTGGTGGAGGGAGCCGACGAACTCACCGTCACTCTCAACGACAACAGCGAGTATTCGGCACGTATCATCGGCACCGACAAGACTACCGACCTCGCCCTCATCAAGGTTTCGGCTAAGAACCTGCCCACTCTGCCCATCGGCGACAGCGACAAGCTGAAGGTTGGCGAATGGGTTTTGGCCGTGGGCAACCCCTTCAACCTTAGCTCTACGGTGACAGCTGGCATCGTTAGTGCCAAGGCGCGCTCGCTCGGAGCCAACGGAGTGGAGAGCTTCATACAGACCGATGCGGCCATCAACGCAGGAAACTCGGGCGGCGCACTGGTCAACACGTCGGGCGAACTGGTCGGCATCAACGCCATGCTCTACTCTAAGACCGGTTCCTACAGCGGCTACGGCTTCGCCATACCTACCACAATTATGAACAAAGTGGTAGAAGACCTGAAGAAGTATGGCAGCGTGCAGCGTGCAGTGCTCGACATTCAGGGACAGGATGTCCACAACTACATCGACATGCAGAAGGAAAAGGGCGAGAAGGTTGACCTCGGAACAAACAACGGTATCTACATCGCCAAGGTCAACGACGGTGGTGCCGGTGAGGCCGCAGGGCTGAAAGAGGGCGACGTAATCACCAAGGTCGACGACAAGAACGTGTCAAAGATGGCCGAACTGCAGGAGTACCTGAACAGCAAGCGCCCCGGCGACAAGATCTCCATCACCTATCTGCGCAACAAGAAGAGCATCACCAAGACCGTGACACTGAAGAACGCACAGGGCACAACACAGGTGCTGAAGGCAGCCGATGCCGACCTGCTGGGCGGTTACTTCAAGGAGATTACCGACAAGCAGAAGGAAGAGCTTGGCATCAACTACGGAATAGAGGTTGTCAAGGTTGGCGACGGCGCACTCAAGGAGAGCGGCATAGGCAAGGGATTCATCATCCAGGTGGCCAACGAGCAGCCCGTAAGGTCGGTTGACGACTTCCAGAAGATTGTTAAAGATGCTTCTACGAGCAAAGACCCGGTAGTGCTCGTGCGCGGAATGTACCCAACCGGCAAGCGTGCATACAAGGTTATCCAGCTCAGCGAATAGGCAACGCCTCGCCAGCAAACACTCTACATTAAGCTACGAGGAGAACAACAGCCCTGCTGCAATTCGGTTGCAGCAGGGCTTTCTCTATGCTAAGGCAAAGTAATATGGGTCATATTACTGACCAATATGGGCCATATTACTGACCAATATGGGCCATATTACCGACCAATATGGGCCATATTACAAGCCCACCCCCTGCCCCTCCCCAAGGGAGGGGGGCTTTGTCTGGGTTTGTAAACAAAAGTTTATCATTATTTGTACGTATGAGAAAAATAGTTTAAATTTGCAAAAGCTTTAAACAAAACTAACCATGAGACAGCTGAAAATCACCAAATCAATTACCAACCGCGAGAGCGCCTCGCTTGACAAATACCTTCAAGAGATAGGCCACGAGGAGTTGCTGTCGGTTGAAGAGGAGGTGGAGCTGGCCGGACGCATACGCAAAGGCGACCGCAAAGCTCTTGAGAAACTCACCAAAGCCAACTTGCGCTTTGTCGTTTCGGTGGCAAAGCAATATCAGAACCAGGGCCTGAGCCTGCCTGACCTTATCAACGAGGGCAATCTGGGGTTGATAAAGGCAGCTGAAAAGTTCGACGAGACGCGCGGCTTCAAGTTCATCTCGTATGCCGTATGGTGGATTCGCCAGAGCATACTCCAAGCCATTGCCGAGCAGAGCCGCATAGTGAGGCTGCCGCTGAACCAAGTTGGCTCGGTGAACAAGATAAACCGTGCGCTCAACAAGTTCGAGCAGGAGCACGAACGCCGCCCAAGCGTCGACGAGATTGCCGAGACCACCGACCTGCCCGAGGACAAGATAGCCGATGCCATGAACGCTAACACGCGCCACGTATCGGTTGACGCGCCCTTCGTCGACGGCGACGACAACAGCCTTCTCGACATTCTGACCAACAACGATGCGCCTATGGCCGACAACGAGCTTGTCAAGCAGAGCCTCCAGACCGAGATAAGCCGCGCCCTTCAGCTGCTCAACGAGCGCGAGCGCAACATCATCGAAGCTTTCTTCGGCATCAACCAGCCCGAGCTGACCCTCGAGGAGATTGGCAACAAATACGGTCTGACGCGCGAACGGGTAAGGCAAATCAAGGAGAAAGCCATACGCCGGCTGCGCAATCACACCAAGAACAAGATGCTGAAAGCCTATCTGGGACAGTAGCTCCGGGGCTGGCAGCACAACCATTTACTTTAAACAACAGAACAGAGAGAATGAGAATACTCAGAACCATCATCGCTCTGATGCTGCTCACGGTAGCAGCAGGCAGCGCGACGGCTCAGACACTGAAAGCCCAGAAGGTGTATATGTTCGGCTTTTCGTTATCGTTCAACGACTCGACAGTCTATCTGACACACATCCAGGAGGTGCCCAACTGCTACGTCAACGAGAAGAGCAATATGCTCGTCAGCCGCGGAGAGTACTCCAGCCAGCTGCGCCACTATCTGCGCACACGCGGCAACCAGTCGCCCACCTGCATCACATTCTGGTCTACTGACCGCAGGAAGATAGACAAGAAATACGCTAACATACGCACCAAATATATCGACAAGGCGAAAATCAAGTATGATATCCGCTACGTGAAAGACGACGAGTTCCACTACACCGCAGTGCCGCTGGCCAACAACGGCAATGCCGCTGCAACCACCAAAGGCAAATGAGCAAGGAAGTACATCTGTTCCGTGTGGCCGAACTCAACGTGCGCATTGAGATTGCCGATGCCGACGTCAACTCGATAAGCCTGCTGAAGTCGTTTGAGCCGTTCCGAGTGGACAGCCACGAGGGCGAGGAAGTGTTTCTCACATTCATCGTCGACGACACCACCCAGCCCATCGAGAAGAGTCGCCGCAAGCGCATCAGGAGCTTCGAAACCGGAAACGGCTACACCATAGTAGACTGTGTAGACGACGGCGGCTACCAGTTCATCATCAAAGACCTGCAAAGCTATGAGTGCGGGCTGCTCGTTACGAACAGCAATTTCAGCATTTGCAGGTGCGCACTCAACGGCAATTTCGATATGCGACGGTTCGGAGTGAACAACGCCATGATGCTTGCCTTCGCCTTTGCAGGCAGCTTCCGCCACGCCTTGCTTGTCCATGCCTCGCTTGTTCGCTACGACGGCTACGGCTATGCCTTCATAGCCAAGAGCGGAACGGGCAAGAGCACACAGGTGAGTATGTGGTTGCGCCACATTCCCGGGTGCGACCTGATGAACGACGACAACCCCGTGATAAGGATAATCGACGGTCAGGCATGGATCTACGGCTCTCCGTGGAGCGGTAAGACACCCTGCTACCGCAACATCAAGGCCCGTCTCGGCGCAGTGACACGCATCGACCGCGCACCGGCCAACAGCATCGACAAGCTCCAAGCGCTTGAGGCGTTCGCCTCGTTTCTGCCCTCGTGCTCGTCGATGAAGTGGGACGGAGTAATCTATAACAACATCTGCGACGCAGTGACAGAGGTTGTCGAGACCACAGGAATATACACCTTGCACTGCCTTCCCAACAAAGAGGCTGCCGAGGTGTGCTTCAATGCAATAACCAAACACTAATCCAATGACGGCGGAACATAACCAGAATAAAATAGACACTAAGGCACTGATAGCCATAAAGGGCTACTCGGAGATACAGTTTTCCAATGCCGAGTTCCTGCCAGAAGTGGTTCGCCTGCTGCACGAGGGCCACACAGTCACCTTGAGGCTGCGCGGGTTCTCCATGAGGCCCTTCCTCGAGGACAACCGCGACCGCGCCATACTGACCATGGTAGACCATCCGAAGGTGGGCGACCCCGTATTGGCTGAAGTAGGGCCGCGACACTTCGTGCTTCACCGCATCATAAAGATCGAAGGCGATATCGTCACGCTGCAAGGCGACGGCAACCTGGGCATCGAAAGATGCCGGCGCCGGGATGTGCAGGCCTCTGTGATAGGCTTCTACCGCAAGGGACGCGACACGCTCGACCTCATATCAGGCCGCAAATGGAAAACTTATTCATGGATATGGATGCACCTGACGCCGGTGCGCAGATACCTGCTGGCCTTCTACAGACGCATCTGGATGCCACTCTTCGGCCCGGCATAGAACTAAAAGAACAACAAAGACTATGAGAAAAAAAGAAGGATTCAACATCCGCAAAGTCTGCGGAGAGAACATTTTGGTTGCTGAAGGTATGTCGAACATCGACTTCAGCGACATCATATCGATGAACGAAACGGCTGCCTACCTGTGGAACAGCATCGGCTACGAGGAGTTCACGGTGCAGACCTTGACCGACCTGTTGGTCAAGGAGTACGAAATCGACGAGGCCACAGCATTTGAAGATGCCAAGGATACAGCCGGAATGTGGGGCAAGGTGAACATTATCGAAGGCGACGACGTACCCGAATACGGCAAGAAGATACGTGAACCTTACGAGGAACTGAAAAATGCAACGGCCAGAAACGGCGGCGACTATGACTCTGAAGGCACCGCACCAAAAGGCTTAATCAACAAGATCAAGGACATATTCTGACCTCACCACCACCTTATATGACAGCTTTGCAGCCACAGGCACTTGCCCTTGGCTGCAAAGCTGCTTTTTTATTCGGTCACGGGCTTGCCTCCAAGCTCGTCGACAAAGAACTGAGCCACCTGTCGCAGCAGGTGATTGCGGGTGTTGCCGCCGTAGATGCTGTGGTTCTTGTTGGTGTAGACCATCTCGCGGAAATCCTTGTCGGCAGCCACCAGAGCCATTGAATACTCGAAAGTGTTCTGCGGATGCACGTTGTCGTCGGCCAGTCCGTGGCATATCAGCAGCTTTCCGTGGAGCTTCTCAGCGCGCTTTATGGGGTTGATGTCGTAGCCCGCAGCGTTCTCTTCGGGCGTGCGCATATATCGTTCGGTGTAGACAGTGTCATAGAAGCGCCAGTCGGTGGGCGGAGCAATGGCCACACCAGCCCTGAACACGGGCCTCCCCTCGCTCATAGACATCAGCGTGCAGAAGCCGCCGAAGCTCCATCCCCACAGTCCAATCCTGTCTTTGTCTACGTAAGGAAGGCCGGCGAGATACACAGCCGTCTCCACCTGGTCGCGTGCTTCGAGCTCTCCCATGCGCAGGTAGATGGCTTTCTCGAACTCCGAACCGCGTCCGCCGGTGCCCCTTCCGTCAACGGTGACAACGATGAAGCCGTGCTGCACGAGGTAGCTGTCGTACATTCCTCCCTGCCCCATGCTGCCTATGCTCCAGCTGTCAACCACTTTCTGGCTGCCCGGACCGCTGTACTGGTGCATCACCACGGGATATTTCTTTGCGGCATCGAAGTCTGCCGGCTTCATCATGCAGCCGTTGAGCCTCACTCCCTCGGACGTGGTGAAGCTGAAAAACTCCTTTGTGGCAAGGTCGCACTGCGCCAGCTTGTCGCGCAGTTCCTTGTTGTCCTCTATCTGTCGCACGCTCTTGCCGTCGCTGCGGCACACTTCCGAGCGATAGGGAGTGTTGCGGTCGCTCCACTCATGCACCATATACTTGTAGTCGCCCGAGAAAACGGCATCGTGCCAACCGCCCTGCGTGCCTATCACTTGCTGCTTGCCGCGCTTGTCGGCCACCACTACCGAGCGGCTCCACGCATTGGGCAGCGCAGCCTGGAAGTAGGTTTTGCCCGACGCAGAGTCGTATCCGTAGACACTCGTAACGTCATATTCGCCCTTGTCCACCTGCCTGAGCAGCCGTCCCTTCATATCGTAGAGATACAGGTGCATATATCCCGTGCGGTCGCTGGGCAGCAGAATGTGTCCCGGCATGATGGTGATGCCCTCCATAGCCTCCTCTTTCACGTATTTGTCCGACTGCTCCTCAATGAGCTTCTGCACCTTGCCGGTGGCAGCATCGGCGCGGAAGAGGCGCAGCAGGTCCTGATGGCGGTTCATGGTATAGACCATCACGCTGGTCGAAGAGGGTATGGTGAGTATGCGCGGCATATATCCGTCGGCATCGCAGGGTATGTCCAGGCGCGCTTTCTTGCCCGTGGCGGTGTCGTAGCTCCATGCCGACACGTCGGAGTTGCGGCATCCTGCCTTGGGATATTTGTAGCTGTAGTGGTATGGATAAAGGCTCTGCCCTGCATCGAAGAGCTGCAACGAATAGGTCTCTACGGCCTGTTCGTCGTAGCGC